>CANQWL010000053.1 GCA_947627555.1 uncultured Clostridia bacterium | reverse complement strand
CAACTTATGAAAAATTAATTAACCTTTGTCGTGATAATCCAGAAGTTTTAGACCCATTAAGATATTTAAGACAAAGAGAAGTTGTTCACTTCCAAAGATTTGGTGAAGCGCTTCGTGGTGTTCAAGATAAATTAGCTGAAAAGAAATTCTATATGAATGATATGACACCTTATAATATGGTAAACAACAATGATAACAATAATTGCGGTTGCAATAACTAATATAAATTTAAGAATTTAATTAAAATTATACTTTGGTATAATAAAGATATCAAAAGAGACACATTTGTAGTTTAGTACACTTTGTGTCTCTTTTACTTTATTTTAAGATTTATTTTAAGCTTTGTTTTACTTTTTCTAACATTTCTTGATATTTTACAAGTTTATCTTTTTCTTCCTTTATTTTTGATTCTGGAGCTTTATTTACAAATCCTGGATTTGATAACATCTTTTCACATCTGGCAACTTCTGCTTCTAATCTTTTTTTCTCTTCTTCTAGTCTCCTCTTTTCTTCTTCTACATCAATTAAACCTTCTAATGGAATATAAAGTTCAATTCCATCTTTTATAATATTAATCGTATTTTCTGAAATTTCTTCTTTGTTATTTTTAATTGTAACTTTATTTGCAAATCCTAATTTTAAAAGTACATCTTTAATTTGATTTAATTCTTCCATATACCTTTCTGTAACAAAAATTAATTCTGATTTTTTACTTGGATGGATATTTTTTGTGCTTCTTATATTTCTAATTTCTACTATAATTTGCTTTATTTTTTCAATAATATCATCATCTTCATCATAATCTACTCTTTGCTTTTCTTTTGGCCAATTAGTCATCATTAATTCTTTGTCATTGTAATTTATAAGATTTTCATAAATTTCTGATGTTACAAATGGCATAAATGGATGTAATAATTTTAAAGCATCTCCAAAAACATAGTTCAATACAAAACTAACTTGTATTTTTTCTTGCCTATCATCACTATATAATCTTGTTTTGACCATTTCAATATACCAATCACAAAATTCATTCCAAATAAAACTGTATATATTATCTAGTGCAATTCCTAAATCATATTCTTCTATGTTTTTTGTAACTGTTATTATTAAATTATCTAGTTTATTTAAAATCCATCTATCTTCTATACGTAATCCTTCTGATTTATATTTTCCTATTTCTTCATCTTTTATTGAATCTCCAAATGCAATTATTTCTTCTTTTGTAGCAAGATTATTAATTATAAATTTAGCTGCATTCCATATTTTATTTGCAAAATTTGATGCTTGTTCTAATTTTTCTGGCATATATCTTATATCATTTCCCATAGTTGTTCCTGATAATACAGAAAATCTTAATGCATCTGCTCCATATTTTTCAATAATTTCAATTGGATCAATTCCATTTCCTAATGATTTTGACATTTTTCTTCCTTGTGAATCTCTTACAATTCCGTGTACTACTACATCTTTAAATGGATTTTGATTAGTAAGTTCCAATCCTTGTGTCATCATTCTTGATATCCAAAATGTTATAATATCATATCCTGTTACTAATGCATTTGTTGGATAAAAAGTTTTATAATCTTCTGCTTCTGTATTTGGCCATCCAAGTGTTGAAAATGGCCATAATGCTGAACTAAACCATGTATCTAATGAATCTTCATCTTGGTGTAATTCATTTGAACCACATTTTTCACATTTTTCTGGCTTTTCTTTTGCAACATTCATATGTCCACATTCATCACAATAATATACTGGTATTCTATGTCCCCACCATAATTGTCTTGATATACACCAATCTTGAATATTATCTAGCCAATTAAAATACATTTTTTCATATCTTTTAGGTACGAATTTTACTTCGTCATTTCTTACTGCATCTGCTGCTCTTTTAGCTAAATCTTTCATGCTTATAAACCATTGTTCAGATATTCTAGGTTCTATTGTATTATGACATCTATAACATTTTCCTACGTTATGTGTATAATCTTCTGTTTTTACTAAAGCACCTATTTCTTCTAGTTTACTAACAATTAACTTTCTTGCATCAATTGATTTCATTCCTTTATATTCTGGTACTAAATCACCCATTATAGAACTATCATCAAATACTTCAATAATTTCTAAATTATGCCTTAATCCTGCTTGATAATCATTTGGATCATGAGCTGGTGTTATTTTAACACATCCTGTACCGAATTCTTTTTCTACAAATTCATCAGCAATAATAGGAATTTCCTTATTCATAATTGGAAGGATACATTTTTTACCTATTAAATCTTTATATCTTTCATCATCTGGATGTACTGCAACAGCTGTATCTCCTAACATAGTTTCAGGTCTAGTTGTAGCAACAATAATATATTTATCTGTATCTTTTATTTGATACCTAATGTGCCATAAATGAGAAGCTTCATCTTCATACTCTACTTCTGCATCTGATATTGTTGTATGACATGATGGACACCAATTTATCATCTTTTTACCTTTGTATATTAGACCTTTATTGTATAAACTAACAAATTGCTCTAAAACTGCATCTGTCAATCCTTTATCTAAAGTAAATCTGTTTCTTTCCCAATCACAAGAACAACCTAACTTTTTTTGTTGCTCTTGAATTGTTCCACCATACTCTTTTGTCCATGCCCATGCTCTTTCTAAAAATTCTTCTCTAGTAATATCAGCTTTAGTAAGCCCCTCTTCTTTTTCCATCTTTTCAACAACTTTTACCTCTGTTGCAATAGCGGCATGGTCAGAACCAGGAAGCCATAAAGTATTATATCCTTGCATCCTCTTAAAACGAATCAAAATATCTTGAATTGTATCATCTAAAGCATGCCCCATATGTAATTTACCAGTTACATTTGGAGGAGGCATCATAATACAATAGCTCTCTTTTGTTTTATCCATACTAGGTTTAAAATATCCTTTCTTCTCCCAATGCTCATATAATTTTTCTTCAAAATCTTTTGGATTATACTTTTCTTTTAACATAATCTTTCCTCCTATCATGGATTAGGGATGTTCCTTAAAATCCCTCCTAACAGGGAAAAAGGGACACTCCTTTAAAATCCTTATTTTTTCTAATAAACAAAAAACTCACCCCTAATATAAGGGCGAGTTATCTACTCACGGTACCACCTTAATAATAATTTTACATACCTATTATAATAGATATTAAAATTATATCTTAATTAGTTTTTAACGCTACTTACGCGGATATTCTTACTTATACTTGTTCAGAATATCAACAAAAAAGCTACCTTCAGTTTATTTTCATTTAAGAAGCTCACAGCCTAAGGCTTCTATTCTCTTTAAATTAAGTATAAACTTACTCCTCTTTTTTATAGTCTTTATTTATTATGCATATATTATTGCATATTTTCTTAATTTTTTCAATACATTTTTGATTTTTTATAAATTTAAACATTTTAATCATTAATTAAATATATATCTCTAATAATGATAAAATAATGTATACAACATAATATATAGATTCAATTATGATGAATTTTTTTATAAATTCAGAATTTTTTTCAATTTCTAATATTGATTTTATAGCAAAGTACATTAAAACAATTGATATAGCATTACATAATTGAGTAAATGGTTGTGTTATTAAACTAACTTTTATATTAATTACTGTTAATAGTTGAATAACAGATGCTAGCACAATTGGTATACTTGCTACAATAATTGCTGTTATAATTGTTGTTAAACTTTTCTTATTGTTTTTATTTATAAAAAATACAATTAATGATATAACTATTACACTAATAATAGGAGTTATTCCAGAAATTATTACTGAAATTATTGCACTTCCAATATTTGAATATTTCCATATATGGCTATAAGAAAAAATCTTTTGTAGTAATTGTGCTAAAACCCAAACTATAAGTATAATAATTGAATATGTTAAATATCTTCCTGTGTTTTTATTTACTATTTGTTGTATTTTTCCAAGTGGATCTTTAAATAGTTCTACAATAAATCCTTTTGTTTCGATACTATCTTTTTTGATATCGACATTTTTTATTGTATCTTTTACCTGATTAACAGCATCTACTGCTTCCTTCTTTAAATCTTCTGATGAATTTTTAACTTCTTCATTTAATTCTTTTTTATTCTCTTCCATTTCATACCTCCATTATTTTTATTATTATAACAATATTAATTTTTTTATTCAAGTAATAATATTAATATTTTAATCCCCTAAATTTATTCCTAAATCTCTAGCAGTTTTTATTAAATCATCATCCATTGTTATTTTACGTATATTACTTTCCTCTGTATTACCTGATACTGCTCCAATTTCTGTATTAGCACCTACTACATCTTCCAAAGATGCGCTATCTACCCTTCCGTTTTTTATAACAACTAATCTTCCGAAATTTTCTTCTAATGCTAATTCCATTGCTTTTGTTCCATATTTTGAACATAAAACTCTATCAAATGCTGTTGGAGTTCCACCCCTTTGCATATAACCAAGAGTTGTATTTCTTGCTTCTAATCCTGTTAATTCTTCTAATTGCTGTGCTACAACTTGTCCTATTCCACCTAATTTTGTATTATCGACACCTTTACCATTATCTCTTTTTCCCATTATTGTAATATCGCCACCTATAGGCTTTGCACCTTCTGCAACAACTACAACACTAAAGTTTTTACCTCTTTTTTTTCTGTTTTCAATTTTAGTTGCAACTCTTTCAATGTCATATGGTATTTCTGGAATTAATGCAACATCTGCACCACCTGCAATTGCAGATTCTAGTGCTATCCATCCAGCATATCTTCCCATTACTTCTAATACCATAATTCTATGATGAGTTTCACCTGTTGTATGCAATCTATCTAATGCTTCCATTGCTACAGATACAGCTGTGTTATAACCAAAAGTAATTTCTGTACATGCTACATCATTGTCTATTGTTTTTGGAACACCTACAATGTTAACCCCTTTTGTTGAAAAGTCTCTAGCTGATTTTTGTGTTCCATCTCCTCCTAATGTAAATATACAATCAAATCCAAATTCTTTAATATTTTCTATTGCTTGATTTGACATGTCTTTATATTCTACACTGCCATCTTCATTTACAATTTTATAATTAAATAAATTAGAGTTTGTTGAAGAACCTATAATAGAACCTCCTTTAGGTAAAATTCCTATTGCTTCTCCATTTTGTGCTGTAGTTAATTTTTCAAAATCTTTTTTTAGTAATCCATTATAACCATCTAAAATTCCATAGCATTCTACTCCATGATTTTCCGCTGTTTTTACAATTGCTCTAATAACAGCATTAAATCCTGACACATCTCCTCCATTGGCTAGTATCCCTACTTTTTTTAACATAAGTTTCCTCCCTTTATATATTCAATTCTTTTATTATTATATCAATAAATAAAAAAAATACAACATTTTTAAATATTTTTTAAGAATTATTTATTTCTTTATATTCTTCATTAATTTTGTTATATCTCAATAAAAATTATAACAAAAAAGAATGTACTTTTTTGAATTTATCTATGTACATTTTTGTACATAATTAAATTTTATTTTTGTACATTCTTATTTTACCATTAATATATTTTCTTTCTAATTTTTTTACATTTGAAAATATATAATCAATTTTATGCAATTTTCTTTTATCTTTTATATATTTACACCTATTATTTTTGAAATATTCATTAAAACCATCCCTGTAGGAGATCCCGCTGTTGCTCCAGATTTCACTAACGTTAGTTTTTTACCATCGTTAGATATAGATGATATATAATACGCCCAATAAGCTAAATTATTAAGACCTGAATCTAAATAAGGTACTCCTCCTCTAATAGTGCTCATTCCACCTTTTTCAACTAGAACTTCATCTACTATATCACCGAATATATACTTTTAAAAAATCATAATTATAAATTGAATCTGTTAACTCTAATGTTCCACTTGAAATAGGATTTTCTTCCCATAATACTGTTGTGTTATTATTTTGTCTTGTTCCTTCAGTATATTGTTTTATTTTATTTTCATAATCTTCTAATACTATATTTTCATTTTGTTCTGCTTCTTCTGATTTTTGCTTTGCTAATTCTGCTTTTTTTATTATTCCATTTTCTCCTGTCAAAAGAGCAATTGAGACTCCTGCTAATATTAATAATATTATAATAGTTATAATTAATGATATTAGTGTTATTCCTTTTTCTTTTCTCATTTGTTTTTTCCTCCTAAATAATTATGTTATTTTGTTCTTATATAGATATATTATATAAATGTATTCTAAATCTGTAAATATATTTTATATTACGTTTATGTTACATTTGCATTACACTCTTTATATTATTTATTTGTAATATGTATATTTTCAATTTCAGCATTCATTTCCCTAGAAATGATATTTTGAATTTGTGCAATTTCTTCTTGTTTTATTTCAGATGCATCAATAATTACACTAATACTTTTACCATTTACAAAAATAATGCTATTTTCAAAACCTTTTGTTTTAATTAAATTTTCACAAATCATAATACTATTTTTTGTATCATTAATTTTAGTAATTTCTTGAGTTGCTGTTTGTTTTTGTGTTTCTAATGCATTGCTACTATTAATTACCTTTTCATATGTTTCTAACATTTGTGAATACATTGTATCTCTTTCTAATTTTGATTTTGTAAAATAGTCTTCTGAATTACTAGCGTTTGTTTGTATTGTAGTACTTTGTTGCTCTATTGTATTAGTTGTATTATTTTGTAAATCATTTTGTTTTTCATTTATTGTATTATTTTGTGATGCAGTAATATTATTTGCTTGATTCTCTTTATTAGAATCATTATCTTGTAGCACTTCATTGCTACTTACTAATCGTGCATCTCCTATATTTGCTAACGCTGTATCATCATTAGATTCCATTTGAATGCTAGTTTCTACTGATGAACCTGAACTCTTATCATTTGTCATATAATTTAAATAACCTGCTGTAACTAACATTAATGCTACTATGTAAATAACTATTTGATTTTTCTTAAATATTTTCATTTTACTATCAGTCCTTTCAAAATAAATATTTTTGTTAAATAGTGATTGCATTTCAAATTAATTCATTTCAAAAACTTGTATTTTATGTGTAGCTAATCCTGTTGCAGCCTCAACTGCTTGAATAATATTAGTTTTTGTTGTCATATCATTAGCACCTTTAGCAGTAATAATTGCACCTTCTATTTTAGGCTGAATTATTTTTTGTGTGATTGGTACTTTTTCTCCATTTTCTTCCTTATAAATAATATCCTTTTGTGTATCTGTTTCTTGTATTTTTCTTGTCCCTCCTGATGTATCACTTTCTTCTGTATTGTTTATTTTAGAGCTTTCATTATACATTGCTACAATTTCGCTTGATTCTGAATAATTAAGACATACTTTAACTTCTCCTACTCCTTGTATTTTTGATAATATTTGTTCCAATTTTCCTTCTAAATCGTTTTCTGTAGTTGTACTATTTTCGTTGCTATTACTTTCATTTGTTATAGAAGTTGCTAATCTTTTTGTTGAAGTATTTTTTTCTGTTTTTGTTGTTGTTTTATTGTCATTCCATATAACATTAATAATTACAATAGTAATTATTAATACTATTACAAAGAAAACTAAATTTTCAATTTTCTTTTTATCATTTCCTTTTACTATTTCTTGTTTATTAATTAAACCTTTTAATTTATCTCTAAACATTTTTCATTCACCTCATATTCTTCTATTAGAAATTTTTTTATATTTTGAATGTCTGATTTGTCTAGTTTTTGAGCTTTATTTTTTTCTTCACTTTTGTTTATATCCTCTTGTTTATTTTCTATTGTGGTGTTTATAGTTTTTATTTTTTGTATTTCAGTAACAATTTTATTTTCAACCTTTTCTGTTTCATTTGATTGTTCTTCTACATTTGAATTTTCACTTTTTTCTACATTTAATTTTATTTTTGTAATTTTAGTATCTTCCTCTGTATCTGCTATTTGTGCTTCTACTTTACATTTTGTTACCTCATATCCCATTTGTGTTACTTTTTTTATTATATCTTTTTCTAATTCCTGAATGTATAATTCTTTAATTCTATCATCCATAGATGTTTGATTAACCTCTGTATTGCTTCCGCGTTTCTATATAATTATCTAAGTTAATTTCATTTAAATCCAAAAGATCTTTATTATCAATAAATGGTGCTATAATATTAAATATTATATAAACTCCCATAACCATTCTAATGTATTTTTTAGTCTTGTTATTAGGCAAAATCATTTCAAGAATCGAGACAATAACAATTGCAACTCCCAAACTTTTTGCCCATGAACTTAAAAAACTTATCATTTGATATCCCCTATCTATACATCATTCCACTATTTGATATTTTCAATACAAGCGCTGTTCCTATAATAATCATAAATGACATAGCACTTAATATTGCTAACAAAATTTTAAAAACATCACCAATTTGGTCTAAAAGACTTACTATTTTTTCATCTGCAATAGGTTGAGAAACAGTTGATAATAACTTATAAGAAATAGTTAAAACTCCTAATTTTAAAATGGGCATTATACAAATTCCGATTACAACAACTACACCTATTAGACCAACTGCATTTTTTAATACAATTCCTGAGCCTAATACTGTATCAACTGCATCACCTAAGATTTTTCCTACTACTGGTATTGCTGAACTAACAATAGCCTTTGTTGTTTTAGCTGTAATTCCATCTACACTACTAGACATTGTTCCTTCTAAAGATACTACTCCAACAAATATAGTTAATATTATTCCTAAAAACCAGACAATTCCAGACTTTAAAAACTTAGATAATTTATCAATTTGTACATTGTCAGAAATTTTTGAAATTATTATTAAGCTAGTAAAGATTAATACAAATGGAATAATAATATTTTGAATAATATTTCCCATAAAATGAATTGTAAATAAAATTATTGGTTCTAAAACTCCACTTGTTGCAATACTTCCAGTGTACATCATTAATGTGATTAATAATGGTACTAGCATATTCATGAATGCAACTAGATTTACACATGTATCTTGCACCATTTTTATAATTTGTGTAAAATTTGTCATAATAATAGTAACAATTAAAATATACTGCACATAATAAATCAATTTAGAAATTCCATCATTTTCTAAACTTTCACTAATTGATTTTAAAATACTATGAATTAATATAATTGCTAATATACTTATTATTGAATTTATACTTGTTACAAGTTCTGAAGCAAATAAATTTAGAAATCTTTTTACTAAACTTGAATTATCAATTTTCCCTTTAATTGCATCATTAAAAATATTACTAATATCTATGTCATCAAAAAAATCTCCTGTATAGTTTTTGGCATTTTGTAGAAATTCCTGAATTCCAAATTCTTCTTGCTGTTCTTGCATAGTTTCATCATTAGAATCTGCATATGTAATATTATTTAAATTTACTATTAATAATATAATAAGGGTTAATAACCTTATTATTTTTTTCATTTGTTGTTTCATTATCAGCTCCTTTATTGTTTAGTTTAATTATGGTAATACCTTTAAAATAATCTCTAGTAAACTTGAAATAATAGGAATTGACATCGAAATAATAATTATTTTGCTTCCAATTTCTATTTTACTAGCAATTGCACCTTCACCTGAATCTTTACAAATACTAACAGCAAATTCTGATAAAAAAGCAATTCCTGTTATTTTTAATAATAAAACTAAAAAAGTACTGTTAATAGAAGCTTTGTTAGCTAATGATTGTAATAAATTTACAATTCCTACAAGTTTGTCCATAACTAAAATTAGTATTAAAACACCTGTAAGTAAACTGATATAAATTGCAAATTCTGGCCTATATTGTTTCAAAAGAATAATTAAAATCAATGCAATTAAAGCAATTCCTATAATTTTAACAATTTCCATATTATCCTCCACTACTAAATGTTGCCAGGGGTTGCCAAGGTTGCCAAAGGTTCCGGGTTTAAATGGCAACATACATTTAAACTAATAAAAATTATAATTATGCA
>CANQWL010000052.1 GCA_947627555.1 uncultured Clostridia bacterium | reverse complement strand
ATGTGTTGATTATTTGGGACATTTTTACTTACCAACATAACTTTTTTTTGGGACATTTTCATTTACCAGTCACAAAATTGAAACTTAAATTGAAAATGTATTGACAACTTAATATTTTTATGATAAAATTAAAAACTGTAATCCGCTTAGTCAAGGTTTGAAAAAATTAATTAAGTTTAATTACCTAGGTTTAAGGATTAGCGAGTATACAAATAAAGGAGGTGCATTTTTAATGTACGCAATAATTGAAAGCTGTGGAAAACAATACAAAGTAGCAGAAGGAGATGTTGTATTTTTTGAAAAATTAGATGCTGAGGAGGGTAAAAAAGTTACCTTTAGTGATGTTATATTAGTATCTGAAGAAGGAAAAATACAAGTAGGAAATCCTTATGTAAAAGGTGTCAAAGTAGAAGGAAAAGTAATTTCACATGGAAAAGGTAAAAAAATAATTGTCTTCAAAATGAAACCTAAAAAGAATTATAGAAGAAAACAAGGACATAGACAACCATATACTAAGGTAGAAATTACATCAATTAAAACATCTACTAGCAAAGCAGAAACAGAAACAAAAGCAGAATCAGCTACAAAAAAGGTAGAAACAGAAAAGAAGACAACAACAAAGAAAACAGAAACAGAAAAAACAACAACAGCAAAAAAAGCCGAAACAGCTAAAAAGACAACAGCAAAAAAAGCTGAAACAGCTAAAAAAGAAACAACAAAAGCTACTAAAAAAGTAGAAGCTTAATAAAATTAGATTTTAATCGAAACATGTATAAATATAAAACCATGAAAGGAGTGAGAAGACATGGCTCATAAGAAAGGTCAAGGTAATGTCAAGAATGGTAGAGATAGTGAGTCTAAAAGACTTGGTGTCAAAAGAGCTGATGGACAATTTGTTTTAGCAGGAAACATCCTAATAAGACAAAGAGGAACAAAAGTACACCCTGGAACTAATGTAGGAAAAGGTAGTGATGATACACTATATGCATTAGTAGATGGAACAGTAAAATTTGAAAGAAAAGGTAGAGACAAAAAACAAGTAAGTGTTTATCCAGTAGAGCAATAAAAAATATATATAAAATTAAAAAGGATACTATTAAAGGTATTCTTTTTTTGTTAAAAATATTTACAACATAAAGTTAGTATAGTATAATTACAAAATATAATACAAAATATGTCGCAACATGTAGATTATTAGAAAGGGGAGAGAAAATGGCAAAGATATTAAAAGATATTTCAAGAACATTTAACGAATTTTTATTATTACCAAATTTAACAGATGAAAGATGCATACCAAGTCAAGTTTCTTTAAAAACACCACTTGTAAAATATAAAAAAGGAGAAGAAGCAAAATATTATGCAAATGTACCAATGGTTTCTGCAATTATGCAATCAGTATCAGGAGAAGAAATGGGAATTGCGTTAGCAAGAGAAGGAGGAGTTGCATTTATTTATGGTTCACAATCTATTGAGTCACAAGCGAAAATGGTTCGTCATGTAAAAAAACACAAAGCAGGATTTGTTGTAAGTGATTCAAATGTAAAATCAGGAACACCTTTAAGAGATGTAATTGAATTAGTGAAACAAACAGGACATTCAACTGTAATTGTTACACATGATGGAACTGCAAATGGAAAATTTATTGGATTAGTTACAGACAAAGATTATAGAATATCAAGAGATGATTTTGATGCACCAATTGATAACTATATGACACCAAAAGAAAATATAGTATGGGCAAATGAAGGAGTTAGCTTATCAGAAGCAAATGATATTATATGGAAAAACAAAAAAGCATGTTTACCAATTTTAGATGATGATGGAAGATTAAAATATTTAGTATTTAGAAAGGATTATGAAGATAGAAAAAATAATCCAAATTCATTATTAGATGAAAATAAAAGCTATATTGTAGGTGCAGGTATTAACACAAGAGATTATGAAGAAAGAATTCCAGCATTAGTTGATGCAGGAGTTGATTTAATATGTATGGATTCATCAGATGGATATTCAGTATGGCAAAAAAATACTATAGATTTTGTAAGAAAAAAATATGGAGATAGTGTAAAAATAGGAGCAGGAAACGTTGTAGATAAAGAAGGATTTCGTTATCTAGCAGAAGCTGGAGCAGATTTTATAAAAGTTGGAGTAGGTGGAGGATCAATTTGTATTACACGTGAAACAAAAGGAATTGGTCGTGGACAAGCATCAGCTTTAATAGATGTTGTAGAAGCTCGTGATGAATATTTTAAAGAAACAGGAATTTATATTCCAGTATGTTCTGATGGAGGAATTGTACATGACCATCATATTACAATTGCATTAGCATTAGGAGCTGATTATGTTATGATGGGAAGATATTTTGCTAGATTTGATGAAAGCCCAACAAGAGTTGTAAAAAAAGGAAATGGCTATGTTAAAGAATATTGGGGAGAAGGTTCAAACAGAGCAAGAAACTGGCAAAGATATGATATGGGAGGAGATAAAAAACTTTCTTTTGAAGAAGGTGTAGATTCTTATATTCCATATGCAGGTAAATTAAAAGATAATTTAGCAATTACAGTTGCTAAAATAAAATCAACAATGTGCAATTGTGGAAGCATAACAATTCCAGAATTACATGAAAAAGCAAGACTAACATTAGTTTCAGAAGTAAGTATTTCAGAAGGTAGTGCACATGATGTTATTTTAAAGGAGATTGATAATCAATATACATAAGCAATTAAATTATTGCATAGAAAGGGTATCAATAATATGGAAGAAAAAGTAGATATATTACTTACTACTTATAATACAAATACAAAATATTTAAAGGAACAAATTGATAGCATTTTGAATCAAACTTATACAAATATTCATTTAATTATAAGTGATGATAATTCACCAAATGAAGAAATAAAAGAAATTTTAAAACAATATGAGAAACAAGACAAAAGAATTACTTTATATATACAAGAACAAAATCTTGGGTATAACAAAAATTTCGAGTTTTTGTTAAAAAAATCAGAAGCAAATTATATTGCATTTTCTGATCATGACGATATTTGGTATAAAGAGAAAATAGATAAATGCTTAAATAAATTGATTAAAGAAAAAGTAGATATGGTCTATTGTAATTCTAGACAAATAGATGAAAATGGAAAAGTACTTCAAGATAATTATTTTAAGTATAAAAATGTTCCACTAATTAATGGAAAAAGTCATATTGCAATATCTCGTTATATAGGAATAGGATGTTCACAACTGATTACAAAACAAGTAAGAGATAAAATGATACCATTTACGGAAGATGTTATTGCACACGATTGGTTAGCAAGTTTTATTGCAAATGAAAATAAAGGAATAGCTTATTTAGAGGAACAATTATTTGATTACAGGTTGCATACAAATAATGTATTTGGAGGTAGAAGTTTAAAACAAAATCTTTCAATATGGAAAAATGAAAATGGAAATACATATCAATCATATTTAAAATATAGGAGAGAAAGAGTAATAGATAAGGCATATTTAAATGGAGTAAAGATGTGCAAAGAATATGCGGTAGATAATAAAAATAAAGATTTTATTGAAAAATTAATTAATTACTATGAAAATTTAAAAAAATCTAAATATATTAATTTCCATATAATAAAATATTTTAGGTTTTTAGCAGGAAAAAATCTTTTTAAGCAGGCAATAAAAGAAATAGCTATTTTTCATTTTCCAATATTGGGATATTTAATTTATAGGGATGCATAAATCAAAAAATGAAAATTCCCCCAAATTAATAATAATAATTCATAACTTAAAAACTACTCGCTCCCAAAGGATATTATTTCTATATATGAATTATTATTAATTTTGGGGAATTTCATATTATTATTCATACAAATCTTTTATAGAAACATCTCTTTCCTCAAAATTATCAACAAAACCGACTTTGGCAATATCACCATTTACACCTTGAATCCATACAGTTCTATTATTATAAAAAACATCGCACTTTTCATCATTATTTAGAATATGATTAATTCTATTTAAATCCATAATAATCCCTCCTCAATATCTTTATTTTAAGTATATCCAAAAATTTCATAAATATAACTTGAGACATATGGAAATAAGTCTTCATTTTTATCATTTTTTGTTAGCTTTTTTTAAACGACCAAGGGGTGCGTCCCTTTGATCACCGTTGATAATTAAAATAAATCAGAATGAGAACCTGTTCTAGAAACGGTTAATATTAATTTATCTTTTTCAATACAATAAATTAAAAGCCAATCAGGCTGAATATGACATTCTTTGAATCCGTTTATAATTACCAGTTAAATAATGATCTTTGTATTTAGCTGGCAAAGTTTTTTCTTCTAATAATAATTGAACAACAACCTTTAATTTATTAATATCATAACCTCTTTTTTGAATTGATTTATAATCTTTCTTAAATTGATTGCTATATCTAATTTTTAGCACTATTTATCCAACTCCTCAAACATTTCATTTACACTATCAAAGGTTTTACTTAAATTTTTACCATTTTTTGTATCTTCAATTGCTTGTATAGTTTCTTTATTAAATTTAGGTTTTTTAATTTCAAAAGGAATTCCATCATTTAATATAACTTGATTTAAAAACACATTAATAGCTTCAGTAATAGATAAACCTAAATCATTTAATGTTTTTTCAGCTTTTTGTTTAACACTAGGTTCTATTCTTATATGCAAAGTATCTGTTTTAGCCATAACTAACACCTCCTGTATTCTATTATATGTATTGTATCACATTTTATACACAAATGCAACACAAAACATAAATTTTATAAAGTATATTTAAATAATTCTTACTGGAGTGCTCCTTTGGTCAAATTAATTTGACTTATTATATAAATTAAGGTAAAATGGATAAGTACAAAAGGGGGATAAAATATGAAAATACAATATAAAGACAAAAAGTTGGAAATAGAAAAACCGACGACAATAAAACAATTATTAGAAAGTGAAGTTAAAGCAAGTGAGCACGAGGTAGTTGCAGCAACATTTAATAATGAATATGTAAATTTAAATTATGAAATAAAAAAAGATGGAGAAATAAAATTAGTAGATTTAGCTTCAAAAGCTGGAATGAGAGTTTATAGGAGTACATTAATTTATATTTTAGGAATGGCATTTGAAAGAGTGTGTCCACAATATAAAATGACAGTTAATTATCAATTAAGTAATTCAATGTTTTGTGATATTGATAATACAGAAGTTACAGAAGAAATCGTTCAAAAACTAAATGATGAGATGAGAAAAATAGTAAAAGAAGATTTACCAATTAAACAAATTATTATGACAAGAGAAGAAGCACAAAAATTATATGATGAAACAGACACTTCAAAAGGTAGATTACAGTTTGATTTAGAAGATAATAATGAAATTTATATGTATTATTGTGGAGAATATTTTAATTATTGTTATGGAACTTTAGCAGATAGGACAGGTGCTACAAAAATATTTGAAATTATTAAATATAGTGATGGCTTTTTAATGAGATATCCAAGTTCAAATGCACCTGAACAAATGCCAAAATTAATTCAAACAAAAAAATTAGCTTGGGCTTTAGATGAATATGATGATATCCATAAAATTTTGGATATGAATACAGTTTACAAATTAAACAAAGCAGTAAAAGAAGATAATATTAAAGATGTTATTATGTTAGATGAAGCTCTACATGAAAAGAAAATAGCCAATATTGCAGATGATATTGCAAAAAATAGAAATATTAAAATGATTTTAATTGCAGGTCCATCATCTTCAGGAAAGACAACATTTGCTCAAAGATTGGGATTACAATTAAAAATCAATAGAATTAAACCAGTAACAATATCAGTAGATAATTATTTTGTAGAAAGAGAACAAACTCCAAAAGATGAAGATGGTAAATATGATTTTGAAAATATAGAAGCTATTGATTTAGAATTGTTTAATGACCATTTAACTAAATTATTAAATGGAGAAGAAATTGAAATGCCTGAATTTGACTTTCATGTTGGAACTAAAAAATATAATGGAAAAAAATTAAAATTAGAAAAAGATGAGGTCTTAGTAATAGAAGGAATTCATTGTTTAAATGACAAATTGACAAGTAGTATTTCAAAAGATCAAAAATATAAGGTATACATTAGTGCATTAACAGTATTAAATATGGATAGATACAATAGAATATCATCAACAGATACGAGGTTAGTAAGAAGAATTGTAAGAGATTATCAATTTAGAGGATATTCAGCAAAACAAACAATAGCAACTTGGTATATGGTAAATAGAGGGGAAGAAAAAAATATTTTCCCATATCAAGAAAATGCAAATGTAATATTTAATACTTCATTAATTTATGAATTAGGTGTATTGAAAACAATAGCAATGCCGTTATTAGAAGAAATTAAACCAGAAGAACCAGAATATGCAGAAGCTAGAAGATTAATAAATATGCTTAGATATTTTGAAACAATACCTGCTGAATATGTTCCAGCAAATTCATTGATTAAAGAATTTGTCGGAGGAGGAAACTTTAAATATTAGGAACAAAGTTAAAAAAATTTTGATTAGAATTGTACTTAAAAAGGAGTGCGAGCAAAAATGGAACAAAAAAATTTTACAGAAATTGATGAAGAATTTATATGTGAGAATTGTGGAAAAAAAGTATCTAAATTAGGATATTCATGTAGAAATCATTGTCCATATTGCTTACACTCAAAACATTTAGATGTAAATCCAGGAGATAGACAAGAGCAATGTCATGGAGATATGGAGCCAATTGCACTAGAAATGAATAATAAAAAAGGATATGTTATCATTTTTAAGTGTAAAAAGTGTGGAAAGATTAGAAAAAATAAGGCTGCAAAAGATGATAATATGGACTTGATAATTGAGCTGAGTAGTAAGCAAATATAATAGTTATATTATACTTTGTATTGAAATAGTTTTACAAAAAAGATAAAAAGCATATTACATTTATAATTAATGTAGTATGCTTTTTAAAATCTAAATTTCTCTATTTAAATTACCATTAGTAAAATCTTTTCCTTCAAAACGATTACCACATTTCACAACAGAAATAATTTTGTTAATATCATCAACTGTTTCATCTAAAATATCAATTCTTGCAAAATTAATAAAGAAATCTTTTGCGGAAAGAGAAGTAGTTTTACTATTATAAATAGTAGTAATTGTTTCAATATTATCTGGTAATATTCTAAAATTCATATTTAATCTATCTTTTAAATAATAATTATTTTGAGTTTCGCATAATTGTTTACATTCAGGATAGCATTTATCTGTTTCTCCTAATAAGCAATAATTCATATTAAGTAAAGGAATTTTTCCATATACAATTAATTCTTTTTCTATATAATTATAATTGCATAAACTTAATATAGTAGATTTATCTAGTTCAGGAGAAATGGTATATTTGCTAATTCCTAATTTTTTCAATTCTAGTATAGTATTAGAGTTAAATACATTTAGAGTATAATTAGCAATAATCTTAAAATATTCATTCAAATCATCAAATAAATCATTTAATAATTGAACATTACCCAAATTAGAAACGACAAATCCTTTTATATTATAATCTTTTACAGACTTTTTTATATTACTATAAAATAAATTTTTATAATTTACTTTAATAATAGTTGGAAGATAAATATATGTATTAAATTTTTTTGTTAAGATATTTAGTATAGGATTGTATTTTTTATTCATAAAATATTTTAAAGGAATATACAAATTATCTATATTATTATCTAGTTTAGTATAGTCAAAATGTTCATTTAAAATATTGAGTAACAAAGATATTTTATAAGAATTATTCCTAGGTAAAATATTGTTTTTTGAAAAATTTCTCATATTTTCAATTGTTTTATTTGTTATATTGTTATTTTGTATATCAATACTTTTACATTTAGGCAAGTTTCTATGAATTTTTGATAAAATATAATTTTCCACATTTTCTAATGCAGTTCTTCTTAATTCATTTAACATACTTAATTTAGGTAAGAATAGATTTTTATCTAAATTAATTTCAATGTTTTCAAATTCATATGGTGTAGAAGCTGTTTTAGATATTTGTTTTATAACGTTTTCCTTGTTTAGGGGCTTATTTTTAGCTTCAGTAGGAATACAATCTAATTCACATTGTATATTCAAACTTTTATATAATTCTAAATTACAATTACTTTTAATAAGAATAGATAAAGGTTTTCCTTTTTGTATTGTTACTTTACAGTTTAAGGGTATTTTTTTATTTTCATTTTTATAGCTTTCCCTTGCAGAATTGATTAATGATTTAGATGACATTTTATAAATTTTGTCACCCAAATTGATATTTCCTTTCATTCTTCCAATTGTAATAGTTTGTCCAACTTTAGTTTGTGTTACATTTATATTATTTTCCATTAATTCCGAAATAGTATAGAGACCATCTTCATTTTGAAGAGAAATAGTATCTCCAACTTCTATCTTTTCTTTCAATTTTAAAGTAATAAGACCTTTTGCTTTATTATAATTTTGCACAATTCCCAAAAATAGTCCCATATTATTTGGTCTTTCTTTAAATACAAGATTTTTATTAGGTTTGTTTTCTAAATGTCCACAAGAAGACATTCCACGATTAAATGCTTGCATCAATTCTTTTTTGTCATTTTCATCAATTATATATGGTTTATCAGATAATGCTAAATCAATATATTTACGATATATTTTTGTAACTATAGCAACATATTCAGGAGATTTCATTCTACCTTCAATTTTTAGGCAAGTTATTCCTGCGTTAATGAAAAATGGGATATATTCTAATCCACATAAGTCACGAGGACTAAGAAGATAACCTTCATCTATTTTTTTGTTATTTTCTAATAATTTATATGGAAGCCTACAAGGCTGAGCACATTTTCCACGATTTCCAGAACGACCACCAATCATACTAGAAAAAAGGCATTGTCCAGAATAAGAGATACATAAAGCACCATGAATAAAACATTCTAACTCTATGTTACTATTCTTGCTAATATATTCGATTTCATCAGTTGATAATTCTCTTGATAGAACAACTCTTTTAAAACCTAAATCTTGTAATTCTAAAACGCCATTTAAGTTATGAATTGTCATTTGAGTGCTTCCATGAATAGGCAAGTCAGGAAAAGTAGAAATAAGTTTTTTGGCTAATCCTAAATCTTGAACAATAATAGCATCAATTCCAAATTGATAAGCTTTTTTAGCAATTTCGAAAGCATCTGTGAATTCATTATCTTTAATTAGTGTATTTAAAGTTAAATTTGTTTTTACACCTCGTAATTTTGCATATTCAATTGCTCTTTTTAAATCTTCTAAATCAAAATTATTAGCAAAAGCTCTTGCACTAAATAGATTGGCACCGAAATAAACACTATCAGCGCCATTTTGTACAGCAGCTTTTAAACATTCAAAATTTCCAACAGGTGATAATAGTTCAATCATGATAACCTCCATTTTTTAACAATATTTATTATATCATATTATTTCTAAAAGAAAAAGAAAATTTAAGAATATAAAAAATAAGCATACCAGAATCAAACAAACTGTTCTGATATGCTTATTTCACTAAATTAAAACAACTATCCTATTCTGCTGTTCCTATAACTTTTCCGTGTATATCAATATAATACACATTGACCCCTTCTCGCACTTCAGCTTTTCCATCATAAAATTCAGAAGCATCTTCAAACTGTGGTTCAATAATTATATTGCCACTTTTATCGAGATATCCATACAAATCATTTTCTTTAAAAGTCCTTGTGCCATTATCACCAGTTAATGAAGAAATATAATCATATTTTGGTTCGACTATTACTTCACCACCATTTTTGATAAGACCGTGCTTATGATTTTTTGTAACTACCATAGCCCCATCAATAAGAGGTCCTATGTTATCATAAGCCTCATCAGTAAGAGGTTCTATGTCATCATAGCTGTTAGTCTTTAGCTGTTGTATAGACATATAGGTACTAAATGACATAATAAGAAAAATTACTATTGATAAAACAATATTTACAATTGTTTTATCAATATTTAAGTTCCGTTGTT
>CANQWL010000051.1 GCA_947627555.1 uncultured Clostridia bacterium | reverse complement strand
TGAACAACCAACAGCTATTAGAGAAACAATTGGAGCTAGATTAAGTGAAAATGCAAAATGTGAATTTGAAGAATTAAATTTTTCAAAAGAATATTTACAAAGTATCAATAAAATATATATTGTAGCTTGTGGAACAGCAATGCATGCAGGATTAGTTGCAAAACATACATTAGAAAAACTTTGCAAAATATCAACAGAAGTTGATATTGCATCAGAATTTAGATATAGAGATCCTTTAATTGATGAAAAAACTTTATGTATTTTCATTTCACAATCAGGAGAAACAGCTGATACAATTGCTGCTTTAAAACTTTCTAAACAAAAAGGTGCAAAAACAATTGCAGTTAGTAATGTAATTGGAAGTTCTATTACAAGAGAAGCAGATTATTCAATCTATACACATGCTGGTCCAGAAATCGCAGTAGCTTCTACAAAAGCATATACTTCCCAAGTCATTTTATTAACTATTCTAGCAATTTATTTTGCAGAAACTTTAGAAATGACTCCAAATGATATTGACACATTAAAAAAAGATATTTTAGAACTACCAAAAAAAGTAGAAGATACTTTAAAAATATCAGAAAATATAAAAGAATTTGCAAAGAAAGTTTATCAAGAAAAAGATGTGTTTTTCTTAGGTAGAGGAATTGATGAAACAGTTGCAAAGGAAGGTTCTTTAAAACTAAAAGAGATTTCTTATATTCATTCAGAAAGTTATGCTGCTGGTGAATTAAAGCATGGTCCAATTGCTTTAATTGAAAAAGGAGTTACTGTTATTGGAATTATGACAGATAAAAAATTAATAGAGAAAACTATTAGTAATATTCAAGAAGTAATCACAAGAGGTGCTAAAACTTTAATTGTTACGAGTCAAAATGTTGATGATAAAATGTTTGATGAGGTATTCCATATTCCTTGTACTAATATTTTCTTATCACCTATCTTGTCAATCATTCCATTACAACTATTGTCATATTATATTTCAAAGGAAAAAGGATTAGATGTTGATAAACCTAGAAATTTAGCTAAGTCAGTCACTGTTGAATAATAATATTTATTAAATGCCTTAGTAGTATTAATACTGCTAAGGCTATATTAATGCTTTTTTTAAACTAATAACCTACTATCAACTTAACTAATATCAAAACAACAGCACCTGGTAAACCTAAAATTCCGAATTACAATACTTGTAAAAAAATTCAAACCAATATGAAATCCAAAATTAGCTCCGATAAAATTAATCATAAAAATGCTTAATCCTCCTAAAATTGAATTAATAATAATTTTTAGTACTTTTTTTAATGGTACTATAAAAATTCTTCCAAAAATAAAAATAAAACATATACAAGCTAAAAAAGTAATTATATTTGTATTCATTCTCTCAACTCCAATAAAAAATGATAATAATGAAATAAAATCATTCATTATTACCATTTGTATGTTAGATTTTGGACAAATATTACTTATCCTGCTTCTTCATTTTCTTCCCAAAAAGAAAACTTTATATCATTAATCATGTCAACCTCTATTCCCTTTTCCTTTGCCATTTTTATTAGATAATCTAATTTTGCTTGATTTGCTTTAATCTGATAAGAATAGTAATCTACCAAGTCATCTTGTGCATATTCAAAATTCTTATTATCCCTTTTTAACTCTTCTCTTGTCTTTATTATACTTCTAATTAGCTCTATTTCCTTATCTAATTCAGTCTTTTCAATTATTTTTTCTTCTCTAACATATTCATTTTGCATACATGAAAACCTCCATATGAGTAATTTATATTAATTAAAAAAATTTATTTTTCATACTATTACCTATTTTGCATTTTATTTACAATTAGTATATTCATTTTTATATGTTTTATTCAGTTAATCATTTTTTTAATTATTTTCCTTAAAACTCTTGTTTTTTTCGCCATTTTGTAGGATAATATATATGTAGCATTTTAATTAATGAAAGGATTTTTTAAATGAAATATATAGACAAATTTTTGAAAAAGTTAAATACTGATAGAAATACATTTGCAACTTATATTTTAACACTAATTACAGTATATTTAGCAATTGATAGAATTGTAGAATTATTATTCATGATATTTACAGGAGTATCTTATTCTTATTGGGGACCAATAACATATACATTAGCTTTAGCTTGTCCTATTTTTGCTTTTCTATTTTCAGGTCATTCAAAATTTTCAACATCTAAAAGTCAAAAAGTTGTATTGTTTTATTTATATGTAATAGGCCTTTATATTATTGCTATATCAATGTTCACACAATGGCTTAATATGGGAGTATGGTTATTTTTATTATCAATACCTAACTATGTAGAACTTATTACTGATTTTTCTGATGTAGTAACACCTGCTATGATTAGTATTTCATTATATTTACCATTAACTACTATATTTCCACTATTTAAATGGTTATATTTTGATGTAAATGATAGTAAAGATAAAACTCGTTCTATTTGGGATTATTCTGGAATTAATCTATCTACATCTAAAGAAGGTAGAGGAGCATATTCTTGTGAATTATATATAGGGCAAGATTATGAAAATGGAAAAAATATTACTATGCCTGAAACATCAAGATATCAATCAACTTTTGTATGTGGTAGCTCTGGTACTGGAAAAACTTCTTTAGTATTTGAACCATTTATTGCCAGAGATATAGAAAGAAAATTCTTCTTTAGAGAAGCCTCTAAAGAACTTGGATTTACAGCGTTAAAAACTCGAATTGCTTATATTAATGCTCCTTATGATAATGAATATATGAATAAAAATTTCAGCTTAACAATGCTATCTCCTACTACTGGAAAAGAATCTGTATTTAATGCATATTTAAAGAAAATGATTTTAAGTGATTCTAGTTCAAATCATATTTACAAAGACTTGGGGCTAACATTAATGTCACCTGATATTGAAATAATAAATCATATGATGAGTGTATGTGATAATTTTAACATAAGCTATAATATTGTTGATCCATCTAATACTAATTCTGTTGGACTTAACCCTTTTGTATATGATGATCCTTCAAAAATAGCCTTCACTATTTCTTCAGCTTTAAAGGCTATGTATAATATAACTCATAATGAAATTAATGAAACCTATAGAGATGACTTAATAATACAGGCAATTGAGAATTTAGCTATGATTTTAAAAGAAATGTATCCAAGAATGCATGAAGGTACTCTTCCTAATATGGAAGATATGTTAAAAATGTTTACTAATTTTGAATTAATAGAAAAAATGTGTGAAATTTTGGCACATGATGAAGAATTAAAAGAAAAATATAGTGTTCAACTTACATATTTTAAGAAAAACTTTTATCAAAACGCACCTGGAAAATCTACTATTGAAAAACATTTATTTTCAACAATTAGTCAATTAGATAATTTATTAAGAATACCAGGTGTAAAACATATATTATGTAATAGACGTAATAATTTAGATCTTGATAAAATGCTTAATGGAGATGTTACTTTTATTTGTACTAGACGTGGAGACTTGGGAGCTTCTGCTCATAGAGCATTCGGACTATTCTTCTTAATTTCTATGCAAAACGCTGTATTTAGAAGACCTGGAAATGAAAATGCAAGAATTCCACATTTCTTATATATTGATGAATTTCCAGACTTTATTTGTAAAGAAACTGAAGCAATATTTACAATGTATAGAAAATATAAAATAGGAACTGTAATTTCATCTCAAACTCTTCAACAATTAGTAGTTCCTGAACAGAAAAAAGATTACAAAGTAGTTATACTATCTAATTGTGCAAATAAAATATATACTGGTGGAGCCGAAATTGATGAACTAAACTGGTGGTCAGATGAATTTGGAACTAGAAGAGAGTGGACATATTCTAATAGTATGGATATGGAAAGTATGCAATATGATGCTAAATATGGAAATGTTAAATGGGAATTTGTAAAATATTTCAAACCTGGAAAATTACAAAGTTTTGGCGCAAAAGATTGTGCATATAAAATAAGAGATAGTAACGGAAAACCTATAATTGGTCAAATAAAACTTAACTATTTAGAATCTAAATATAAAGAACCTCATAAATCAAAATTTTATGACTTTGGTAAATATTCTGATGGGGTTACTACTACAAGTGAAGATGATAATAATCCAAAAAATCATAAATTTAATTTTAAAAATATGAATTTCAAAGATGAAAATGATGAATATAATCCAGTTCAAACAGATATAACTGATTCTAAATATTTATTTGACAATGAAGATGCAATTATTTTTGATTTAAAAAATAAAAATAATTAAAGTCTATAATTATAATTTAATATAATTTTTTAAACATAAAAAGCTAATTTGTTATTATACAATTAGCTTTTTATTGTTTATATTGCTATTCCAACTAATTCCATCATAATACCTACTATAACTCCAATAAAATACAATAATAATACAATACCTAAATTTTGTTTTATTCCTTTATTTATTCTAAATAATACTGCCAATCCAACTCCTGATCCTACTAATAAGCCTGAAATTAAAGTAGCAAATGATATTACATTTTCTAAATACATTTGAGTAATAATAACAGATGCAGCACAATTTGGAATTAATCCAATAATACCTGCTATTATAGGCCCTATTATTAGTTTATTTTGCAAAAATCCTGCTATTGTATCTTCCCCTATAAAAAAGATTATTATATTAATTATTAATGAAACTATTACTATAAATATAAATATATTTATAGTATGTCTTATAGCAGATTTTATAATTCCATGTTCGCAATGGCAATGTTCTTTTTCACATATATCAATAATTTTTTCTTCATCTTTATTTCTATTAAAGATTCTTAATAAAAAATCAATTGCAAATCCAGCAATCATACCTATTGCAAATTTTATTGCTAATATTTTCAAAATAGTACCAACTGGTACCGCTTCTGATATAAATATAGGAAGCATTTCATCAGATGTTGATAAATATACTGCTATTAAAGTTCCTAAAGTTATTACTCTTGCAGCATATAAATTAGTTGCAGAAACTGAAAATCCGCATTGTGGAAAAATGCCTAAAAAGCTTCCCACTGCTGGACCGAATTTTCCTGATTTCTTTATAGTTTCTTTTAATTTGTTATTTGTTTTATGTTCTATATATTCCATAAATAGATATGTAATTAATAGAAAAGGTAATAATTTAATTGAATCTACTAATGTTTCTATAATTAATTCTACCATCTTTTTATTCCTCTCTTTTTTATTAACTATGATATAATAACACATTTTATATTATTTTTCAATGCATAATTTTTAAGTATTAAAAAATCACCATTAAATTTCATTAATGATGACTTTTTATATCTATGCTGTTCTTCCTAGAGATTTATATTTCTTACCTTTTTCTTCATTTAATTGTACTATTTTTTGTTTTTGTTTTAATTCTGCCATTCTCATTGCTCTAGCATGACTAACTTGTTTATAGTCGTATATTTCTTTAAAACTTTTTACCTTTGTTTTTTCTGTATTTCTATTATCTTTTATATCATTGTTTGGTATAGTAGCTGAAAATGTAGAAGAAGAATTCATACCCTTTTTGAATGTATGTATATTTTCTTGGAAAAAGTTCATTACTCTTTCATATGCTTGAATTGCTGTTCTTCTTATGCCTAATTCTCTTTTAGTTAGTTTATTAATTGGTTGAAGGCTTTTATTATCGCTTTTATTATCACTTTTTTTATCATTTTCTTCTAAATTGCTTTTTATATCAACCCTTTTTATTTTTTGAATACTAAATTGTTCAAAAATACTTTTTATTTTTTCTTCTTTGGCAGCATTATTTCTGTTTTTATATTCAATAGTGTTATTTTCTTCTTTTTTAGCAATATCGGTTTTCTTTGCTTCTATAGTACTATTTTTCTTTTCTTGTTTATTAACATTACTCTTCTTTTCAGATTTATCTTTATAGTATAATTCATTAATAATTTCATCTACTTTTTTCTTTCTTTTTTCAGCAGCAATTGCCTCTTCTTCTTTCATTTTTTGTAGTTCTTTATCAATTTCATCATTAATAACTTCTTTTCTTTTCTCTTCTAATTTCTTTTGATTTTCTATACTTTGTTTTTTTAAGTTATCTTTTAATATTTGATGTTGCATTTTTATTATATCACTAGTAGGACCACTTGTAGTTTTTGCAGCTTGAACTAAAGCATCTATTTCATTTTGCTTTCTCTGTAATATACTATTTATCAATTGTTGTTGTTTTAATCTTTCAACTTCTTGATTTATACGATTTTCTAATTCTTCTATTTCTTTTCTAGTAGAACCCATATATATTCCTCCTAAATTCCCAATTTTAACCTCTGACACTATTATAACATATTTATTAAATTTTTTCAAATTTAATATATAAATCAATTACTAAAAAAGCATAAAAATATAAAATTTCTATGCTTTTCTTCATTTTAATAAAGTAATTATTAGAGTTCATAAACTGGGTGTATCGGATAATTATGTTCTTCTATAATTTCCACATAAATTTCCTGTTCTTCCGTTAGTATTTGAATTTGGAATTACATTAATTCTTGCACTAACTCCATTAGTTGAATTAGTATTACAATTGCACCTTCCATTATTATTTATTCCTGCTACTCTATTATTTCCTAATGTATTAATTGTAACAACTCCATTATTGCCATTATCTTGATAACTACCATTGATTGTTAATAGATCGTTCGTATTGTTAGTATTTACATTATTATTCTGCTGACATCTACCATTGTTCTCATTTCTTCGTAATTCTTTTAAAATTTTACAAATCAGAGCTACTATAAGAGCTGTAATGAAACTAATAATAGTATATACAATTGTTGCAACTAAAAAATCTAAATTATCAATAACAAATGTAACAATTAAGAAAATAGCAAATACAACTGCTGCAACTAATGGAGGATATTTTAATATTTTTTGTAATGCTATAGAAATAATAATAGTTGCTATTGGTAAAGCAAAAAATATAAGTAAATTATTCATATCCTTTCTCCTTTTCATTTTTGTATATTTTATGCTTTATCAATTTATTTGTTACTTTCTTAACTATTATTAAGAAAATATTATAAACTATTTATACTAATATATTTTAGTAATTCTAAGTTTAATGCTACTTTTTTATTTTAGCTTAATTTATTTTCATTCATATTCTACATTTACTAAATATAAGCCTTGAGGTTGTAAAGTTTTGCCAGCATTTTCTCTTTTTTTAGATTTTATTATATTTTCAATTTCGTTTGGATCTATTTTTCCTAATCCTACATCTACTAATGTTCCTGCTATAATTCTAACCATATTATATAAAAATCCATTTCCTGTTAATTCTATCCATATTCTTTCATTAGGCATTTCTTTAACTTCTGCCTTGTATATTGTTCTTACACTACTTTTACTACTTGTACCACTTGATTTAAAGGCATTAAAATCATGTTCACCTTCAAAGAATTTTACTGCCTGTTTCATTTTTTCAATATCTAATTTAATTGGAATATGCGTTTCTAAATTACGATATATGGCTGTTCCATATTTTGAATTATTAATTACATATCTATATGTTTTCTTTTTGCAAGTTAATCTACTATGAAATTTTTCATCTACTTCTTCTGCTGACTTTATTATAATTGATTTTTTTAAATTACTATTAATAGCAATTGCAAATTTATCAATCGGAATATTAGAATTTGTTTTAAAGTTTGCTACTTGTCCTAAAGCATGAACACCTCTATCAGTCCTTCCAGATGCCATTAATTCTATTTCTTCCCCTGTTATATTCTCTATTGCTTTTTCTATTGTTCCCTGAATATTCAATTTATTGGGTTGTTTCTGCCATCCGATTAAATTCTTTTCCATCATATTCTATTATTAGTTTTATATTTCTCATATTTTTTCACCTTATAATTGCAATTTTTTTACTTATTTAAGTAATCTTAATTTATTTAATACATAATCTGATAAAAGTCGCAATATTGCGACTTTTAATCATTTGTTTTCTGTATCTTGTTTTTCTATTTTTATTTGTTCTTTATTTTCTTTTCTTTTTTCTTTTAGCTTTTTTAAAGTATTTTTTCTTTCTTTTTTCTCTCCTGCAAATCGTTTTGTTATAATATTACTAATTAGTATTTTCTTCAAAACATCTTCTCTAACATCTGCAATTAATGTACCATCTTTTGCTACTGATACTTTTCCTGTTTCTTCTGATACAACAACGACAATACTATCTGACTCTTTTGATATTCCTATTGCCGCTCTGTGTCTTGTTCCTAATTCTTTTGCAATATCTTTGTCATCAGATAAAGGCAAAACACATGCTGCTGCTGCAATTCTATTTCCTGAAATTACAACTGCTCCATCATGTAATGGTGTTTTAGGATAGAATATATTTACTAATAATTGTGGAGAAACTTCTGCATCTAATGGAATTCCTGTTGATATGATATCTTGTATTTTTATATCCCTTTCTATTACTATTAGTGCTCCTGTTTTTGTTTTTGAAAGCTCTGTTGAAGCAATTGCAATCTTATATATATCTTCTTTTGTTTTTGTTGATAAATCTTTATCAATTCCAAAAAATTTAGTTAACTTATTTGTTCCTAGTTGTTCTAATCCTCTTCTTAACTCAGGCTGGAATATTACAATTATTGCAATTACTCCTAAATTCATAATTCCTGTTAAAATCCAATTTAGTATCTTTAAATTAAATAATCCGCTTATCCATGTTGCTATAATTAACAATGCTATTCCTTTTATTAATTGCCAAGCTCTAGAACCTTTTACTATTTTAAAAAAACAATATAGTAAAAATATTACTATTGTTAAATCTACAATAAGAGAAACTAGCTCTAGTGGATTTTTTTGCAAATTTTTTATATATTCTAATATATTATCTCTATAAAAATTCTCCCAATTCATTCCTAAATTAATTACCATATTTACTATCTTCCCTTCAAGGTATAAATTCTTTTGTAAAAAAATTATAGTTATTTTTAATTATTATATTAAAGCATATATTAATGTTGCTCCTGTTGCTACAACCATTAATAGTGCTAAAATACCTGCCATAATTTTTACAAAAATTTCTCCCTTATCATAATAGCGTTTATGGTTTGTTTTTTCTTTTGATATTTTTTCTTTTTTCATTTTCTTCATCCTTTCAGTATAATTTACAATAATATTATATCATATAAAATAATTTTTTCAATTACTTTGTAGTGTTTTCCAAAATTTTCTTTTATTATCAATAACTATATATTTAATTTTTTATTACTTTTATTATTGTTGATAATTTTTCTACTTTAGTAGGAACTATTAAAATAGTATTTTTCAATTCTTTTTTAGCAGTTTCTAATTTTTCTTTTTCGTTTGCATGGATATAAGCTATTATTTCATTTTCTTCAATTTTATCTCCTACTTTTTTGTTTAATACAATTCCTACACTTGGATCTATTTTATCTTCTTTTTTTATTCTTCCTGCACCCAAGCCTCCTGCTATTTTTCCTATTTTTTTTGCGTTTATTTCTTTTATATAGCCTTTTTTATCACTATATATTGGTTCTATATATTTTGCTTTTGCAAACTTTTCTGTATTTTCTATATAAGAGATATTTCCACCTTGATTTTTTACTAATTCCAAAAATTTATTATATCCCTTTCCATTTTGTATATTTTCTAATAGTAATTCTTTATTTTTATTTATGTCATTTCCTATACCTGATAATTTTAACATATAAGCCCCAAGTTCTAAAACAACTTGTCTTACATCTTCTATCATTTCTCCTTTTAAAAATTTTACAGCTTCTATTACCTCTAATGAATTACCTACACTATATCCTAATGGTTCATCCATATTAGTTAATATACATACCGTTTCTCTATTTGCTAATTTGCCAATTTCAATCATTTCTTTTGATAGTCTTTCTGCATCTTGTATATTTTCCATAAAAGCTCCATTTCCAACTGTAACATCTAAAACTATTTTCTGTGCTCCACTTGCAATCTTCTTACTCATTATACTAGATGCAATTAATGGTATACTTTCTACACAACAAATACTATCACGAAGGGCATATAATTTTTTATCTGCTGGTGCTAAATTTAAAGTTTGAGATATCATACTTATTCCTATGTTTTCCACATTTTTTACAAAATTGTGAATATCTACTCCCGTTTGGTAACCTGGAATAGACTCTAATTTATCTACTGTTCCTCCTGTAAAACCTAGACCTCTTCCAGACATTTTAGCAAC
>CANQWL010000050.1 GCA_947627555.1 uncultured Clostridia bacterium | reverse complement strand
TATATTATCTAGCACCGCTTCGGTTTATTCTCTAAAGGATTTTATTGTTTACTTTTCAATGTACTTTTGTTCCTTTTTATGCGGAACGCTTTGCATTATACTATACCTTTTTATCTTTGTCAATACTTTTTCGACAAGTTTTTATATTTTTAAGAATTTTTATTTTTGCTCTTTATTTTAGGGCAAAATAAAAAACTAGTAATCACTTTTTTATTGTATTCATAATATGCAATTTTATTACTAATTCTTAAGTTTCTTTTTATTTTCTCATCGGTTACAAGGTACTTTTTTATAATACCATTTTTTTAGTTTAATGTCAATATATTTTTCTTATTTTTTTAATGGAATTTTATACCTTTTATATTGTTATTTTTGGTATTTCCTAATGCTTTTTTATAATATCATTTTAAACTGATTATGTCAATACTTTTTTTGAAATTTTTTTATTTTTATATAAATTAGCTTTTTCTCATACAAATTGCATTTACTTTACAGATATGATACAAAAGAAGCTTTAAAAAAAAAGCTTTAAAATTATAAAGCTTTCTATATTTCTACTAATATTAAATCATCTCCAATACATTTTATATTTTTCCATGGTATTACAACATCATTATTAGAAGAAAATAAATTTAATATTTTATTACTACCTGGAACAATAATATGAGTAATAGTTCCCGTTTCTAAATCTGCACATACATCTTGTACATAGCCTAATCTTTTTCCATTTGTAATATTCACTACTTCTTTATGTTTAAAATCTAATCCCTTATCTCCCATTTTATTATCATTCCTTCCAATGTATAAATTTGCTTACAAAAGAATTAATTTTTTCAACCCTATTCCTTCTAATTATATATTTATCTTATTATATATATATTTATATTACTTAAAAAAAGTACTGTTATATTACAAATGAATATTATTATTTATAAAATCTTTTTATATGTTGAATTGCACTTTTTTCTAGCCTAGAAACTTGTGCCTGTGATATTCCTATTTCTTCTGCTACTTCCATTTGAGTTCTCCCATCAAAAAATCTTTTGTTTATAATCATTCTTTCTTTTTCATTTAATTTTTGCATTGCACCCATAATTGTCATATTTTCTGCCCATAATTCATCAGTATTCTTAGTGTCTCTAACTTGTTCCATTATATTAATACTCTGTGTTCCATCATTATAAGCTGGTTCCTGTAGTGAAACTGGATCTTGAATTGCATTAAAACTAAAAGCAATATCTTCTTTTTCTACTCCTAATTCTTTTGCTATTTCTTCTATATGTGGTTCTTTTCCATGTTCTTTTGTATATCTTTCTTTAAATTGTATTGCTTTATATGCTAGATCCCTTACTGACCTGCTAACTCTAATACTATTATTATCTCTTAAATATCTTTTTACTTCACCTATAATCATTGGAACAGCATATGTGCTAAACTGTACATTTTGAGTTAAATCAAAATTATCAATTGCTTTTATCAACCCTACACATCCTACTTGAAATAAGTCATCTGCGCTTTCTCCTCTTCCATAAAATCTTTGTATAACACTTAATACTAATCTTAAATTTCCATTAATAAATGTTTCTCTTGCTTGTTCATCTCCTGCTTTTATTTTTACAAATAGTTCTTCTTTTTCTTCTTTACTCAATAACGGTAATTTAGATGTGTTTACTCCACATATCTCAACTTTGTTGTTTAACAAAAGAAAAACCTCCTTTGAATTTACTTATATTTTAAGTATTTCCAAATTTGGTTCTTTTATGCTTATTTAATAAACAAATAACTCAAAGAGAATAATAAAAAAATATAAAAATATTATTCTCTTTAAGCAAGTAGTATATGTTTTATCCTATTTTACTACTGATGTCTTTTTTCATTTTTCCAATAATTTTTTTCTCTAATCGTGATATGTAACTTTGAGAAATGCCGTAATTCATCAGCAACTTCTTTTTGAGTTTTTTCTTTTCCAGTTTGAAATCCAAATCTCATTTCCATGATATCTCTTTCTCTATTATTTAATTTTTTTATAGCTGCTCTTAATAAAGTTTTATCTACTTCATCTTCTAAATTTCTTGATGTAATATCTGCTTCTGTTCCTAATATATCTGATAATAATAGTTCATTACCATCTCCATCTTTATTAAGTGGCTCATCAATTGATACTTCTCCTTTTGTTCTGTTATTTTTCCTTAAAAACATTAAAATTTCATTTTCAATACATCTTGATGCATAAGTTGCTAATTTTATATTTTTATTTGAATTAAAAGTATTAACTCCTTTCATCAAACCTATTGTTCCTATCGAAATTAAATCTTCTATTCCTATTCCTGTATTCTCAAACTTTTTTGCAATATATACAACTAATCTTAAATTTCTTTCTACTAATTTTTGCCTAATTTCTAGATTATCTTCTTTTCCTAATTGTTCAATTAGTTCTGTTTCTTCTTCTGGTGATAATGGTGCTGGTAAAGTTTGACTTCCTGCAATATAAAAAATAGGAAGATATTCTATTTCGTTTTTATCATTTAAATATTTTGCACAAATAGTATTAATACTATTTTTTAATAAATCTACTATTTTCATATTTCTATATATAATTCAATTTTCCAAAATATAGTTCATTGAATTATCTCTCCTTTCTTTTTATTTTATAGTAATTCTATACCTATTAATCCTCTATATTCTCCTCTTTTTGTTAATGATTTATTATAGATTCCTATAATTACATTATTAATTTCTTTTTTATTTTCTTCATTTTCTATTACTATATATTTTGGCTTAATTCCTACTAACATACCATTTTGTTTTCCTAAAGAAGAAAATGGTATTACTTTTAACTTTGACATGTATTCTGTTTTTATTTTTTCTGGTATACTTTTAAAATCACCTCCTAATATATTTTCTAAATTATTTAAAATTTCTTTTGGTATGCAATCATATAAAAGGGTATGTTCTAAAACAACAACTGGTGTATTTGTAATCGGCTCTTTTAATAGGTTTCCAGTATCTATCATTGCTTTTGTTTCAATTTCATTTTCATTAATTTTTACTTTTAATGTACAAAACATGTCTTTTTTTGATATTTTAGATTTTACAATTTTGAAAGATGTAACAATTATAAAAAATGCAACAATTGCTCCTAATAATATGGTTTTTAGTGGATAACTACCCAAGAACAGACCATTTCTCATAAAAATTTCTTGTGGTTTTATAATATAAATTAATGCAAATGCTGCTCCTCCAAATACAAATGAGGTCATATAAAAAATAAGAACTTCTTTCCACAATTGTTTAACATTTTGTGGATTATATGCTATATAAACTATTACAATTGATAATATAATTTTTAAAAATATACTTGAATATATTTGTAATATTGAAACATAAGCAACAATTGAGTATATAGCTCCTATAAAACTCGATATAATCAATCTTATATGTTTTATTTGTTTTTTTAAAATTATTCCTACTGCATATAAAATAATATAATTCATTAGTAAATTTTCAATTAATACTACATCTATGTAAATTGTCATACCATCACCTGTAAGCATATAATACTATGTTTTATTTAAAAATACTGTCTTTTCTTATTGTTGAAAAAAAGAAAAAATCGGTAAAATCCGACTTTTCATTTCAAAAAATAAAAAGGCTCTACAATTTACGGCCTTTTTATTAGTTGATTTAATAAAAAAAGCTGATATATTTTTATATCAACTTTTTATTTTACTACATATTCTTATTTTTGTTTTTTCTTAAAAATGAAGGAATATCTAAATCGTTTTGAGATGAACTTGAATCTGTATTTGATGGTATTGAATTAATTTTCTTTTCCCATGTTTTTGAAACGATATTGTCTACTCCAATACTTGATATTGGTTCATTTTTTTCAAATCCAGTTGCTATTACTGTAATTTGAATTTCATCTATCATATTTGGATCTGTAACTGTACCAAATATAATATTTGCTTCAGGATCAACACTGCGTTGAACAAGTTCTGCTGCTGTATTTACTTCGTGTAATCCTAAATCTTCTCCACCAGTAATGTTAATAATAACACCTTTTGCTCCTTCTATTGAAGTTTCTAGTAATGGACTTTGAATTGCTTCTTTTGCAGCATCTTCTGCTCTATTTTCTCCAGAAGCTTTTCCAACACCCATGTGTGCCATTCCTTGATTTAGCATTATTGTTTTTACATCTGCAAAGTCTAAATTAACAAGTCCTGGTATTGCAATTAAATCTGAAATACCTTGTACACCTTGTCTTAATATATCATCTGCTAATTTAAATGCTTCTATAATAGATGTTTTTCTATCAATAATTTGTAATAACTTATCATTTGGTATTACAACTAATGTATCTACTTTTCCTTTTAAACTTTCAATTCCACGTTCTGCTTGTGAAAGTCTTTTCTTTCCTTCAAATGTAAATGGTTTTGTAACAACTCCTATTGTTAAAATTCCCATTTCTTTAGCAGCTTGTGCTACAATTGGTGCAGCTCCTGTACCTGTTCCTCCACCCATTCCGGCTGTAACAAATACCATATCTGCTCCTCTTAATACTTCTGCTACCTCTGCTTTACTTTCTTCTGCTGATTGTGCTCCAATGTCAGGATTTGCTCCTGCTCCTAATCCTCTTGTAATTTTTTCTCCTATTTGTATTTTTGTATTAGCTTTTGAAGTTTGAAGAGCTTGTCTATCTGTATTAACTGCAATAAAATCTACTCCTCTTATTCCTGAATCTATCATTCTATTAACAGCATTATTTCCTGCTCCTCCTACACCTATGACTTTTATAGTAGCTGTTCCGTCCATCATTGAAATATTATTATCGTCATTATATTCCATCATTTAGTTTTCCTCCCTTATTTAATATATATTTTTAAATTTAATAACTTTTTATGAATAGAAAAATTCTTTTACTCTTTCTAATATGTTTTTAATAATACTTTCATTATTTTGTGTATCTATATCACTTGATACTGTTTTTGCAAAAGGCCTTGCTGCTATATACCTAACTAATGCATAGCTAGTTCTATATGCTGGCTTTACTGTACTTATTAGTCTTCCTGTTGATATCTTCACTGGTATGTTTAAATTAATTTTTCCAGCTACATCACTTTTATTGATATTTACTATTCCTTGACCTGTTAAAATAACATTGTTTATTTTTTGCTTTACCCCTTGATTCATTATATCTTTATTTACAATTGAAAATATTTCTTCAATTCTTGCTTCTATAATCTCAATTAGCTCAGAACTTTTAATAATTCTGTTTTTGTTCTCATCCTTTGAAGTATTTAAAATTATATCATTATTATTATCTATAAAAGATTTTAGTGCTAGTCCATATTGTCTTTTTAATTTATCTGCTTCTTCTTCTGATATATTTAACACAAGTGCTATGTCGTTTGTTATATTGTCTCCTCCTACTGGAATAGAATTTGTGTAAATAAATGTTGAACCTTCAAATACTCCTATATCAGTATTGCCTGCTCCTATATCTAATAACATTACATTATCATGTAACTCATTTTTATCTAATACTAGGTTTCTTTCTGCTAGTGTAATTGGTACAATTCCATCTATTTCTAGTCCTGCTTTTTTGAAAATGCTATTTAATTTTCTTACATACTCTTTTTCTGCTAATATAACTTGTGCACTTATTGTAAAATGTGAACTTAAATTTCCTACTGGATCTGTTACAATTGTTCCATTTTCTAATGTTATTTTATCAGGTACGATATCAATTAATGTTTTGTCATCTGGAATTTCTATATCTTTTACTTGTATTATTGCATTTTGTACATCTTTAATTGAGATTCCAGAGTACTTGTCTTTTACTTCTTTAGTGATACTATTTTGTACAATTGTTACATGCTTACCTTGTATTGTTACATATGCTGAATTTATTTTTAGGTTTGTTTCGTCTTCTGCATCTTTAATGGTTTTTGCCAAACTTAATGCTATTTCATCTTCATTTATTATTTTACCCTTCTTTAGTCCACTACATTTATATGAGGTATTACATAAAATTTCTATTTGTCCAAAGTTATTTACTTCACCTATAACTGTGCATACTTTACTTGTTCCTATGTCAATACCTACTATGATATCTCCTATTGCCAAGTTAATTCCTCCATTTTTATTATTAATTTTCTAAATGTATATATATTACATTTTAAAACAAATGTCAATAGAATTTGTTATATTTTTGTAATATTTTTGTAATCTTATTGTAATATTTTTTCTTTTTTTGTATTAATTTAGGCAGGAGAAACTCCTGCCTTTTATATTCATTTTATTCAATTTCAGCCATTATTCTATTCTTCAATTTTAGATACTTTTTTATCATGTTTTTTTAACATGTTTGACCATTTATCCACATAGTATCTTCTAATAATTGCAAAATTTACAAACATTCTTCCTACAAATACAACAATTGCAGCTAAATAAATATCTACATTTAATTTCTGTCCCAATATAGTTAATAGTATAGCAAGTATTGCATTTCCAAAAAATCCTGTTACAAATATTTTTAAATCAAAATTTTTATTTATTACTGATGTAATTCCTCCAAAAACAGAGTCAAGTGAAGCTATAATTGCTATAGCTAAATAGCTTGAATATGTGTATGAAATCATAGGTGCATTAACTCCTACTAATACTCCTACAATACATCCTATCAATATGGCTATAAAAATCATTTTTATTCCTCCTTGTTTATTATTTTTTGATAGATTCATATACTAATTATTGAATATATTTCATTTTAATATCTTTATTATATTTTTCTATTTTTAGTTTGTTTACTTTTTGTATACTAACATCTTGTCCTATCTTTTTCATTTCATCAATTGGTCCACCATTTCCAATTAATGCACTTTCCATATATGATTGATTTCCTATTGCTTTTAAAATATATGGAGCTAATATTCTTTGTCCATTTACTTTAATGAAATTTCCATTGATATCTACTATATCTGACATATTAATTATTCTTTCATCATTAATTGATATTGCTTCTGCTCCTGCACTTTTTAATGTATTTATAATTAATACTAAATCATCCGAAGTTATTCTACTAATTTCTTCATTATCTGTTTCTCTTAAAGTAATTTCTATGCCTTCTCCTTGTACATCAGTCTTTCCTAATAATTGATTTACTTGACTTAATTCTTGATTTACTAATTTTTCTGTTTCATCATTAGATTGTTTATTATTTTTGTATTCTTCTATTTTCGCTGTTACTTCTTCATATTGTTGGTTTGTTTCCTCATATTTAGATTTCCAATTAGCAAGTTCTGCTCTTAATTCAGATTCTCTCATATTTTCTATTGAGGTTATATCTGTTTCATTTACAATTTTAAATTGCATAGACATAACTAATGCTAATGCAAAACACGCTATTCCAATTGTAACTGTCATTGTGACTTTACCTTTTTTCATTTTCTTTTTCATGCTATCCTCCTATTCTGCTGTTTGCGCATATTGATATGATATTATTCCAGTATATTTTGGTATTGTAATGTTATTAGATTTTTTTAATTCAGCTCCTATACTGGCATTTTTTAATATTTCTAAATATCCACCTTGTCTAGATAAAGCAGATAATTGTTCTGGCAACCCTATTGCTTTTATTTCAAAAGGTGCTCCAACTTTTTCTCCATTAATATCAATTATATTTCCTCCGCATGAAATACTACTTGTTGGAACTAGTCTTTGTTCATTAATCGAAATTGCTTCTGCCCCTGCATTTTTAAGTTCATTTATTACACTTAATACATCTGCATCATGAACTAATAATGAACTTGGATTTAACACACTACTAGCTTCTTGTTTACTATCGCTAAGTGTAACTATTACACCTGGCCCTGTTACCTCGCTTAAGCCAATCATTTTATTTCCTTGCTTAATCTCTTCTTCTTTTTTTTCTAATGATTCATTATTTTGTGTTGAATTTTGTCTTTCTTGCTCTAATTGCTCTTCTGCTTTTTCTAATTCTTTATATTTGTTTTCATATTTTTCTTTATATTTTAATACTTCAGCTCTTAAATTGTTTTCTTCATAATTTTGGCTTACTGTTGAATTTGAATTTTTAACTGTTCTAACTTGTATACATATTCCTAGTGTTAGTGCAAAACACATAATTCCTAAAACAATGCTTATAATCTTTTTGTTCATTGTCAAATCTCCTATTCTAATAATTATATTAAACATTATATTTATTTTATACTTTTTCTCTAAAGTATGGTTGAAACTTATTGTTTAAATCTCCATGTACATAAATATCCCCTTCTTTTCCCTTTTCTTGTTCTATAATAGCTATTGCATATAACATTTTATTACTTAAATTAGTACTATCTCCTAAATAAATTCTCTTTTTTTCTTCTTCTATATATATACTATAAGAATTTTTGCTACTAATGTTTATGCTTGTAATTTTAGTTTCTAAATTATTTTCTTTTGCTACATTCATTATTTTTATTATATCTTCTAATGCATTTAAGTCTTCTGTAATTAATCTTTTATTTGGTACGATTTCTTCTTCTTTTGTTTGTATGCCTTGAATAATTGGAAGCCCTTTACTATCTTCAGAAATTTCTAATATATATCCTTGTGTATTAATATAAGCATATTTTCCCATAAAGTCAAGACTATATTTAGGTTTTCTTTCTATTGTATCTATTTGTATAATATTAGGAAGCTTTCTATGAATTTTTATATCTTCAATATATGCATTTTCTTTTATTTTTTCTTTTACATTTCTTTTACTAAATTTAAAAATATTTTCATCTATCTTTAAACCTGATAAACTTATAATTTCCTCACTACTAACAATTTCATTGTTTAAAACTTGTATTTCTTTTATATTAAATATAGGTGATGTCATTGCAAAAATTGCTCCACCTATAGCTATTCCTGCTAATAAAATTATCTCTAGTATTCTTTTTATTCTTTTCCTTCTTTTTTCCTTTTTTCTTTCTTCTTTTTGTATCTTTTTTCTTTGTATTGCTTCTTTTTTTAAATTGTTTTTGTTTGTCATTTGGATGACTGTCTCATCTTCTATGTCAAAATTGCTCTCTTTTTTCTTATTTTGAATCCTTCTTTCTCGTTCTTTCTGCTTTTTCTCTTCATTTTTTTTCAATACTCTTTGGTCTACATCTTGTCCATTTTGCATATAATAAAAATTCACATTTTTCCCTTGTGTTTTCTTAGCCAATTAGATACCTCCTTTTATAGTTAGGGTGTAAAAGATTATCTATTACACCCTTTTTACTATTTTATTATAATATTTACTCCTAATTGTTGTAATTTGTAATCAAACTTTTCATATCCTCTTAAAATATATTCTATATTTTCTATTTTTGTTGTTCCTTTAGCACAGGCAGCTGCTAACACTAAAGATGCTCCTCCTCTTAAATCTGTTGCTTTTACATTTGCTCCATATAGTTTTCTTACTCCTTTTATTACTGCTGTTTTTCCTTCTACATTGATTTTAGCTCCCATTCTTATCAATTCTTGTGTATATTTATACCTGTTTTCAAATATATTTTCAACAATAATAGATGTTCCCTTTGCTACTGTCATTGCCGTTGCAAATATAGATTGCATATCTGTTGGAAAACCTGGGTATGGCATTGTCTTTATATTAACTGCTTTTAATTTTTTAGGTGCTTCTATTTCAATTTCATTTTTTTGTGTTTCGAATTTGCATCCTGCTTGTTCTAGCTTATCTATTAATGGAGTAATATAATTGCTCTGTGCATTTTCTAATATAACTTTTCCATTTGTCATTGCTGCTAAACATAAAAAAGTTCCTGTTTCTATTCTATCTGGCATAATATTATAACTTACATCTTTTAAATTTTTTACCCCTTTTATTTCTATTTGATTAGAGCCCGCTCCTTTAATTTTTGCTCCCATTTTATTTAAAAAATTTTGTAAATCAATAATCTCTGGTTCTCTCGCTGCATTTGTTATAATAGTTGTTCCTTCTGCTAAACAACTTGCTAAAATAGCATTTTCTGTTGCTCCTACACTTGGAAAATCTAAGTCTATTTTTTCTCCTATTATTTTATCACAAGTGCATGTAATATTTCCATAGTTTTTGTGAATATTTATTCCTAATTTTTCAAATGATTTTAGATGTAAATCTATTGGTCTGGTTCCAATGTCACATCCTCCTGTTTGTGATAGTTTGTGGGTACATAAATTTTAAGTGAAATGCTAGCCCTCCGTTTTCGTATAATTCATTATACATTTCGTCATTTAAATTGTATTCTTCTTTTATTTTAGATGTTATTTCTTTTGGGTTAAATACTACGATTTTATCAAATATTCTTGATAATTCTTCTTTTGTTAATCCATTTTTCTTAATATCATCTATTGCCTTAAAGATTAAATCTTCTTTATCTTCTAGCTTATTTAAAGTATTAAATTTGCTTTCTACTTCTTGCAATTTTTCTTTTTCATATTTTATTTTCTTTTCTAGTTCTTGTTTTTTATCTTTGTAAATAAATTCAGGGATTAAATC
>CANQWL010000049.1 GCA_947627555.1 uncultured Clostridia bacterium | reverse complement strand
GTAACCTAAGTTATATCAAGACTTATAAAAAGTTCGACAAAAACTCGTCTTGGTGGGCAGAGATGGATTCGAACCATCGTACTCAAATGAGAACAGATTTACAGTCTGCCGCCTTTAGCCACTCGGCCATCTACCCAAATGCTTATTTATTATACTATTCACAATAATTGTTGTCAATACTTTTTTGATATTTTTTTTAAATTGTGACCAAGGAATGCATCACTTGGTCACAATTGTTAATTTTTAAACACCTACAACAGAAAAACCATTATCTACATGTATAATTTCTCCCGTTATTGCACTTGACATATTACTAAATAAAAATGCTGTTGCATCTCCTACTTGCTCTATTGTTACATTTCTATGTAATGGTGATCTTTCTTCTACTACATCTAAAATTGAACCGAAATCTTTGATTCCTTTAGCTGATAGTGTTTTTATTGGTCCTGCTGATATTCCATTAATTCTATATCCATTTTTTCCAATGTCTTTAGATAAATATTTAATACTTGCTTCTAATGCTGCTTTTGCAACTCCCATTACATTATATCCTTCTATTACTTTTTCTGATCCATAATAAGTATATGCAACAATACTTGCTCCTTCATTTAACATTTCTTTTTCTATTGCTTTTCTTGTAATTGCTACTAATGAATAGCAACTTACATCTTGTGCATGAGCATATCCATTTCTTGAAGTATATATAAAGTCATTTCTTAAGTCTTCTGTATTAGCATGTGCAATTGCATGTAATATACCATCTATTTTTCCATGTTGTTTTTTGATTTCATCTAAACATTTGTCTATTTCTTCGTCTATGCTAACATCTCCACATACATAAGCTTTTGCTCCTGGCATTTCTTCTAGTAATGCATTTACTTTTTCTATGCTATCTTCTGTACATGTGCATATTACTTCTGCTCCTTGTTTGTAAGCAGATTGTGCTGCTCCCCATGCAATACTCCATTTGTTTCTTACTCCCATAATTAATACTTTTTTTCCTTTTAAAATCATTTTTTTATCCTCCTTTTTATTATAAATAAATTATTTTTAATAATTAATTATACAATTTATATTTTATATTTTTAATTTATCATTATTTTAAAATTTTCTAAATTTTTCATATCTTTTTTGAATTAATTCTTCTACTGGAATTTTATTTAATTCTTTGATTGTTTGTACTAAATATCTTTTTATTTCTTTAGCAATTGCTTCAAATTCGTTTTCAATTCCATTTGTTGGCTCTTTTATAATTTTATCAATTATTTCTATTTTTTTTAAATCCTGTGCTGTTATTTTCATGTTTTCTGCAGCTTCTTTTGCTTTACTTGAATCTTTATATAAAATACTTGCAAATCCTTCTGGTGAAAGGATAGAATAAATTGCATTTTCTAACATTACAATTTTGTCTCCTACTGCTATTGCTAAAGCTCCTCCACTTGAACCTTCTCCTATTACAATACAAATGATAGGAACTTTTAGTGTAGACATTTCCATTATATTTCTTGCAATTGCTTCTCCTTGTCCTCTTTCTTCTGCTCCCATTCCTGGGTAAGCTCCTGGTGTATCTATAAAAGTTATAATTGGTCTTTGAAATTTCTCTGCTTGTTTCATAAGTCTTAAGGCTTTTCTGTATCCTTCTGGGTTTGGCATTCCGAAATTTCTTTCAATATTTTCTTTCATATTTCTTCCTTTTTGCTCTCCTATTACTGTTACTGGATTTTTGTTTAGAGTTGCTATTCCTCCGACAATAGATTTATCATCTGCAAAATTTCTGTCACCATGCAATTCTATAAAATCTTCAAAAATAGCATTAATATAATCTATCGCTTTTGGTCTTTCTAATTTTCTTGCTAACTCTACTCTATCCCATGCAGTTATCGTACTCATTTTGTCCTCCTTTTTTATTTTTTACATAAACATTTTTATCTTTTTATATGTAATCTTATTAGTTTTGCAATTGTAGATTTCATATCTTTTCTTTCAACTATTTTATCAATAAATCCATGCTCTAATAAAAATTCTGAGCTTTGAAATCCTTCTGGTAACTTTTGTTTAATTGTTTGTTCTATTACTCTTGGTCCTGCAAATCCTATTAAGGCTTTTGGCTCTGCTAAAATAATATCACCTAAACTTGCAAAACTCGCTGTTACTCCTCCTGTTGTTGGATCTGTTAAAATAGATATATATAATAATCCTTCTTGATGTAATCTTGCAATTGCACTTGATGTTTTTGCCATCTGCATTAAAGATATTATTCCTTCTTGCATTCTAGCACCACCAGATACACAAAACATTATGAATGGTAATTTTTCTTTAATTGCGGTTTCAATACTTAATGTGATTTTTTCTCCTACTGCTGAGCCCATACTTCCCATTAAAAAATTACTATCCATTACTCCTAAAACTGCTCTTTGTCCTTCAATTTCACATATTCCACAAGTAACAGCTTCCTCTATCTTAGTTTTTTCTCTTAATGCTTCTACTTTTTTTAAATATCCTTCAAATTCTAATGGATTTTTTGTTATAATTTCTTTTCCAATTATTTCAAATGTTCCTTCATCTGCTATTTGTTTAATTCTCCTTCTTGCTGATAATCTAAAATGTTTTCCACAATTTGGACATACACTTAAATTTTTGTGTAATTCTTCTTTATATATAATTTCTTTGCATTCATCACATTTTACCCATTTACCTATCATCATATCTGATGCTTTTTCATTTTTCTTTCTTGTTGTTTCTTTTGTATTTACTTTTCTTATTTTTTCTATAATCAAGGTCTTTCCTCCTTTCTTTGTATTTTCACATTATATATTTTATTACTTTATTTTTCAATTAGGATAAGTGGTCAAAAATAAAGTTTAATATATTTTTTAAAATTTGTCTTTTTTACTTGAAATAGTTTGTTTTTTAGTATAATATATAAAAAGAATATAAGAGATTACATAGGAGGAAATTAAATGCCAAGAAAAACAAAAGAAAATAATGAACTAAAAGATGAAATAAAAAAAGAGAAAAAAGCTACTACAACAGCAAAAAAGATTTCTACTAAATCAGCTACCAAAAAAAATACTACTAAAAAAGCTTCTTCTACAAAAGCAGATGCTAAAAAAACTACAGCTAAAAAAGCTTCTTCTGCAAAGGTAGATACTAAAAAAACTACAGCTAAAAAGGCTTCTTCTGCAAAAGCAACTACTAAAAAGAAATCTACTACAAAAGCTATTAAAACTACAAGAGCAGAAATTGTAGAATATTATGATTTGCCTTATAGATATAATCAAACTATTATAAAAACATTAGCCCAAACACCTACCACCTTATTTATTTATTGGGATATTTCTGATAAAGATAGAAAAAATTATGAAAATCAATATGGTGAGGACTTTTTCCAAATAACAAAACCAGTTTTAATTGTGTATAATGATACTCTAGGATATAATTTTGAAGTAGAAATTAATGATTTTGCAAATAGTTGGTATTTACATGTAGCAGATAGCAAATGTAATTATAGAATTGAACTTGGCAGACGACCTATACAAAAAAACGAAAATATTAATGTAGATTATATATATATAACAAGTTCAAATGAAATTGAATCACCAAATGATAAAATTTTATTTAATCCAAATCAAAAAATGGTTTATTTTAGAAATGTAAAAACAAATATAGAAACTTCAAAATCAATAAATACACTTTCTTTTATTCAAAATATGGGAAAAATTTATGATATTTATGATTTATATAAAGAAATTTATCAAAATGAGAACATAGAAGAAATTTATAATAATTCTAATCCTTCTTCTAGTCCATCTTCACGATTTAAATAAAAAATCTGCAATAAACATATCTGTTGGAATGTTTTCAAATAATATTCTAACAGATAATTTTAATAATAATAAATAGAATTAAAATTTTAACAAAGGAGAAATAGAATGCAACAAAAAAAAGGATATGTAAGTTTTGTACTTCATGCTCATCTTCCATTTATTCATCATCCAGAAAGTGATGATTATTTAGAAGAATCTTGGTTGTATGAAGCAATTTCAGAAACATATATACCATTACTTACTAATTTTCAAAAATTAGTAGATGAAGGTGTCAATTTTCGAATTACTATGTCTATGACCCCTCCTCTACTTTCTATGTTAGATAATAAATTATTACAAAGAAAATATATAAAATATTTAAAAAGAATGATTGAATTATCAGAAAAAGAAATAAAAAGAACTGCTGGTGATGAAAGATTAAATAGACTTGCTCATTATTATTTTGATAGATATTCTAATGATTTACATATTTTCAAAGAAGTTTATGAATGTAATTTAATCCAAGGATTTAAACATTTTCAAGATATTGGTGTTTTAGAAATTATCACTTGTGGTGCAACACATGGATATTTTCCTATTTTATATGTAAATGAAAAAACAGTAAAGGCTCAAATTGCAGTCGGAGTTCAAACTTATGAAAAATATTTTGGAAGAAAACCTCATGGAATATGGCTCCCTGAATGTGGTTATGTACCTGAAGCTGACAAATATTTAAAAGAATTTGGAATTGACTACATCATTACAGAATCTCATGGAATTTTATATGCAGACCCTACACCAATCTATGGGACTTTTGCCCCTATTGTTTCACCTGAAGGAGTTATTGCTTTTGGTAGAGATATCGAATCTTCTAGACAAGTTTGGAGTTCTATTAATGGATATCCTGGAGACTATAACTATAGAGAGTTTTATCGTGATATTGGATATGAAGCTGATTATGATTACATTAAACCTTATATTGCACATAATGGCGTAAGAGTTCACACTGGTATAAAATATTATAGAATTACTGGAGATACAGATTTTAAAGACTATTATAATGTTCAGTGGGCTAAAGACTCTGCTGAAAAACAAGCTGGACATTTTTTTGATAGTCGCTCTTCTCAAATAGAACATCTATCTGAATATATGGAAACTCCTCCTATCATTTTATGTCCTTATGATGCAGAATTATATGGACATTGGTGGTATGAAGGACCTTATTGGCTATACATTCTATTTAAAAAAATATATTATGATGATTGTAATTTTGAATTAATTACACCTTCTGAATATATTGATAAATACCCAAATATGCAAATTTCATCTCCATGCCGTTCTAGTTGGGGAGCCAATGGATATAGTGAAGTTTGGCTTAACCCTACTAATGATTACGCTCATCGTCATTTACACGTTGCAGGAGATAGAATGTGTGAATTAGCTAATTTATATCCAAATGCAAAAGGCTTAAAGAAAAAAGCATTAAATCAATGTGCAAGAGAATTATTATTAGCACAAAGTAGTGATTGGTTATTTATTATAACAAATGGAACAATGGTTGATTATGCGAAAAAAAGAATTAAAGACCATATTGGAAGATTTACAAAATTATATTATCAAATAAAAGATGATAATATTGATGAAAACTTTTTAAAAGATATTTCAAAAAAAGATTGTATATTCCCTGAAATCGATTATCATATTTATCAATAAGCTTGTTAAAGGTTCGTGCCAATGGTTCCGGGTTTAAACGTGCCAATGTTTCCGGGTTTAAATGGCAATTTTTAATTGCCATTTAAACCCGGAAACATTGGCACGTTTAAACCCGGAACCATTGGCACGAACCTTTGACATTTTTTTTTATTCTGCATATGATAATGTATAAGTTTTTTACATTTAGTAGATACTAGTTTTATCAGAAGGGGGATTTTTTAGCAATGAAATCATTATGCATAAAAACAAATAATACCAATGCACTAGAATATCTATTAAATGAACTAAATTCAATCGAGTTAAATGACATTTGTTTTTCTATTAATGAATTTAAACATTATAAAAATATTATTGTTCATTATACAGGATCCAATGTTGATGATTTTATAAAAAAAATAAGTTCTATGTTGTCTTTATTTGTTATTGATGAATTAGAAACTTTTTTTCTTAATAGAATTCTCTTACAAAATTATTTTTATTTTAATGCTGAAGAAAGAAATAAAATAATAGATATTTGTTTTGATATTACAATAGATGATTTCGGAGCTATTTTTAATAAGAAATTCAATTGTTTATTTAATAGCTTTTTTAATTTTTTATCTGATAATAAAAGTATTATTTTGAATGGGTTTATTAATTTTAGAATTAAAGAATATTTTAATATTTTAGATGATATTTTAAGTGAGGCTGTTAATCATTTTATAATAGAAAAAGAATATCTAGAATTTGTTTCTTTATTAAAGTTATATATTAACACTCAAAGTTCTACTTGTAATTGTGTTCACATTATTTATTCTAGCTCTGAATCAATTTTATTAGATGATTCTAAAAATATTATAAATATTGAAACAGATATCTTTCATGCAAAATATTTAAGTGATATTAGTTTTTCTTCAAATGATTATACTTTAAATGCTTTACTTACATTAATTCCAAAAAATATTTATATTCATTTAGTTGATAATACTATTGATGAATTTATTAATACATTACAATTAGTTTTTGAAAAAAGAGTTCATTTATGTACAAATTGTAATATTTGTCATTTATATAAAAAGTATCCTTATAAAAAAGCAAAAACAAATAAAGGTGATATAATTTAGCATTATATCGCCTTTTATAAATCAGTTAACAGCAAAATTAATTCCCCTTGCTACAATGTCTTTCATATTTTCTATTAAATCATCTATTTCTTTTGGTGTTACAATTAAATTATAATCTTGTGGAATTAGTGCTTCTTTAATTTCTTCATAATTGTCTTCATCTTTTAATTTATTCAAATAATCATTTGACTTTGCTTCTTTTTGTAATTTTTCAATAAATAAATCTAAACTATCATTAACTAATACTGCTGTTTCTACAACAGTTGGTATTCCTATTGCAATAACTGGTATTCCTAATGTTTTTTCACTAATTTCTGCTCTTGCGTTTCCCACTCCTCCACCTGGTATAATACCAGTGTCTGATATTTGTACTGTACTGCTAATTCTTTCTATACTTCTAGATGCTAAAGCATCAATTACAATGACAAGTTTTGGATGTGTATTTTCTACAATTCCTTTTAATATTTCTACAGTTTCTATACCTGTTGTTCCTAAAACTCCTGGTGCAATTGCACTTACGCTTCTTGTTCCTTCTTCTAAATATTCAGGTGCATAGTTTAGCAAATGTCTTGTTACATCAATCTCATTAATTACTTTTGGTCCTAAAGAATCTGGTGTTACATATATGTTTCCTAATCCTAATACAATAATTTCGTCTTGCTGTGCTATATGTTGTGATATAATATTTCTTAATTCATTTGATAAAACTTCTGATGCTTTTTGTATTTCTTCTTCTTGAGCTATTTTTAATTTTTTTACATCTATTGTAATATAATTTCCTATTGGCTTTCCTATTGCTTTTTCTCCTTGCTCATTTGTTATTTTTACTTTTTCTACTGAAATATTTTCATTTATTTCTTCTTTTGTGCTTTCAATTCCATCTATCTCGTTTTCAACACTATTTGCTTTTTTGTACAAATCTCTTCTTTCTGTAGCTAGGTCTGTTCTAAAGTTAAATTGATTTATTTCGTTATTATTTGCTATTTTATTTTCAAACATAAAAAAACCTCACTTTCTTTTTGTTTATTATTTACTGTTTTGGAGGTTTTTATTATTTTTATTCCAAATATTTTTTCAAAAACTTACCAGTATGGCTTCTTTCATTTTTACAAATTTGTTCAGGTGTACCAACTGCAACTACTTCTCCACCATAATCTCCACCTTCTGGTCCTAAATCAATAATATGGTCGCAAGTTTTTATTAAATCTAAATTATGTTCAATAACAATAATGGTATTTCCAGTGTCAACTAATCTTTGCAAAATATCAACTAATCTATGAACATCTGCAATATGAAGTCCTGTTGTTGGCTCATCTAAAATGTATAATGTCTTTCCTGTTGCTTTTTTTGATAATTCTGTTGCAAGTTTAACTCTTTGTGCTTCTCCTCCTGATAGTGTTGTTGATGGTTGTCCGAAGTTTGATATAGCCTAATCCAACATCATATAATGTTTGAATTTTGTTTTTTATTCTAGGAATTTTATCAAAAAATTCTAATGCCTCTTCTACTGTCATATCTAAAACATCTGCAATTGTTTTTCCTTTATATTTTACCTCTAATGTTTCTCTATTGTAACGTTTTCCTTTACATACTTCACATGGTACATATATATCTGGTAAAAAGTGCATTTCTATTTTATGAACCCCATCTCCTTGGCAACTTTCACATCTTCCTCCTGCTACATTAAAACTAAATCTTCCCTTTGCATATCCTCTTAATTTTGCTTCCTCTGTACTTGCAAAAATGTCACGAATAAAATCAAATACTCCTGTATATGTTGCAGGATTAGAACGAGGTGTTCTTCCAATTGGAGATTGGTCTATGTTGATAATTTTATCAATGTTTTGTAGTCCTTTTACTGCTTTACACTTTCCAGGCTTTATATTTGATCCATTTAGCTCTTTTGCTATTGTTTTATATAATACTTCATTTACTAATGTTGATTTTCCTGAACCTGAAACTCCTGTTACACAGTTAAATACTCCTAAAGGAAATTTTACACTGATATTTTTTAAGTTGTTTTCTGTTGCATCTTGTACTTCTATTACCTTTGATTTAACAGGTTTTCTTCTTTTTGATGGCACTGGTATTTTTTTTCTTCCACTTAAATATTGACCAGTAATAGAATTTTCTACTTTTTTTACTTCCTCTGCAGTTCCTTGTGCCATAATCTTTCCACCATGCGTTCCTGCACCTGGTCCAATGTCAATAATTTGGTCTGCTGCATACATAGTATCTTCATCATGTTCAACAACTAAAAGTGTATTTCCTAAATCTCTTAATTTTTTAAGTGTCGCTAATAATTTATCATTGTCTCTTTGATGTAATCCAATACTTGGCTCATCTAAAATATATAAAACACCAGTTAGTCCTGAGCCAATTTGTGTGGCTAAACGAATTCTTTGTGCTTCTCCTCCTGATAGTGTTCCTGCACTTCTTGCTAATGTTAAATATTCTAACCCTACATCAATTAGAAATTGTAATCTTTGGTCTATTTCTTTTAAAATCATTTCTGAAATCATTGCTTCTGTTTTATTTAATTTTAAATTGTTTAAGAATTCTTTTATATTTCTAATTGACATTTCAGTTAGTTCATTAATATTTTTTTCTCCAATTTTTATTGATAATATCTCTGGTTTTAATCTTGCTCCATTACAAGCATAACAATGAGATTCTGTCATATACATTTCGTAAAAGTCTCTCATTCCCTGAGATTTTGTTTCTCTGTATCTTCTATCTAATGTAGGTAATACACCTTCAAAAGATGATTTAAATTTTCTTGTTCCTGCATATGATGTGTATTCAAAATCTATTTCTTCATCACCTGTACCAAATAGTATCTTTTCCATAAACCAACGTGGTAGATCTTTAATTTTTTTGTTTTTAATTTCAACTCCATAATGTTTAGCAATACTTTCAAAATACATTTTTGCCATTGTGTCTCCACGTTTCATTGTACTTGCCCCGAATGCTTTAATTCCATCATATAATGTTTTATTTTTGTCTGGTACAATTAAGTCTTCATCCATTTTCATTAAATATCCTATACCTGTACAAGTTTCACAAGCACCAAATGGATTATTAAATGAAAACATTCTTGGTGTTAATTCTGGAAAGCTAAATCCACAATGCGGACAAGCATAATTACAACTATATAATTTGGGTTTATCTCCTATAATATCAATTAATACCATATTATCAGCATGTTTTAGTGCTGTTTCCACTGACTCTGTTAATCTACTTACAATATCTTCTTTTACTACTAGTCTATCTACAATTAATTCTATCTCGTGCTTCTTTTTTCTATCAATTGAAATATCATCTTCACCAAGTTCATAAATTTCTCCATCAACTCGTACTCTTACAAAACCTTCCTTTTGGTACCCTTCTAATTGTTTTGTAAATTCTCCTTTACGACCTCTTACAACTGGTGCTAAAACTTGTATTTTTGTACCCTGTGGAAAACTCATAATATTATCCACAATTTGATCAATACTTTGTTTCTCTATTTTAGTATGACAATTTGGACAATATGGAACACCAATTCTTGCATATAATAAACGAATATAATCATAAATTTCTGTTACAGTTCCCACTGTAGAACGAGGATTTTTTGAAGTAGTTTTTTGATCAATAGAAATAGCAGGTGAAAGACCATCAATTCTTTCAACATCTGGTTTTTCCATTAAACCTAAGAACTGCCTTGCATAAGAAGACAAACTTTCAACATATCTTCTTTGCCCCTCTGCATATAAAGTATCAAATGCTAATGATGATTTTCCTGAACCTGAAAGTCCTGTTATAACTACTAATTTATTTTTTGGTATATTTAAATCTATGTTTTTTAAATTATGCTCTTTTGCTCCTTTTATTATTATATTTTCCATATTAAAAATTTAATCCTTTCTCGATTCATTCTTAATGCACATATAATTATTAAATAATAATTAATTAAAATTAATTACTCTAATTTTAAATTTGCATATATATTATAAAACATTTGTTTTGGAATGTCAACATTTTTTTATCTTTTAACTTAAATAATTTAATTTTATGAACATTATAATAAAAAGTAGTAAAAATTCATATAACTGATTTATTTTACTACTT
>CANQWL010000048.1 GCA_947627555.1 uncultured Clostridia bacterium | reverse complement strand
GGAGCTCTGTTTAAGATATGGTATATAGATGATAGTGGAACTAAACAATATATCAGCTCTTATTCGGAAGTAGATCCAGGACCTTCAAATATACAATTTACTACTGATGAAAACTCAGCAAAATTATTTGTAACAGGTACAGATGGACATGCTGATGGATATATCGACTTAAAAAACATTCCATGTTGGAGAACATATTATACACAAGAGGTAGGACTACAAAATCCAGAAGATGAAGATTTCTATGACTTGGATTTAAACGAATATGAATTAGATTTAAGTAATCCAATAGAAGATAATACAGCCACAGCAACAGTAACAGTAGACAATCAACAAGCATATACAAAAATCTCAGGTAAAGTATGGGAAGATGATGTAACAGGAAAAACATCACAACCTAATGCCTTATATGATAATGGAGAACATCTAATATCAGGTATAGAAGTAAGATTAGTATATTCAGGAACTGATCAGACAGTAATAAATCAAAAAGGAGAAGAATGTGTAGCTATTACAAAAGACGATGGTTCTTATGAATTTAAAAGAATTCTAAAAAAAGAACTAGGTGAGTATAGTGTAAAATTCAAATATAATGGATTAAAATATGAAAGTGTAACTGCTAACCTTGATGATAGTAATGGATCAAAAGCAGAAGATGTAGATAGAAATCAATTTGAAGAAAAATATGCAACGATAGAAAAAGGCATTGCAAAAGATAGCCAAGGTAATAAAACATATAATCTAACTTATGATAAAAACAAAGGTGAATCAACATTAATTGGAGATGGAGGATATGGAGACAATGGAGAATGGATAGAACCAACAGGACTAGGATATACAGATGATGCGAAAGGAAAAATAACAACTGATGGAAATAATTCAAATTTACCTGTAATTACTATGTATGCAGAAACAGTGGGAATAAATTTGAACAATGAAAAATATTATAAAATACCAGAAGGAGGAAAATGTCCAGAAGTTAGAAATATAAACCTAGGAATAAAGCTAAGAGAGCAAACAGATAATGACTTAAATAAAAATCTTCAAAATGTAAGGATTGAAATTAATGACAAAGAATATACGTATAACTATGAATCAGAAGAACCAGAAGGCGAAGAGGGAGACTATGGTGTCCAATGGGAAAGAGAATTTAAAAAAGGATCTTACAAAAGGCCAATTTATAAATCTGATTACACTTGGACAAATCCAAACAATCCAGACAAAGAATTAAAGGTATTTGTTACATATAAAATAAACTTAAACAATAAAGCTACAACATTATCAACTAAAATAAATAGTATAGTAGACTATTACGATACAAGATACACACTAGTTGACAGGGATGACAGGGCTGGAATAGGTACAAAACTGGATGAAAAAGGAAACATAGATAAGAGTACAGAGATAGATGATATAGAGAAAAAAGACAATAACAATGGATATAACACTCTATCAATAAAATTAGATTCAATATATAAAATTGAAGAAGGCGGAGAAACCAAAAATATTTACATACAAGCTGGAAAAACCCAAAATATTTACATACAATTTGAATTAGATAGACAAACTGTGCAAGAAATGATAGAGGGAGGCCAACCAGATTTAGAAAATATAGCAGAAATAACATCATACTCTACATTTAATAAAGATGGTAACATATATGGAAGCATTGATGTAAATTCAGCACCGGAAAATGCCAAACCAGGAGACATAACAACATATGAAACTGATACAGACAATGCACAATCATTAAAAATAGTAGAAAATCCAAATGTAAGAACAATAAATGGTATAGTATTTTACGATAAGACCAATAATGAGTTAAGGACAGGAGAAATAAGAGAAGGCGATGGAAAATATGATAGTACAACTGAAAAAGGAATTGAAAATGTTAAAGTAAAAATTTATGAATCTGGAACAGGTTTAGAATACTATACTGGAGAAGGTAAATACAAAAATGTAGATGGAACATCATATGATCAATATAAAACATCAACTCAAATAGATGAAGAAGCAAGTAAAACTGATTCAGAAGGAAGATTTGAAATAAAAGGATTTATACCAGGAGATTTCTATGTAAGTTATACATGGGGAGACAAGCAATTTATAGATGTAAACGGAGATGGAAAAATAGATAAAGTTGAAGACTCTAAATATGGAGCAGATAGACTAACAGTACAAAACTTTAAAGCTACTATTTATGATGAATCAAGATATAACAATAATAATTCAAATCCATATTGGTATAAAAATCAAGAAGATAGATACTCAGATGCTTTAGATTCATATAATATAAGAAATACTATAGATGAAGAATTGAAAAACATTGTATATGATGAAAATAGAGATGGAGATAAACGACATAACTATCAAAATAAAGAAATGACATCAACGACATTAAAAATGAGTATAGAAGTTGAAAACGAAAATATACAAGGACAAACAGAAGGAAAATATGATGTAAATAATATAGACTTTGGTATAGTAGAAAGAGCAAGACAAAGAATACAATTAAAGAAATATATTAGTCATTTAAGATTAACAGTTGGAGATTCAGTCATTTCAGATATAACACTTGATGAAAGCGGTAACCATGCAGAAGGAGAAAGTAAATATGTTACATATATGGGACCAACACAAAATACAAATACATATAATCCGGGATTTGTAAAAGTAGAACTAGATAATGAATTATTACAAGGTTCAAAATTAGAAGTAACATATACAATAAAATTCGAAAATCTAAGTGAAGTAGACATTAATAATGCAAGTTATTATAATCATGGTAGCACAGCAAGTGGAGGCGGCACATATAGATTGAAGAAATTAGAAACAGGTGGAAATATAAAAGAAACCAACAGTTACTGGAATGAAAGCCAAGTAATGAAAATAAGACCAAGTGTTATAGTAGATTATTTAGATAGAGATTGGGGATATGAAGCTGATAATAATAGCGATTGGAAAGCTATAACTAAAGAAGAATATCAAAATAATGATGGTACAATATTTAAAAATTCAGAAGGACACGCATTACCAAAAGCTGATGATGTATTGAAAGCAAATGAAATTAATAATAGAAATATATTATATACAGAAAGACTATTTAACGAAGAAGTATTACCAGGTAGTGCAACAAATGTTAATTTAAAGGTAGGAAAATTATTAACAACAACAGATGAAATAGAACTACACAATGATACAGAATTACTAGAAATAAATAAAACTGGAGGAAGTGAAATATTAGAAAATAAACAAGATAGAGAGCAAACAAACCCAGGAAATAATCCACCAGGAAACCCTCCACGAGAATCAGATGAAGCAGAAGCACAAACAGCAATGGTAACACCAAGTACAGGTAAAAATTTAGGATATGTTGTACCAATAACAATAGGTATAGTAACTTTAACAATACTAGGAGTTGGAGTTATAATTATCAAGAAAAAAGTTTTATAATTATAAAATTTAAAAACATGACTACTATAAAAAGGTAGTCATGTTTTTTGAATCTATCCATATTCATCATTTTTGATAATTTATAAAATGTTATTCTTGTTGTATTAGAATTTATCATTGCTTGTGTTGCTGTCTACTCTCCATTTTTCCATTTAGTATATTCTGCAATGAATTCATTTGTTATCTCTGCTTTTGGTCTTCCTAACCTATCAATAGAATGTATAACTAATAAACTACCTGGGCTATCTTTTAACATTCTTTTTAATGTTTGTAAAGGTATACTTTTATAAATTGTGATTAACTTGTGATAATGTCACCCCATAAAATATTTTATTTTTATATAGAAATGTCACCCCTGTATGTTAAAATATGAAATATGGAGAGTTATATAATGACAAAAAAAGATTTAAAAAGATATTCAGTTATTCAAGATTGTATTGATGGAATATATACAGTCCCTCAAGCAGCAAAAATACTCAAATTATCAGATAGGCAAATCCAAAGGTTAAAAAAGGAGGTTGTTAATAACGGACCTGAAGGAATTATTCACAAAAATCGAGGGAAAATATCTAATCATGCTACAAATCCTGAAATAATTAAAAAAATTGTAGAACTAAAGAAAAAATATATATATGAAAAAGCAAATTTTATACATTTCCAAGAACTACTTTTAGAAAAGGAAAATATCAGTATATCTTATTCATGTTTGTATTCTAATTTGAAGAAAAATGGTATTAAAAGCCCTAGAAAACACCATAAAGCAAAATTACATCATAGAAGAAAAAGAAAATCTTATTTTGGAGAATTAGTTCAAACAGATTCTACTCCGTTTGATTGGTTTGAATGTGGTAACAAGTATTCTTTACATGGATATATAGATGATGCAACAGGAATTCCACTTGGATTATATATGTGCGAAACAGAATGCTTACTTGGATATTTAGAGATTACAAGGCAAATGCTTACTAATTATGGAATTCCAGAAACAATATATTCAGATAAGTTTAGTGTATTCTTTCCTCCAACTAGTAGTAAATTAACAATTGAAGAACAACTAGAAGGAAAAACAAAACCTAAAACACAATTTCATAGAATTTTAGATGAATTAAATATTAACTTAATTGCAGCAAATTCTTCACAAGCAAAAGGAAGGATTGAGAGATTATGGAACACATTACAAGATAGATTATTAACAGAATTTAGAGTTAACAATATTACTAATATTGAAGAAGCAAATAAATTTCTACCAAAATTCATAAAATCTTATGCTAAAAAATTTGGTGTAAAAGCAGAAAAAGAAAAATCAAAATTTGTAGAGTTGCCAAAGTATGTAGATCTAGATACATTACTTTGTGTAAAATTCACGAGAACACTAGATAATTCAGGAGGCTTCAGCTTATTTGGAGAGAAATTCCAGGTAATTTCAGATGATTTAAGACCAAAGCAAAAAGTTACAGTGCTAATGAGCAAAAAACTAGGAATTAGAGCAAAAAGCAATGAAAAAATCTATAATGTATTAAATTGCGAAGAATTACCAACTGGAAATACTATCAAAGAACTACACAAAGCTTACAAATCAAAAGAATCAAGAAACTTAAACTTTGCAATATATTTATTAACATTAGATGCAAAGAAAACATCACCCTTATTAGTTAGTTCGTAACTAAAAGGGGTGACATTTCTAAAAGTTATTTTTACCTTTTAGGGGTGACATTTCTAAAAACTATTGACAGGTATACTTTTATAAATAATACTTTTTAGACTAATATTTAATACAAAGAAACCCCATTCTTAACATAGAATGGGGAAAAGAATAATTTACTTTTTAAGGAAACTACTAATCCGCGTTATCGTTGCTTTTATCTTTATCAATTATCCTTATTGTAATCTCAACATCCTCTTTTCTACCAAACCTATTTCCCATGAAGAATACTCCCAATAATGCATTTACTGCATATATGAAAGCATTAACCAGTTCGTGGACATAGCTTTGGTCAAGGTTTGTCTTTATCAATGTTGACACTATTTCCAATGTGCAGATGACTATTGATGAAACTACATACAATATCAAAGAAAGTAATGTATCTTTTTTTAAATACCGTATACATGAGATCATAAAGACAACAAAAAGTACTGCTTCTACAACACCGATAATAATTAAAGTATTTTCCATAATAATCCCTCCGTTTTCTTTTATTGAAGTTTACTAAGTTATATATGTTAAACTAAAAAGTTAGGGGAAATCCCTTTCACTAATTAGTGAAAACTAGGTAATCGACACAGGGTTTTACCTATATCACTTTTTAGTATATCATAAATTCACATAATATGCAAATTGTATCCTTAAAGTTAAAAAAATAAAAGTTAGAATTTAATCTAACTCTTATTTATATAACTCATTATTGCAAACCCACCTACGAAATAGTAGTAGTTTGTTTTTAAACGATTTGGTTGCGGGGGGAGGACTCGAACCTCCGACCTTTGGGTTATGAGCCCAACGAGCTGCCAACTGCTCCACCCCGCGATGTAACTAACAATCTATATTTTACTACTAAAAAGCATAAAAGTCAATACTTTTATATAAAGTTGTTTAACATAAATGTATAAAACATATTAAACCTTTTTATAATAAACAGTTTCAAAGCTAAATGGTAATAAAATATAATGTTTTTATAAATATTATATGAATAAAATGGAAAAGTATTCTAAAAAAATAAAAAAATTCATAAAAAGTATTGACAAAAACTGGAAATGAAATTATAATACATAACAAGTTAATTAACTTATTATGAAAACAAAAGAATTTATTCAAAAAAATATTAATTCATTTATTATTTATTACTATTTATTTAATTCGTATTTATTTAATTTAAAATACTAAAAAATTATATCAAAATACTGAATTCAAAAAACTAAATAAAACTAAATCTGTTTAAATATTTGAGGCCATTATAGTTTCCCCATTATTTAATATATATTCTATAATTTTATAAAACTTTAAAACTAAAACATGAAATTTGAAATAATAATTAAAAAGTTAATTCCATAAAAATCCATAAAAGTATAAAAATAGTTAACACAAAAACATCCTTTATTTTACATATATACTATAATGGCTTCAAATATTTAAACAGATTTAGTAGAAAGGAGAATATGTTATCAATTGTAAAAAGTATGGCATTAAATGGACTAAATGGATATTTAATATCAATACAAGTAGATATATCAAATGGAATGCCATATTTTGAAATTGTAGGTTTACCAGATACTAGTGTAAGAGAATCTAAAGAAAGAGTAAAAACTGCAATAAAGAATTCCAATATAGAATTTTTAAGTAGAAGAATTGTTGTAAATTTAGCACCTGCTAACACAAAAAAAGAAGGGTCAAGTTTAGACTTACCAATTGCAATAGGAATTTTGATTGCAAATGGAGTAATAAGAAATAAGCATTTAGAAAGCTTTTTAAAAGATACTATTTTTATCGGAGAGCTTTCATTAGATGGTACAATTGAAAGTGTAAGTGGAATTTTACCAGTATGTATTGAAGCAAAAAAATTGGGTATAAAAAGAATTATACTGTCTGAAAAGAATGCAAAAGAAGCTTCTATAATTTCTGGATTAGATATACTCTCAACTAGTAAATTAAGTGAAGTAATAGAATATTTAAATGGAAAAATACCATTAAAAAAGGAAAAAAAATCTAATTTTTTTATAGATAATGAAATAAAATACGAATTTGATTTTTCAGATGTAAAAGGGCAAGAAAATATAAAAAGAGCATTAGAGATTGCTGCAGCAGGAGGTCATAATTGCCTATTAATTGGTAGTCCAGGCTCTGGAAAAACAATGCTAGCAAGACGATTGCCAAGCATTTTGCCAGATATTGAATTTGAAGAATCTTTAGAAATAACTAAAATACATAGTGTTGCAGGATTATTATCTGAACAAATGCCAATGATTTTAAAAAGACCATTTCGAAGCCCACATCATACCATTACTCCTGCATCATTAATTGGTGGAGGAAAAATGCCTAAACCTGGCGAAATCAGTTTAGCACATTATGGTGTTTTGTTTCTAGATGAATTACCAGAATTTAAAAAAAATACTTTAGAACTATTGAGAGGTCCATTAGAAGACAGAAAAGTAACAATTAGTAGATTAAATATGGCTATTACCTACCCATGTAATTTCATGTTTATTGCAAGCATGAATCCTTGTCCATGTGGATATTATAATTGTAAAGAAAAAGAGTGTAGTTGCTCGCAAGAACAAATTAAAAAATATATAAACAAAATTAGTGGACCACTTTTAGATAGAATAGATATACAAATAGAAGTACAAAGTGTAGAATATCAGAAATTACAAAATAGTAGAAAAGAAGAAACGTCAGAAATAATTAGGAAAAGAGTTAATCATGCAAGGAAAATTCAAATACAAAGATATGAAAAATATCACATTTTTTCTAACTCTGAATTAACTCCACAATTAATCGAAAAATATTGTAATATAGATAGTAAATGTAAAAACATACTAGAAATAGCATTTGAAAGATTAGGATTAAGTGCAAGAGCATATAGTAGAATATTAAAAGTAGCAAGAACAATTGCAGATTTAGACAATTCAAGTAACATAGAAACAAGTCATTTAGCAGAAGCAATCCAATATAGAAGTTTAGATAGAAAATATTGGGGAAGTTAGGAGTGATATAAATTAGAATAATTAACTTGGGAAACAAAGAATATCCAAAACAATTAATTAATATAAAAAATCCTCCAAAAAAATTATATATAGAAGGAAATATAGATTTATTAAATACAAACATGATTGCTATTATTGGCTCAAGAAATTGCACTGAAAATGGAAAAAAACTAGCACAAAAATTTGCACAAGAGCTAGTAGAACAAGAAATTACAATTGTTAGTGGAATGGCAAGTCGGAATTGATACAATTGCCCATAAAACAACACTAGAATGTAAAGGAAAAACAATTGCAGTTTTAGGGAATGGATTTAATCATATATTTCCAAAAGAGAACAAATCACTTTATTACGATATTATAAAAAATGGAGGATTAATAATTAGTGAATATCCACCAGAAACAAAAGCAGAATCTCAGTATTTTATAGCAAGAAATAGAATTGTAAGTGGAATATCAATAGGAGTGTTAATTGTTGAAGCAGCCCATAGAAGTGGCACAAGTGTTACGGCAAGACTTGCAACAGAACAAAATAAAAAAGTATTTGTTTTACCACATGAAATTGATGATACTCATGGAGTAGGCACAAACAGATTAATTAGAAAAGGTGCAATTTTAGTTACTTCTACAAAAGAAATAATAGAAGAATATAAATTTTTAGAATATAGAAAAATACAAAAAAGAAAAATTAAAAATACAAAAGAAAAAGTAAAGGAGAAACTAGATAAAACAGTAAGCAAGGACAATAAAGAAAAAAATAATCTTGAAATAGAAATGCAAAAGAAAAAACTAAAAAAAGAAATATTTAATAAAAAATACCAAGAAATATATAACCTAATAACGACCAAAGTAATTAATATTAATGAAATTTATAAAAAAACTGGCATACAATTAAGTGAAATTAATCAAATATTATTTTTTTTAGAAATAGAAGGATATATCGAAAAAATTGCAGGAGGATATAGGTGTATTTTAAGCAAAGAATAGGAAAATTAGGAGAAGATTTAGCATGCAAGTATTTAGAAAATAATAATTATAAAATTATTCACAGAAATTTTACTTGTAGACAAGGAGAAATTGACATTATTGCAAAAGATAATAATAAAAAAGAACTAGTTTTTATAGAGGTTAAAACTCGTTCTAATTTAAAATATGGAATGCCTTGTGAAGCAGTTAATAAAGAAAAAAGAAAACATATTTATGAAGCAGGAAGATATTATCTTTATAAATATAAAATACAAGATATAGCAATTAGATTAGATGTAATTGAAATTTATATAAAAAATGGTACATATTATTTAAATCAAATTAAACAAGCATTTCTATAATTAATGTCCAAAACTATATAGTAAAAAACGTTTTATCTAAAAAAAGCCCCATTATAATTTATAAAGTGAACACCAAATAGTTCATTTCAAATTTTTATAATTTATAGGCTCCCAAAGGATAATATTTTTAAATTTTTACATTATCCCCATTCTAAAAATTCTAACAAAAGTTTTTGCAAACTTTTGAGAATTTTTGAACGGTCCCCACAATTTCATTTCAAAATTTAAAAATATTATCCTTCTCGTGCCAATGTTATTTTAAGCTATTTGAATTATTATAATTAATTTTGAACTATTGTAATAAATACCTTGAATTAGAAAATACAAAATAGTATAATAAATAACGAAAGGAGAATAAAAAATGTTCAATTTAATAAAAGATGAATTTGATGAAAATTCAGATGATATTTTAGATTCAATCAATAAAATGTTAGAAAATAATAAACAAAAAGAAAATGAAGAAAATAAAGAAGATAAAAAAGATTAGGGTGAAGATATGAATATAATTTATATTATGGGGAAAAGTTCATCAGGAAAAGATACAATATTCAATATACTAAAAGATAAATTAGATGTAAATAGTTATGTGATGTACACAACAAGACCAATTAGAGAAGGCGAGATACAAGGAGAAACATATAACTACATTTCAAATAAAGAAATGGAAGAATATATACAAGGAAAAAATAGCAAAAAGTTAATTGAATCAAGAACATATCAAACTATACATGGACCTTGGACATATGCAACAATTGAAGATGACCAATTTTATACTGAAAAAGATTTACTTATGGCAGGAACATTAGAATCATACAATAAAATGAAAGAATACTTTAAAGAAAAATTAATTCCTATATATATTGAGGTAGAAGATGGACTAAGGCTAGAAAGAGCATTAAAAAGAGAACATAAACAAAAAGAGCCTAAATATGAAGAACTATGTAGAAGATTTATTGCTGATAGTAAAGATTTTTCAGAAGAGAACATTATAAAAGCAGGAATAAAAAAGAGGTTTCAAAATATCGATTTAGATAAATGTGTTAATGAAATTATTGAATATATAAATAAATAAGAAAAATAGAGAATATAAAAGAAAAATAAAGAAAACATTAAGTATAGTACAAAACTATAATGCCTAGAATAATAATTAAGATAAAAATTAACTTAAATTAAATTGGAATATTTAATTAAAATGTTATATAATATATATCGATGGTGCATTATTCTAGTCATACTGACTTTACGAGGGTGGGGCTAAAAATCCACTAAAGGGCACATCGTTGAAGTTTCTTAAGATTGCGCGAAATGCCAGTTTTGCGTGGTTTTAGGGAGTAAAGAATGTAGGGTATTATATAATGGCATATATAAGA
>CANQWL010000047.1 GCA_947627555.1 uncultured Clostridia bacterium | reverse complement strand
CAGCTGGCCAGAGCATCGCACTTGTAATGCGAGGGTCCCCAGTTCGAATCTGGGAAGTGGCTCCATAAAAGGTCAGTAGTTTTGTATTATACTTAATTGCTGACTTTTATAATTTTTATAAATGTTATTCACAATTAAAGAAAAAAATGTGGATAATAAATTAAAATTATATTCTTAGGAGGATTTTAATGAAAGAAATAGCTATAGTAACAGGTGCTTCAAGAGGAATAGGAAGAGAAATTGCAAAAACACTAGCACGAAAAGGAATAAAAGTAATTGCAAATTATAATAAATCTAAAGAGAAGGCAGAACAATTACAAGAAGAACTTAAAAAGGAAAATATAGAAATTGATATAGTACAAGCAGATGTTTCTAAAAGAGAAGAAATTAAAAAAATTATTAAATATGCGTTGGAAAAGTATAACAAAATAGATATTTTAGTAAATAATGCAGGAATATCTGAATATAAATTAGTTACAGAAGAAACAGATGAAGATTGGAATAGAATTATAAATAATAACTTATATTCAGCATTTGCTATGTGTCAAGAGGTAATACCAAATATGATTTATAATAAAAAAGGATGTATTATAAATATATCTTCTATTTGGGGATTAGTAGGTAGCTCAATGGAAGTAATTTATTCTATTTCAAAAGCTGGAATAGATGGATTAACTAAAGCACTTGCAAAAGAGTTAGGGCCATCTAATATAAGAGTTAATTCTATAGCACCAGGATTAATTAATACAGATATGAATAATAATTTATCAGTAAATGATAAATTACAGCTAGAAAATGAAATTCCATTAGGTAGAATTGGAGAAAGTAGCGATGTTGCTAAATGTGTAAGTTGGCTTATAGAAGACAATTACATAACAGGGCAAGTTATTTCAGTTGATGGAGGATGGATTATAACATAAAAGACATCATAATAATATGATGTCTTTTTACTTATTAATTTTCAGAATTAGTTGATTTCTTTCTATAATAATTTCCTGAAATAATTTTTGGAAAATAAGTAATTATCTTATAAACTGCTAATCTAATTTTTTTACTCCATAAGTAAGATCTTCTTAATTTTCTAGCAGATCCTAATGCAACAGGTTCATCATCTAATACTAATAATTCTTGTTGAGCTTTTTCTAATGGAAAAATATAATTTTGTCCATTATTATTATCCCAAATATCGTTTTCATTCTTAAAACAGAAATTAAAAGAATCAGCTTCTATTAAATCAATTTCAGCTTGAAATCCTAAATCTGTTTTTTCCATTTTTGTATCATTAACACTATCCCAATTAAGTCCAAATCCATAATGAATAGAAACCTCTTCAGAATTGTTTTGAAAAAGTTCTCCTGTATAAGATATTTTTACTTTACTATTTTCAATTAGTTTATCTGTATTAAAAAAGATATTTTTTGTTAATTCCATTTAAATTCTCTCCTTGTTTATCTTTTGTTAGGAACATTATAATATTAAATTTTACAATGTTCAAGTATTTTTTTAAAAAAAGTGTAAAATTTTTAAAATTTTTGTAAAAATAAATAATTAAATTTTGGAATTAGTAGTGAAATACCAAGATATTTAATAGTATTGAGTAATAATAAAATTAGTAATTCATAATATAATAATAAATAAAAATTATTTATATATAAAAATAAAAATCTTGTCAAAAAAACAGCTTTATGGTATATTAAAAATATAAGATATTATAAGGGGAAAAGGTTATGGAAGAAAGTTTTTTAAAAGAAGATTTAAAAAAACAAGAAGAAAAAGAAGAAGAAAAAGAAGAAAAAAAAGAAAATAAAACTAGAAAGCAACAAAAAAGTAAAAAACAAGAAGATAAAAATGATGAACAACAAGAACTAAATAATAAAGAATTAGAAAAAGAAGAAGAAAACAATAAAAACGATGTAGAAAATAGAAAATTTAACAAAGTTGATGGAAATAAAAAAAAGATTGAAAAAGATATGAAATTAATAGATAAGAAAAAAGGAAAAAATAAAAAGATTATTGCTATATTAATATCGATTCCTATTTTATTGATATTATTTGTGCTATCTATTATTTTTTCTGTATTAAATATTAATAATGAAAATTTAATTAGTGGAATTTCAATTGAAGGAATAGATGTATCTGGATTATCTAAAAAAGAAGCTATGGATAAAATACAACAATTATATGAAGAAAAAAAACAAAAAGAAATTGGTGTTAGGTATGAAGATTATGAATCTTCTTTAAATCCTACATTAATGGAAGTTACTTATGATATAGAAAAATCTGTTGATGAAGCCTATTTAATAGGTAGAAATAGTAATATATTTGTAAATAATTATAATATTTTGTTTACACTTCTTTTCAAAAAAGATATAAATGTAAACATGAGTTTTAATGAAGAGACAACTAGACAATTAATAGAAGATATGGGGATTAACTTACCAGGAGTAATTATAGAATCTAGTTATTCAAGAGAAGAGGATAAGTTAATTATTACAAAAGGAAAAGAAGGAGTATATATTGATACAGAAAATTTATTAAACAAAGTAAAAGAAGATTTAAACAACATTAAAATAATACAAGATGACATTGATATTCCAGTAATTAATAAAACTCCACAGGAAATAGATATTGATAAAATTCATGAAGAAATTTATACAGAGGTAAAAGATGCGTATTATACAAAAGATCCATTTACAATATATCCAGAAGTTGAGGGTGTAGATTTTGATGTAGAAGCAGCAAAAGCAATATTACAAGAAGATAAAGAAGAATATGAAATACCACTAGTTATAACAAAACCTAAAGTAACAATTAATGATATCGGAACAGAAGCTTTTCCAGATAAATTAGCAACTTACACAACAAGATATGATGCAAGTGATAAAGATAGAACAACAAACTTAGTTATTGCATGTAAAAAGATTAATGGAAAAGTAGTTTTAACGGGAGAAACATTCTCTTATAACAATACACTTGGAGCAAGAACAGTAGCAGCAGGATACAAAAATGCAAAAGTTTATGAAAATGGAGAAGTAGTAGATGGAATTGGTGGAGGAATATGTCAAATTTCTTCTACATTATACAATGCAGTATTAATGTCTAATTTACAAATTGTAGAAAGAAGAAATCACCAATTTGTAACATCTTATGCACCACCTGGTAGAGATGCAACAGTAGTTTATGGAATGACAGATTTTAAATTTAAAAATACAAGAAAATATCCAATAAGAATAGTTGCTAGTGCACAAAATGGAATTGCTACAGTTTCAGTATATGGTATAAAAGAGGAAAATGAATATACTTTTTCATTTAGTACAAAAACGATTGCATCAATACCTTTTACAACGAAATATATAGAAGATAGCACTTTAGCTGCAGGAACTGAAAAAGTAAAACAAAAAGGAGCCAATGGAATAAAAACAGAAACATATATTACGAAAATGCTAAATGGAAAAGCAATTTCAACAACATTATTGTCTAGAGATACTTACGATGCAATGAATAGAATTGTTATAAAAAGTACAAAAGGAACTAAAAATACAACTAATACAAATTCACAACAGAAAGATACAAATACAAATAATAATCAAAGTCAACCAGCTCAAAATAATAAAGATAAAACAACTTTGAATAATAACCCACAAAATAGTAATCAAACGACTGGTACAGGAGGAACAAGCAATAATACTGGAAATACTAATAGTACTAATGTAACAACTCAAACAAAACAATAATTAAAGAAATCCCAGAGTCTATAAGATTTTGGGATTTTGTATTTTTGAATTAAAGTATTGACATTAAAACAAAAAAATACTATAATAAAAAAAGTTTTAATAATGGGCCATTAGCTCAGTTGGTAGAGCAGCAGACTCTTAATCTGACGGTCGGAGGTTCGAACCCTCTATGGCTCACCAAAACGTTCCAAAAACAAAAATGTATTTCTTTGTAGGGGGCTTTGCTATAAGCCTACCACTGAAATTGGACAAAATGAAAACTCACTGATTTTGAAAGTGAGTTTTTTTCATTACTTAATATATGTATGTATTTATTGTATTAGATTTTATATGTCCGCTTTTTGTTGTTATTCTCATTGTAATTGTTGTTTATTTCCTCTTCAAGAGTTTTTTATCTATTTACTGGGAAAGGTTACGCTTGAAATTAGAAAAATGGCTGTTGCTCCTTATGAATTGTTATTGTATTATTGATAGATTTATACAGATATTAAGAAAAAATAGACTACTTTGTGTTGTAGTCTATTTTAGTTGTATTATTGATTAGAATTATTTTTTTGTGTTTCTTGCTCTTTTGCTTTTAACATTTGTTGTTCTTGTATACTCATCGTAGAATTAGGATCAAGACCTTGATTTCTATAATATTCATCTATATTCTCTTGACCTTTAATTGTAATTATTTGGCCATTTTCATCCATATATGATATTTGTGGCTCCGCACTTTCACTTTTACGATTATATTTATTGATAATTTGTTGTGCTTGTTCTGCTGTTGCTCTTGACATTGCATCTATCATTATTTTATTTACATCTTTTACTAATATTTCATTATACCAGTTATCAAATTCTTGAATTACTGAAGTATCATCATATGTGTCATTATCTCCATATATCATTTGATTCATTGAATATATAGCTGGATTATTATAGTCATTATATATTCCGTGTTGTTCTTTCCATTCTTTTATTCTAGGTTCATAGAAATATTTATCTCTGTCTAGTACCTTAGTTAATTCTTCATCACTTAAACCTTTATTGAATGTTACTATATCTACATACTTTGCTATTGCTGGAACTGACTTAACTGCTTGTGATGTTAGTGAATTTTTACTTGCAACTACTAGTCCAACTGTTCCAACTGTTCCTGTTGCAAGTACACTTATTACAATTTTTGTTAATAATGCTTTTGTCATTTGAAAAACTTCCTTTCTTATTTCATATTTTTATTATACTACATATATTTTATGCAAACAAGTGTTATTTATATTTATCAAAGTATTTTTTATTATCTTAAATTATCATTTTGAGTAAAATTCTAAATAGGTAATAATATGAATGAAAATATGAGATAAAATTTTTTTGACAAGATTACAAACTGGTGATATATTAGAATATAATTACATAAAAGTTTTAATTGATATGTTTGTTAATTCAATATATTTATATGATTACAATTTAATTATAATCTGTAATGTAGGAAACAAGCCAATAACTTTAACGAATGACTTGATTGAAGATATAAAAGGTGAATTAGTAACTGACCAGTTTACGTTTGTTAAACGGTTCGGCTCACCACAGAGATGTATTTTTTTGTTGTCAAATATTTTATGTAAATTTATCAAAAAATATTGACAAAATTTAATAAACAAACTACAATAATATTATTGGAATAGAAAGAGGTGATGGGTATGCTAAAAATTTATAACACAAATATGGAAACAGATAAAATAGAAGAAATTAAAGAATTTAAAAAGGGTAGTTGGATTAATTTAGTAAACCCGTCCGAAGCTGAAATTAAAAAAGTATGTGAAAGTATTAATATTGAAGAAGATTTTATTAGGTATTCTTTAGATTATGAAGAAAAAGCAAGAATTGATCAGGAAGAAGATGATGGAACAATACTTTTTCTAGTAGATGTACCAATAATTGAAAAAAGTGAAGAAAATGATATATATACAACAATGCCATTAGGAATGATTGTAGTAAGAGATGATTTTTTTGTTACAGTATCATTAAAGAAAAATAAAGTTATAGAAGATTTTGAAAAGAAAAAAATAAAAAATTTTCAAACTTATAAAAAAACAAGATTTATTTTTCAAATATTATATTTAAATTCTTCTTATTATTTAAATTACTTAAAACAAATTAACAAAGAAACAGAAATTGCAGAATATATATTAAAAAATTCTATGAAAAATAAAGAACTATTAAAATTATTAAGTTTAGAAAAAGGTTTAGTATATTTTACAACATCTTTAAAATCTAATGAAATGGTTATGGAAAAAACAATGAGAGGAAAAATTATAAAGCTATATGAGGAAGATGAAGAGATATTAGAGGATGCAATTATTGAAAATAGACAAGCAATTGAAATGTCACAAATTTATAGCAATATTTTAAATGGGACTATGGATGCATATGCTTCAATTATATCAAATAACCTAAATGGAGTTATGAAATTTTTAACATCTATTACAATTATATTGGCAGTACCAACTATGATTTCAAGTTTTTGGGGAATGAATGTAGGATTACCATTTCAAAATAGTCCAATGGGATTTATAATTATGGTACTAATAGCTATTGTTACAACAATTGGAGTAAGTTGGTGGTTAAAAAGAAAAGATATGCTTAATTAAATAATTAAATAAATAATAAAATGACATAAATTAAAAAATTATGTCATTTTTTAATGATAAAAATATAATTTTAAATTTAATAAATTATATTAATTTTATATTAGCAAATCATTTAAATAAAATATTAATAAAATGTATAATTATGAATAAAATGTAAATAATATAAATGAAATATATAAAATGGGAGGATAATTATGAAAGTAATTGATAAAATAGCTTTAGTACTTATTATTATAGGTGCTATAAATTGGGGACTAATAGGATTTTTCAACTTTGATTTAGTAGCAGCTATATTTGGAGACATGTCTATTATATCTAGAATAATTTATGCTTTAGTAGGTGTATCAGGATTATGGGGAATTAAATTATTATTTGATGATTAATTAGATAAAAATAATAGACATACAAAATTTATAACTATAAAGATCAGAAATAATTCTGGTCTTTTTTTTGTCAGAATAATTTTTTCTAGACATTTTTATAAAAATTAAATAAACTTGAAAAATTGTATGATATAATATATAATGCTAAATGTTATAAGGAGGAGAAAAAATGTTAAGTGCAAATGGTGTAACAGTTAGATTTGGAAAAAGAGTTTTATTTGAAGATGTAAACATAAGATTTGGAAAAGGAAACTGCTACGGAATAATTGGAGCAAATGGTGCTGGTAAATCAACATTTTTAAAAGTATTATCTGGAGAACTAGAACCAAGCAAAGGAGATGTAACATTAGATAAAGGAGAAAGATTATCTGTATTAAAACAAGACCATTTTGCTTTTGAAGAATTTACAGTAATTGATACTGTTATTATGGGGAATAAAGAATTATACGATATTATGAAAGAAAAGGAAGCAATTTATGCAAAACCTGATTTTTCAGAAGAAGATGGAATGAAAGCTGCAAAATTAGAAGAAAGATTTGCAGAATTAGATGGATGGAATGCAGAATCAGATGCTGCAATGCTTTTAAATGATTTAGGAATTATACCAGACAATCATTATAAATTTATGAAAGAAATAGAAGCAAAAGATAAAGTTAAAGTATTATTGGCACAAAGTCTATTTGGAAATCCAGATGTTTTATTATTAGACGAGCCTACAAATGACTTAGATCTAAAAAGTATAAATTGGTTACAAGATTTTTTAATGGACTTTGAAAATACAGTTATAGTAGTATCACATGATAGATATTTTTTAAATAAAGTATGTACACATATTGCAGATGTCGACTTTGGAAAAATAAAAGTATATCCAGGAAATTATGATTTTTGGTATGAATCAAGTCAATTAGCATTAAAACAAGCAAGGGAACAAAATAAGAAAAAAGAAGAAAAAATAAAAGAACTACAAGAATTTATTGCAAGATTTAGTGCAAATGCTTCAAAGTCAAAACAAGCTACATCAAGAAAAAAGACACTTGAAAAAATTGAATTAGATGAAATTAAGCCATCTAACAGAAAATATCCATACATAGATTTTAAACCAGATAGAGAACCTGGAAGGGAAATATTACAAGTAAAAAATATTTCAAAAACTATTGATGGAGTAAAAATGTTGGATAAAATATCATTTGATGTAAAAGCAAATGATAAAATCGCACTTTTAGCAGATAATGAAAATGCAAAAACAGTATTATTCCAAATTATAGCTGGTGAAATAGAACCAGATGAAGGGGAATTAATATGGGGAACAACAATTACTAATAACTATTTTCCTAAAGATAATAATTATTTATTTAATACAAATGAATCTATTACAGAATGGCTTAGAAAATATTCTAAAGACCCAGATGAAACATATGTAAGAAGCTTTTTAGGAAGAATGCTATTTTCAGGAGATGAAGCATTAAAAGAAGTAAATGTATTATCAGGAGGAGAAAAAGTAAGATGTGTACTTTCAAAAATGATGTTATCAGGTGCAAATTTCTTAATATTTGACGAACCAACAAATCATTTAGATATGGAAAGCATAACAGCATTAAACGAAGGAATGAAAAAATTCACAGGAAACATTATATTCACATCACATGACCATGAATTGACACAAACAGTGGCAAATAGAATAATAGATATCAAAGAAGATGGAAAAGTAATTGATAGAGAGATAACATATAATGAATACTTGGGAATAGAATAATTTCGATTAATTTTTCAAACGAAGAAAGAATACGAAAAGGAGAAAAGAATGGAAAAAATTATTAAAATAATTGCAGAAGAGTTAAATATTAAACAATCACAAGTCGAAAATACAATCAAATTGATTGATGAAGGAAATACGATTCCTTTTATTGCTCGTTATAGAAAAGAAGTTACAGGTGGATTAAGTGATGAAACTTTAAGAGATTTAGGTGAAAGATTAAATTATTTAAGAAATTTAGAGCAAAGAAAAGAGGAAATCATAAAATCTATTGATGAGCAAGGAAAGCTAACAGATGAGATTTTACAAGCAGTTGCAATTGCTAAAACTTTAGCTGAAGTTGAAGATATTTATAGACCATACAAGCAGAAGAAAAAGACTAGAGCTACTGTTGCAAAGGCTAAAGGGTTAGAGCCTTTAGCTAATGTAATTATGGAACAAAAAGAAACACAACCAATTAAAGAAATTGCAAAGCAATATATTAATATTGATTCTCTTTCAGAAGAAGAAAAAAAGAATAAAGATAAAGTAGTTGAAACAAGTGAAGATGCTATTCAAGGTGCTTTAGATATTATTGCAGAAATTATTTCAGATGATGCTAAATATAGAAAAGAGATTAAAAGGTTATGTTATAGAGAAGGTTTAGTTGAAACAAAAGCTGCAAAACCTGAGGAAAAATCAAATTATGAAATGTATTATGAATATCAAGAAGCAATAAAATACATACCAAGTCATAGAATTTTAGCAATTAATCGTGGAGAAAAGGAAGAATTTTTAAAAGTTAAATTACAAAAGCCAGAAGAAAAGATTTTAGCGTATATAGAAAAAGATATTATAAAAGGTGAAACACAATTTACGGAAATGCTAAAAACAACTATTGAAGATAGTTTTAAAAGATTAATAGAGCCATCAATAGAAAGAGAAATTCGTTCAGATTTGACAGAAAAGGCAGAAGAAAAAGCAATTAAAGTATTTGGACAAAATTCAAAACAATTATTATTAGGTGCACCTATTAAAGGAAAAACAGTTATGGGATTTGACCCTGCTTATAGAACAGGTTGCAAAATTGCAGTTATTGATGAAACAGGGAAAGTTTTAGATTATACAACAGTATATCCAACAGAACCTCAAAATGATGTTGAAGGTGCAAAGAAAGAACTTTTAAAATTAATTGAAAAAGATAAAATAGATATGATTGCAATTGGAAATGGAACTGCTTCAAGAGAATCTGAAATGTTTGTTGCAGATATGATAAAAGAAGCTTCAAGACCAGTACATTACGTAATTGTAAGCGAAGCGGGAGCATCTGTTTATTCAGCATCAAAACTTGCAACAGAAGAATATCCAGATATTAATGTATCAATAAGAGGGGCAATTTCAATAGCAAGGAGATTGCAAGATCCACTTGCCGAACTTGTAAAAATTGATCCAAAAGCAATTGGAGTTGGTCAATATCAACATGATGTTAATCAGAAAAGACTAGCAGAAAGTCTTACAGGAGTAGTGGAAGATAGTGTTAATAAAGTTGGAGTAGATGTTAATACTGCAACACCTTCATTATTATCTTATGTTTCTGGAATTAATAATACAATAGCTAAAAATATTGTAAAATATAGGGATGAAAACGGAAAATTAAAAAATAGAAAACAATTATTAAAAGTTCCAAAACTAGGGAAAGTAGCTTTTGAACAATGTGCTGGTTTCTTAAGAATATTAGATGGAGATAATCCATTAGAAATTACAGCTGTCCATCCAGAAAGTTATGAAGTAGCAGAAACCTTATTAAGTAATTTGGGATTTGATAAAAAAGATTTAAAAGAAAAAGAAAAACTAGAAGAATTAAGAAACAAGTTAAAAAGTGTTAATGTAGCAAATATGGCAAAAGAATTAAATGTAGGGGAAATGACATTAACAGATATTATTGAAGAACTTTCAAAACCAGGAAGAGATCCTCGTGAAGATATGCCTAAACCCATTTTAAGAAGCGATGTCTTAAAATTAGAAGATTTAAAAGAGGGAATGATATTAACAGGAACTGTAAGAAATGTAATTGATTTTGGAGCTTTTGTAGATATTGGTGTAAAACATGATGGATTAGTACATATTTCAGAAATGAGTGATAAATTTATAAAAAATCCATCTGAAGTAGTTTCTGTTGGAGATGTTGTTAAAGTAAAAGTAATTAAAATTGATAAAGAAAGACAAAAAGTAGGACTTTCAATGAAAGTATAAATTATTTAAATAACAAAAATAAAAAATCATGTAGATATTAGAATGACTTTGTCAAGTAAAGTGTGTAATTTTTTTTAAAAATTAAAATTTTTTATAAAATCAGTGATCAATTATCGTC
>CANQWL010000046.1 GCA_947627555.1 uncultured Clostridia bacterium | reverse complement strand
GTTTACTTTATTATATTTTGGTGCTGAACAACCTTCTATAAAATGAAGTGATGCACCTTCATCAACTATTATTAAAGTATGTTCAAATTGCCCTGACTCTGGTGAGTTTAATCTGAAATATGATTGAAGTGGTATATCTACCTTTACTCCTTTTGGCACATACACAAATGATCCACCAGACCATACTGCTCCATGTAATGCTACAAATTTATGATCATTTACTGGGACACATTTCATAAAATGTTCTTTAACTAATTCTGGATATTCTCTTACAGCTGTTTCCATATCTGTATATATTACACCTTGTTTTATTAAATCTTCTTTCATGCTATGATAAACAACTTCTGAATCATATTGTGCTCCCACTCCTGCAAGTGATTTCTTTTCTGCTTCTGGAATTCCTAGCTTATCAAATGTATTTTTTATATCATCAGGAACATCTTCCCAAGAATTACTTAAACCTGTTTTTGGTCTTACATATGTGGCTATTTCATCCATATTTAATTCCGAAATATCTGGTCCCCATGTTGGAAGTTCTAGTTTGTTATAAACCTCTAACGCTTTTAGTCTAAATTCTTTCATCCATTGTGGATCATTTTTTTGCTTTGATATTTCTTCGATTATTTCAGGGGTTAAACCTTTTTTTATTTTAAAATCATATTCATCTTTATTTTTTATGTCATATATGTTTCTGTTTATTTCATCTAATTTTGTTTTTGACATTATTGTTTTCCTTTCATATTGAAAAAATTTATTCTTATAATTACCTATTCAAATATAATTATTGTGCTGAAATTTTTTTATATTTTTCATATCCGTTTTCTTCTATTTCTTTAGCCAATTCTTGTGTTCCAGTTTTAACAATTCTACCATTTACTAAAACATGAACGAAATCAACTTTTAAGCTGTGCAAAATTTTAGTATTATGAGTTATAATTAAAACTGCATTATTATCATTTTTAAACATTTCAATTCCTTTTGAAACAGTTTTTATAGCATCAACATCAAGTCCTGAATCTGTTTCATCTAAAATAGCAAGTTTTGGATTTAATACAAGCATTTGAAGAATTTCATTTTTCTTTTTCTCACCACCTGAAAATCCAACATTTAAATTTCTCTCCATATTTTTAGGATTCATATTTAATTCTTCCATATATTTTTTAAGCTCATCTTTAAACTCAAATATTTTAACAGGCTTTCCAGTCATTTTATTTTTTGCATATTTCAAAAAATTTGTAACTGAAACGCCAGGTATTTCTTCTGGTAACTGAAAAGACATAAAAATTCCTTTTCTTGCAATTTCATCTGTCTTAAAATTATTAATATTTTCTCCTTCAAATGTAATACTTCCATTTACTTTTTTATAAGCTGGATTGTTTAATATTGCATTTGCAGTTGTTGTTTTTCCAGAACCATTTGGTCCCATAATCACATGTATTTCGCCTTTATTTATATCTAAATTAATTCCCTTTAAAATTTCTTTTTCTTCTGCATTTACATACAAATCTTTAATTTCTAATAACTTATTACTCATCTCTATTTCCTTTCCACTATTTAAGGTATCTAAAATTGCCAGAGTTTTCATGATTTCCAAGGTTGCCAAGGGTTCCGGGTTTATTTGGCAATTTTTAATGTTGCCAAATAAACCCGGAACCCTTGGCAACCTTGGAAACTTTTCTTCTTTCACAAGATCTACATCTTTCTTTATTTATATCATAATCACAATCTAAACTTTTTAAATCTAAAACTTTATGCACGTATTTTGCTAATTGATTAATCGTTTCATCCGTTATTGCAGATTTAATTTTTTCTGCTTCTTCTTGAGCTTGTTTTTCTTCTAAATTAAGAACATCTTTTAAAAACAGATATATAATGTCATATGCTTCTAATATTTTTTTTGCTAAATCTTCTCCTTTTGTAGTTAGTTCAATTGTTCCGTATGATTCATAATTTAAAAGTTCGTTATCTTTTAAGTTATAAATTGCCTTATTGACACTGGGTTTTGAACAATTCATTTTTTTTGCAATGTCTGTAACTCTTATTTTTCCGTTCTGTTTTTTTAATACGTACATTGTTTTTAAATATTCTTCTAACGATTTTGATATCATTGATTTTCTCCTTTTGTTAGTTTCGGTTAACATTATATTACTTTATTAGTATAATGTCAATAGTTATATTATTATTCTATAATTGTAAAAGAGAGAGCAGTGCTCTCTCTTTTCGTTCATTCATTTGTCAACAATCATCTCCATACATTTGTAGACATTGTCTGCCCACATGTATTTATATGATGTTCCATCATCATGTTTACCTGGCTCACAATACTCCTCGTTGACTGCATATAATGTCTTTCCATGATAATATTCACCACCATTTGTTAGGTATTTTTTACCTAAATTTTTAGCTGTCTTTTTAAGACATTCTCTAGCAGATGGATATTTTAGCAATCTTCCTCCTACTTTCTGACCTGTGTAATTATTACATTCAATCGCAGAAGAATATGATGCCCATTTGCTTTCATTTGCAATTATCCCTACTAAAAATATTTCATTCACTTCATACATATAAGATAATTCCCATATTTATTCTGCATGTTCTCTAAAAAAGCCAGTATAATCATATGGCAATTCACTTAAAAGAGTTGAAAAATCTTTTTTTGATAAACCCGAAGGTTTTGACAAATCCATGTTCAAATTCATATCTTTTTTTACCTCTTTTAGTGTTGGCCTACTTGGTTTTATAGATTTGATGTTGACTGTTTGTATCCTAGAGGGAGCAATCGCTCTTATGAGTTCTATTTTTTCTGTTTCTTCATCCACTATCAACAAACATGTTAAAGGATTATTGGTAATAAAGGGATTTAAATTTGTATTCGACAAATCTAAATTCTCCTCACTGCAAATAAGTCCTTCCTCCTTATTGTACTCCGCGCCTTTTGCAGTAATACTTTGATATAAGCAATTCCGTGTCATAAAAATTGACATTACTAACACCAAGCATACTACCATTTTTCTCGTTGTTGTTTTCTTCATGATTTCTCTTTTTTCTCCTTTCTTTTTCTACACAACAATAACATAATTATTCTAACATATTTTTCCATTTTTTCAAGTTTTTTGTAATAAAATTGTAATACTAATTTTTGTAAAATCACTAGACAGATTTTAATATTTTATGATATTATAGTAAATATTAATAGTATAAACATATTGGAGGAAAAATAAATGTTAAAAAAATTAGTAATTATATTATTTTGTATTATTTTATTTTTAGGAATTAATTTATCATATGCGATTGATTTAAACCTATCAGATGAAGAAGATTTAACAAACAATGGAGATGACTCTAATAGTGCAAATGTTTCTTCTAATTCAGAAAGCAATACAACAGATGATGAAAATAGCTCTACTGCAAATACATCTAATACATCTAATGTTTCTAGCAACTCTAATGCAAATACATCTACAACTACATCACCATCTACAACTGTAAGCAATATCAATTCTTTACCAGAATCTAGTTTAGGATTATCAACAATTTTAAATATTCTATTAATTGTTATAGGTATTCTTTTAATTTTGCTTTCAATTGCAATTTTAATTAGATTAAAAAAATAATTTTTAATAAAAATTCAAAAATAAAAATCTCGTTATTTTATCGAGATTTTTTTATTTTTATGTATATTTTTTTTTGTTTTTTTCAATACTAATATTATATAAAATTTTTATATTATATATGAAAATATTTATTACTTATTATAGTAATTATATCAAAATTAAATAGGAGGATAATTTTATGTACAGAAAATTATTAATGAGTGTATGTATTCTTTTAGCAATTGTATTTTCATGTACTATTTGTTTAGCAAATGATGGATTGCAAGGTGCAGCAGATGGGGTAAGAAATATTGTTGGCGATGCTGAAAATGCTGTTGAAGATGCAGCAAGAGATATATCAAATGCTTCAAAAGATGCAACAGGTGATGTTGAAAACAAAGCAAATCAATTAGGTAATGATGTTATGAATAATAATGAAAATACTGCAAAAGATACAAATAATGATACAGGTAGAACTATGATGGGTACAACTAATGATGCATATACTGCAACTAGAACAGCTACAGGTACTGATACTACATTTATGGGTATGAATTCAACAGCATGGACATGGCTTATTTTAGGAATTGCTGCTATTGCTATTATTGCACTAGTTTGGTATTATTCAATGCAATTTAATTCTAATAATAACAATAATGATTAATTTCATAAACTATCTTCTACTTAAATAATTTTACAATTTTTACTGATTATTTTATAGAAGATAAAATTAAAGAATTTCTAAGCAATAAAAAATTGCGAAGAAATTCTTTATTATTTTTATTGCTTTTTGATTGCTTTTAGAGTATGATGTTATAGAAATTACTAATTGGAGGCTAATTATTAATGAATATAAAATTAATTGCAAAAAATCCCACTGCTTACCATAATTATAACATTACTGATAAATTAGAAGCTGGAATTGTTCTTTATGGTACTGAAATAAAATCTATAAGAGCTGGTAAAGTCAATTTAAAAGATAGCTATGCCATTATAAAAAATAGTGAAGTTTATGTATATGGAATGCATATTAGTCCCTATGAACATGGCAATATTTTTAACAAAGATCCATTGAGAAATAAAAAATTGTTATTAAATAAACAAGAAATTAATAAATTAATTGGTTTAACAAAACAAAAAGGATATAGCCTTATACCTATTTCCTTATACTTTAAAGGTAATTTTGTTAAACTAGAACTTGGTATCGGAAAAGGTAAAAAACTATATGATAAACGCCAAGATTTAGCTAAAAAAGATGCTCAAAGACAAATTGCAATTAATTTAAAAAATAGAAATTAAAAATTGAAATTATAATGTTTCTATTAATTTTTAAAATATAAAGAATTATAAATATAAAAATGATTTCTCTTAATTCTACAAAATTGTAGTTTTAAGTAGAAATCATTTTTTATTTTATGCTTTGTTACTTGAACCAAAGACATCTATCATTTTATGTTTTACTGTTTCTTTAATTAAATCTCTTGCTGGTGTTAAATATTTTCTTGGATCAAAAGCGTTTGGTTCTTCTACAAATACTTTTCTAATTCCTGCAGTCATTGCTAAACGCAAATCTGTATCTACATTTATTTTTGACACTCCTGAAATACTTGCCTCGTGTAATATTTCGTCAGGAACTCCTTTTGCTCCAGGTATATCTCCACCATATTTATTGCACATTTCTACTAACTTTGGTATTACCGTTGAAGCTCCATGCAATACAATTGGTGTATTTGGTATTCTTTCTTTTATTTCTTTTAATATATCAAATCTTAATTTTGCCTCTCCTTTAAATTTATATGCTCCATGACTTGTTCCTATCGCAATTGCTAATGAATCACATCCTGTTCTTTCTACAAATTCTTGTGCTTGAGCAGGGTCTGTATACATTGCATCACTAGCATCTACATTTACCTCATCTTCTATTCCTGCTAATTTTCCAAGCTCTGCTTCTACTACTACTCCTTTGCTATGAGCATAATCTACTACTTTTTTTGTTAATGCTACATTTTCTTCAAAATCATATTTTGATCCATCAATCATTACAGATGTAAATCCATTATCAATACACATTTTTGCAGTTTCAAAATCTGGTCCATGATCTAAATGTATTGCAATTGGTATTTCCGGATGTTCTTCTACTGCTGCTTCTACCATTTTCATTAAATAATTAATTCTTGCATACTTTATAGCACTTGATGAAGCTTGTAATATAACTGGTGATTTTGCTTCTGCTGCAGCATCTACGATTCCTTGAATAATCTCCATATTATTTACATTAAATGCACCTATTGCAAATCCTTCTTCCATTGATTTTTTAAACATTTCTTGTGTTGTTACTAACATAATTTTTCCTCCGTTCCTGACTTTTTTAAAGTCTTTTCTTTTTCTTAAGTTATTTTATTTCTAAAATAGTTAGATGTCAATACTATTTATAATTAATCTTCATATTTGTAACTTGCACACATTGATTCATCTGGTTCTTTAGAATCATTTCCTTGTATTGGAGAAACATGTATTGCTTGTAACATGCATAAATTTTCTTCCCCATTATTATATTTACAGCTTTCAACTGTACAATTGATTTTTTGTCCGTTTTCTTCCATAATATACCTCCTAATATTTTTAAGTATATGAACTTTAAAATTGTTCATAATATTAGTATGTACATTTTTTATAATTATATAATAATTAGTTTGTTTCTTTTATAATTTTAATTGCTTCTTCATAAGTTATAGTTTGTTGCTCACCTGTAAACATATTTTTTAATGTAATAACATTGTTTTTTATTTCATCTTCTCCTATTATTATTACATATTTTACATTTATATTATTTGCATATTTAAATTTTTTTCCTATTTTTTGTTCTTCAATATTTATCTGAACATTTAAACTATTATCTCGCAACTTTCTAGCTATTTCCGCACACATATCATAATTATCAGTCATTGATATTATTAATACATCTGATATAGATTGATTTTCAGCAGATATTATATTATTATCTATTAATTGAAAAAACAATCTCGATAATCCTATTGAAATTCCAACACCTGGCATTTTTCTATCTGAATAATATTCTGTTAAATTATCATATCTTCCTCCTGAACAAATACTTCCTAGATTTCTATATTTATTTAAAAATGTTTCATATACCGTTCCTGTATAATAATCTAATCCTCTTGCAATTGTTAAATCTATTTTAAAGTTTTTCTCTGGCACACCAAATATTTCAATAAACTTTATAATTTGTCTTAATTCTTCTAATCCTTCTTGAAAACTTTCATTATTAATATTTAAATCTTCTAATGACTTTATTTTATTATCATTATTTCCATCTATAGATATAAATTTCATTATTTTTTCTACTTTTTCTATTTCTATATTTTTTAATAATTCATTTTTAACTTTTTCAGCTCCTATTTTATCTATTTTATCTATTATTCTTAAAATTTCAGCTGATTCATTTTCTAATTCTAAACTTAAAAATAGTCCATTTAATATCTTTCTATTATTTATGCATATTGTAAAGTCATCAAATCCTAAATTTTTAAATGTATTATATATTATTGATGGAATTTCTGCATCATTAATAATTGATAACTTTCCATCTCCGATTATATCAACATCGCATTGATAAAATTCTCTGTATCTTCCTCTTTGTGGCTTTTCTCCTCTATATACTTTTCCTATTTGATATCTTTTAAATGGGAAACTTAGTCTATCATAATATTCTGTAACATATTTTGCAAGTGGTACAGTTAAATCAAATCTAAGAGCTAAATCATTTTCTCCTTTTTCAAATCTATATATTTGCTTTTCTGTTTCTCCACCTGCTTTTGCTAGTAATACTTTTGCATCTTCAATAATAGGTGTGTCTAATGGTAGAAATCCATATTTTTCATATGTTTTTTGTATTGTTTCCTTCATTTTATTAAATAAAACTTGTTCATTTGGTAATAATTCCATAAAACCTGGTAAAGTTTTTGGTTGTATTTTTTCTTTCATATTTATTCCTCCTTCTACTAATACCTTTATATTATTCTCTTAAAAAAATAGGTAAACAATATATTAATTATATTATTTACCTATATATTTTAATTTTTATATTTATATAGGCACGCCAAATTGACTTGTGCCTATTTTATTCTAGACACAAGTAAAAAAATGATGATGTACTTTATTAATAATTTCTTGCTTTTTCATTTTTTATACCTCTCTTAATTTTTTTCATAATATATTATTTTTTTTTATTTGTCAAGTATAAAATTTATTTTTAATTTATCTCATATAAAACTATTTATTTATTCTAGTTTTTTCTTTTCATCTTCTTTTATACATTTTTCTGATGGCTCTTTAAAACTTAAATACCAACTAATACCATTTTGATTTTTTTCAATTTCTTCATTTCTTGCTTGCAGAGCTTCAAATGTTTGTGGTGCAGGAACAATAACTGGTTGATTTGGCATCCAGTTTGCAGCTGTTGATCCTTTTGCACAGTCAGCCATTTGCAGTGCTTGCACAATTCTAATTATTTCAGGAATAAATCTTCCAATATTCAATGGATAAATTAAAATTGTTCTAATAATTCCTTTGTCATCTATTACAAATACATTTCGAACAGTTTCTGTATTGCTAATATCACTTGCTATCATTCCATATTTTCTTGCTATTTCCCCATTTCTGTCTGCAATAATTGGAAATGACACTTTTATTCCTGTTTTGCAATAAATGTCATATACCCATGCTAAATGTGAAGAATTGCTAATGTTACCAATATAATTTTAACTATGCACTTTCTATAAAATTCATATTACTTAACCCTTCTTTTACAATATTTAATTCTGAAAAATTAAAGTATATGTATATGTTTTTAAACTCATCTAGTTCTATTCTATCTATTAATTCAAATAATACTTTTTTACTTGGATTTTCAAACTTTAAAAATTCTTCAATTACTTGATTTGTTTTTTCTTTATCTTGATTGATTTGAATTTTATTTTGTAATATCTTTATTTTATCTTGTATGTCTTTGCAGTTATTTTCAAGTTTTTCTCTCTCAACTATAAAATCTCTCGAATATCTAAAATAATCATTATCTGTTATAATTCCATTTAAGTTATCCATATACATTTTATCCAATTTTTTGTATATATCTTCTATTTGATTTTTTATAGCTAAAATTTTTTGTTCTTCTTTTTTAATAAGCAGATTATAACTATTTTTATTCTTTTCATATATCGATTTTAAAGCGTTTTTATCACAAAAAGTATTAACTATATCTCTTATATTATCAAGCACTTTATTTTCAAATTTATTGTAATTATAATTGCATGTTCTACATTTTTTATCTTTGCTTCTTGCTAAACTGCAATCTATATAGCCAATCTTTTTTGTTTTACCTCGATAACAAATTCTAAGTTGTCTACCGCAATTATGGCAAAAGATTAGTCCTTTTAGTAATTCATCATGTTTTGGTGTTGATAGGCTTTTTTTACTTTTCAAAATTTCTTGTACTTTTATAAAGTCCTCTTTTGAAATAATTCCATCATGTGTATTTTCAACTCTTATATATTCACTTTCATTCTTAGGTTTTCTTTTTTTTACTTTATAGGAAACTGAAACGCATTTATTTTGTACAGTATTTCCAATATATACTTCATTTACAAGCATTGCTCTTATTGTTTTAGGACTCCATGTTGTTCTTTGATGTTTTAAATTAAAGTATTTGCTTGGAGGATCAATTTTTTCTTTATCTAAAATATTCGATATTTTCTGTAATCCATTTCCTTGTAAATATAGTTCAAAAATCTTTTCTACAACATAATATACATTTTTATCGATTTCTAATTTATTCTTTTGAGTATTACTTTTTTTATAACCATAGGGAGGAATACTTCCTAAATATTCTCCTTTTAATTCTTTTTCTCTTAAAACTCCTTTGATTTTTTTTGAAATATCTTTTGCATACATATCATTGATAATTGCTTTAAAAGGTGTTATATCATTATTGTTACTTTCTAAAAATGTATCTATTCCATCTAATATTGAAACATATCTAACACTTTTTTCTGGAAAATAGTTTTCTATGTAATAACCTGTTTTTATATAATCTCTTCCAAGTCTTGACAAGTCTTTGGTAATTACCATATTAATTTTTTTATTTTCGATATCATCTATCATTCTATTAAAATCAGGTCTATCAAATGTTGTTCCAGATATTCCATCATCCTTATATTCATCCACAAGAATAAGCCTATTTTCTTTCACATATCTTTGCAGAATGTCTCTTTGATTTGAAATACTATCACTTTCTAACTTGTCTCCATCTTCACGAGATAAACGTATGTATATTCCTACTTTAAATATTCTATTACTTACAATTTGATTGCTAAAATTCATTTGCACCTCCTATATTCTAGCAATCACCTGCTAGAAAGATTATAACGTTATTTATTTAAATCAGCAATCTTTTTTATTATCTTTAACCAAATCTTTTAAATATGTAATAAAACTTTTTTCTACTTGTATATTTATATCTTCTTTTTCATTATTAAATATACAAAAAACTTGCTCACCTGTATTATTTTTATTCACATTAGTTCACCTTCATAAATCTTATTAAAATTTAATTAGAAAAATAACTATTTTTATTCTTAAATTATTAATAAAATAACACAGATTTTCTTATTCTAATTAAAATGGGTACAAATAAAGAAAAAAGGGTATAAAAAAAGAAAACGAATAGTGGGTATTTTTTAATGCCCAATATTCGCCAGCTTGGTGTTTTGACACCCTTTTTGCTGTTTAGGATAAAAATATCCTAAAACCTTTTTTGCTCTCTGAGAGATAAATTTTTTATTGGATTTTGAAATAATAGAATAAATTTTACTCTATCATATATAAATTTTTTCATTACAGTTTTAACAATTTTTTATAATTTTTAGGAAATCCCATTTTATATAAAACATTATCAATCGATATTCTTTTTAGTTCTTTTTCTAATGTATTAATACTTTCTATTAATTCAGTATAAAATACTCTGAATTGTTTCTCTTCTAATAACATTTTCAAAACAATCACAATTGAAAATAAATCTCTTGTAGCATAAATTATTTTCAATTTGTCATTTATTAATTTCATTTTTCTATGATACTCAGTAATACCTATTCTTTTAGTTAATATAATATCATATAGTTTTTCATCATGAGCACATATATTTCGTACATTACCTAAATTCATTAAATATGTTTTTAAAGTTTCACTTCTAATATTGAACTTTTTAGC
>CANQWL010000045.1 GCA_947627555.1 uncultured Clostridia bacterium | reverse complement strand
TTGATTATTTGGGACATTTTTACTTACCAACATAACTTTTTTTTGGGACATTTTCATTTACCAGTCACAGAATTTTTTATATTTTTGAAAAAATACTTGTTTTTTTTTCTTATTTGTGATAAACTTATAAACAGTCAATTTATTTTAAGATATTTAGGAGGTGCAATTTAGATATGGCAAAATGTGAAATTTGTGAAAAAACAGCTAGTCATGGAAATAAACTTAGCATAACTCGTTCTCATATAAGTAAAAGATCACCACGTACTTGGAAGCCAAACTTAAGAACTGTAAAAGCAGAAATAGATGGTGAAGTTAAAAAAATCCATGTATGTGCTAAATGTTTAAAAAATGGAAAAGTAAAAAGAGCATAAAAGCTCTTTTTTTGTTGGTTAATTTTATTCTTTTATTCCAAATATTAATTTTACAAATCCCCTTAAAAATTTGGGAACTTTTTTTACTACAACTGTCATATGTATCCCTCCTTTTTTGTTAACATGCAAGCCACATAAAACCTACGCAAACTATTGTTACACCAATTAAAAATAACCATCCTGTTATGGGAAGTAATAAAACTAATAAAATTCCTAGTCCCAAACCTATTAAGCATACTGCTAGCGTTTTCTTAAATAAATGTATCATTTTTTTACCTCCCCTTTTGCTTTTTGTATATTATATTACTATTTTTCTTTATTTGTTCCTTTTATGTAACTTAAATATAAATTGCTATTATTGTCCTGATTTATAAAAGCACATCTATTGCAAATTTTATAAAAAAAGTATAAAATGAAATTTGAAAGGAACGATAAAAAATGAATAAAAAAGACATTATTGAATTAATTGAAAATTTAAAAAAATCATATCCAGATGCTACTTGTAGTTTAGACTTTGAAACACCATTTCAATTAGTAGTTGCAGTAATGCTCTCTGCACAATGCACAGATGAAAGAGTAAATAAAACAACACCAAAATTATTTGAGCGTTGCAAAACTATTCAAGATTTTTCAGACATTGATATTACTGAATTAGAAGAACTTATTCATCCATGTGGTTTTTATAAAAATAAAGCAAAAAATATTAAATTATGTGCAAAACAAGTTTTAGAAAATTTTAATGGTGAGGTTCCACACACAATGGAAGAACTAATGACTCTTGCTGGAGTTGGTAGAAAAAGTGCAAATGTCATTATGTTAGAAGTATTTAAGGATCCTCAAGGTATCGCAGTGGACACTCATGCTAAAAGAATTTCAAACTTAATAGGTTTATCAAAACATAAAGAACCTGAAAAAATTGAGCAAGATTTATTAAAAATTTTACCAAAAGAATATTTTAAAGATGTAAATCATCTTTTAGTTTGGCATGGAAGAAATACTTGTATAGCAAGAAAACCCAAATGTGATATTTGCTCTATAAAAAAATTTTGTAATTATTATTCAAATAATCATTAGCTATATTTATTGTATATTTTACTTATTTTTGCACATATTATTCTTGCGAGGTGATTTTTTTGACTAATATAAATTGCTCTTTAAATTGCATTCATCAAAAAGATGGTAAATGTTCATATAATTTAATTTCTCCATCCACACTTTCTTCTTCTGAGTGTGCTTATTTTGTTGATAAGAATATAAAAAAATCTTAAGAATTTTTATCTTATATTTTTCAAAATTTAATTGACAAATTTCTCCTAAAAGTATATATTTTATCATATAAATATTTAGGAGGTATTATAAGATGTTAAAAAACAAATTTAAAATTATTACATTATTTTTGACAATTTTATTAACAATTTCAATTCCAATTGTTAGAGCTGAAAACGAAACAGTTTCTTCTAATGATATTATGCTTATAAACAATACTGATTCAGAAGATCCTGAAGCAAATGACCATCAACAAATAACTACAACAGATACAGCAAATACTGAAAATACTAATAATGAGGAAACTACTAACAGTGAAGAAACTACTACTGAAAATGCTACAGAGAACCCAGAAGCTATATCTTCTGAACAAGCATCTTCAGAAGATAGTTTTAAAAAGAGTGATATATATCTTATTGGAGATAATATAACTATTGATTACATAATAGATGGAAACTTATTTGTAATGGCTAATTCTGTTACAATTAATTCACAAATAGGTGGAGATGCATTTATTATGGCAAATTCAATTACAGTTGGGGAACAAGGATATGTTTTTAGTAATTTATTTGCTATGTCTGACAATTTAGATATTAAAGGAGTTGTCTATGATGTATATGCTTTATCTAAAAAAACTAACCTATCAGGATACATATACAGAGATTTAAGAATAAGTTCAAATGATTTATCTATTCCTGGTGTTGTTGGAAGAAATGCTTTTGTTAATTGTTCTAACCTTACATTTACACAAGCAAATGAATCTGAAAATAGTGAATCTGAAATTACTTCAAATGGTTCTATTAATGGTAATTTAGACTATAGCGCACCTAACGAAATTTCAATTCCAGAAGGCGCTGTTTCTGGAGAAACTAATTACACAAAAGAAATTACATCAGACAAAGATTCATTTAATTTACAAGATGCAATTGTTTCACTTGTAGCATTAATTGCAACTGTAGTTATTATTTGGCTTGTATGTTTATGGCTAGCACCTAAATTCTTAGATAATACTGTTCAACTAATTACTAAAAAGACACTACCAGTCATAGCTTATGGAATACTAACTCCAATAGTTATCGTTATAGCATCTATCATTGCACTTATTCTAGGAATTACTGCAAAAATTGGATTATTGGCACTTATGGTATTATTCTTATTAATAGGCATTGGTTCTCCAATATTTATTATAACAATTAATAATATCATTTGTAATAAACTAAAAATAGAAAAAACAACTAAAACTTTTGGTATGTTAATTTTATCTTCTGTTGTATTATGGTTAATTGATTTAATTCCTTATGTTGGATCTATTGTAGGACTAATTGCAGGAATTATAGGACTAGGAATTGTTACTATGAGCTTATTAAAAAAAGATAAAATTAAAGAAACAGATAAAAACAAAGATTCAAAATAATATTTTATATATTTAATTTTATAATTAAAAATGAGTTTAAGATTTTAAATACTTTATAAAAATCTTAAACTCACTTTTTATTTTACTTATTCATCACACTTTAATTCATCTATAATTGTTTTGTAATCTTTTGCCATTAAAATTGCTGTACCTGAAACTAATATATTTGCTCCTGCTGTTTTTATCATTGGAGCTGTTTTTAAATTAATTCCACCATCTGCTTCAATGTCTATATCAATTTTATTATTTTCAATATATTTTTTTAATTTTTCAATTTTATTTACCATTTCAGTTAGCAAGGTTTGCCCTCCCTTTCCTGGTTCAACTGTCATTACTAAACACATATGAATATATGGAAGAAACTCATATATTTCCTCTATTTTGGTATTTGGTTTTATTGATAGTCCAACTCTACAATTATTTTCTTTAATATAATTTATTATTTCATATACTTCATCTTTATCTTTACATGCTTCATAATGAAACGTAATAATATTAGGTTCTACTGCTATAAAATCTTTAATTGCATTTTTTACATCTTGTACCATTAAGTGCACATCTAATGGTAGATTAGAAATTCTTTTAATATATGATGAGTATTCCAACATTTTTTGATAAGTATCTTTTTCTACAAATTTACCATCCATTACATCAATATGAAAATAATCTGTTTTTGACTTTTCCAATGCAAAAAATGTTTTTGACTCTTCTCCCTTTTCTACAGAAAGAATAGATGTTGAAATTTCTACCATTTTTTATGTTCCTCCTTTTCTTTTAATTCTTGATATATCTTACAGAACCTATCATATCTTGATTGTTCTATTTTTCCATCATTCATTGCTTTTTTTATTCCACAATTTTCTTCTTTTATATGAGTACAACCTATAAATTCACATTGTGATATGTTTTCTTTAAATTCCTTGAAATATTCTGCTAATTCGTTACTTGGTATTTCCGAAATATCAAAAGTTGAAAATCCTGGTGTATCTGCTATATAAGTATTATCTTCTATTTTATATAACTTTATTGCTGTTGTTGTATTTTTTCCTCGTTTATTTTTTTTACTGATTTCTCCTTCTTTAGTAATATTTTCTTCAAATATTCCATTTATCAATGTTGATTTTCCGACACCAGAATTACCTGAAAAAGCATTCATATTATTTTTTAGTTCTTTTTTTAAAGTATCAATACCTTTCCTGTTTTTTGCTTCTGTCTCTATTACTGTATATCCTATTTTTTGATATGTATCTTTTATTTGTTTAAATTGTTTGTCTTCATCTAAATCTGTTTTATTTAAAACAATTAATGATTTAATACCTAAAAATTCTGAAAATGCTAACTGCTTATCTAACATTAGTAAATCTGGTTTTGGATTTTTACTAGATATAACAAATACAATTTGAGTAATATTAGAAAGTTTTGGTCTTTTAATATATACTTTTCTCGGCTCAATCTCATTAATTACTGCCTTGTTATTTTCTTCATCTGTTATTTCTATTTTTACAATATCTCCAACAACTGGTGATATCTCATTTTTTTTAAACTTACCTCTTGCTGTTGCTTCATATATTTTTTTATTTGTTTCTATATAATATAAGTTTGAGATATTTGCTACAATTAATCCCTGCATTTTTCCTCCATTTTAATTTTATAGGGAACGAATTTTTTCGTTCCCCTTATTGATTTTTTAATATAACTCTTGCTTTGAAATCAAAGATTTTAACTGTAATTAATTTATTTTATTTAACAGTTTTTGAAGTCTCTGTATTAAAGTTTATAGATAATTGTCTAACCCAATTTCCACCTTTTGAATCTGTTAAAGTTATTGTTAAGTCCATTGAGCCTTTTCCTGTTATTGAAGCTGTTTTTGTTGTATTCTTATCTACTCCTGAATCTGACCATAATGTTGTATTTCCTGATTTTATTGTAATATTTACAGTCTTCTCTATTGATGCATTTGCCTCTGTTGATGTACTATTTCCTGATGCATCTTGTGTTGTTTGTGCATATCCTCCTGTTATTGATTTTACATCAATTGATATAGTTGCTGTTTTATTTTCAGCTATTTTATTAACTGTAATTGTTATTGTAGTTCCTTCATCAATCTCTTTTCCTGATTCTATACTTTGTTTTAATACTATTCCATTTTCTTTTGATGTATTTTCTTCATATGTAACATTTACTTTTAATCCTAAATCTTCTATTGTTTTCTTTGCATTTGCTTCTGTTTGCCCTATTACACTTACCATTGTTACTTGCTTAATTCCTGTTCCTATACTTACATGAATTTTTATAGTGTCACCAGCAAAAGCTTCTGTATCAGGTTCTATCTCTTGGCTGACTACCATTCCTTCTTCTACTGTTTTACTCGTTTCTTCTATTACTTCTGCTTTTAGTTTTGCATCTTCGATTAGTTTAATTGCTTCTTCTTTTTCTTTTCCTTTTACATTTGGTACTTTTGTTTTTTCTTGTCCTTTACTTATAATAACTTTAACTGTACTTCCTTGTTTTACTTTATTATAATTTTCAATATAAGAAGGATCTTGAGATATAACAAATCCTTCTGGAACATCTTTGTTATATTCTTCTTTGTCTACCTCAAATTTTAGTTTTGCATCTTCTATTTCTTGTTGTGCTTCTTCTTTTGATAATCCTACTATATTTGGCATAGAAACTTCTGGTGGATTTGTTGCATTTAATACTAACATTGTTCCAAATAAACTTATCATAAATAACAAAATTAAACCTATTACACTACTTAATACTTTATGTTCTTTTATAAATGTTTTAAATTTACTTTCTTTTTTAGAATCTTTTCCTGTATCTTTATTTCTGTCGCCATACATTCTTGTGTCTATTTTTTGTGTCATTGCAGTTGGATCATATTCTTCCTCTACAAAGTCTCCATTTGGATTTTTAAGCGCCCTTTTTAAATCTATTAACATTTCTGTTGCTGATTGATATCTCATTGTACTATCTTTTTGTAAAGCTTTCATAATAATTTGATTAATCGAATATGGTACTTTTGGATTTATTGCCGATGGTTGTTCTGGATCCTCTTGCATATGTTTTAATGCTACTGATACAGGTGTGTCTGCATCAAACGGAACTTTTCCTGTTACCATTTCGTATAAAACAACACCTAAAGAATATATATCAGACTTGGCATCTGTATAACCTCCTCTTGCATGTTCTGGTGAAAAATAATGAACAGATCCAATTGTTGTTCCAAATGCTGTAATAGTAGAATTTGATACTGCTTTTGCAATTCCAAAATCTGTTACTTTAGCAATTCCATCTTCTGTAATAATAATATTGTGTGGTTTAATATCTCTATGTACAATATTATTTTTATGTGCCATCTCTAAAGCAGATGCAATTTGAATTGCTACATTAACAGACCATTTCCATGGTAGTGGCCCATGTTCTTCTAATATTATTTCCTTTAATGTTTTTCCTTGTATTAATTCCATTACTATATAATATAAGTTTCCTTCTACTCCAACATCATAAATTGAAACAATATTAGCATGAGTTAATCTTGCTGCTGATTGTGCTTCACCTTCAAATCTCCTTATAAATTCTTCATCTGTTGTAAATTCATCTCTTAATATTTTTACTGCAACATTTCTTTTTAATATTCTATCTTCTGCTTTGTATACTGTTGCCATTCCACCATTTCCTATGTTTTTGATAATCTCATATCGATTTCCTAATACTTTACCTTCTATATTCATCATATTTATCTCCCCTTAACATGCTTTTATATGTAGATTGCTATATATTTTTTATTACAACAACTGTAATGTTGTCATATCCACCTTTATTATTTGCTTTTTCTACTAACTCTTTAGGCGCTAATTCTATGTTATTTTTTGCGAGTTCAAATATTTCTTCTTGTGGTACTAAATTTGATAGACCATCTGAACACATAATGTAAATATCATCTTTTAAAAACCCTTTTACCATAACATCTGGTTCAACAAATGCATTACAACCGAAGTGCTTTCATCAACATATTTTTTTGCGGATGATGTATTGCTTCTTCTTGAGTTATTTTACCATCTTTTACTAGCTTTTGAACATAGCTATGGTCTTGTGTTAATTTTCTCATAAATTCTTTTCTAATTCTATATATTCTACTATCTCCTACATGACCAATAAAGGCCCTATTATTATATATTAAGCAAATTTCTAAAGTAGTACCCATTCCTTCTAATTCTTTGTCTTCTTGGGATTTTTCATATACTACCATATTAGCATATTCCATACTACTTGCTACTAATTGTATTATGCTATCTTTATCTTTTTCTATTTCTTTAAAATTATTTTCTATGTAGCTTTTTGCCGATTGTATGGCAAGTTTACTTGCTATCTCTCCACCATTGTATCCTCCCATACCATCTGCTAACATATAAATTTGTACTTCATCTAATGAATCCGATATGTAATAAGCATCTTGATTAATTTCTCTTACTCTACCAATATCAGACTTAGCATATGCTTTTATCATCTTTTCACCTCTCTTCTTTAGAATTTTATATTTTCATCCTATTTTACTTTGTTTCTTTATATCACAAGTTTTAGATTTTTGCAAGCACATTGTAAAAATAGTATTTCTATGATATAATATTTATGATGCATGAAAATTTAACACAGAAAGGAGTTAGTATGAGCTATTCATCTAACGTAGATGTAAAAGAGAAACGGGTCACAGTCACTATTGAAAGGAGTTCTTTGCCAATTGATTTAGCATATAAGTTTATGGGACTCTCTTCAAGTTACAACGCAACTGACTATGGTTTTAGTTTTGAAAACGATTTGATTTTTTCTGCAAAATGTGATTCATTAGAAGACCTTAACGATCTTTCTAGTGAATTAGCCGAATTAATTGATATAGTTTAGAAACTTTCTCTTTGCTATACGAAATCCCCCTAGAGCAATCTTTTTTGTTTTTGGGGGATTTCTTTTATTTATATAATATAAAAGTTATTCTATACAATTAATTTTAATAGATTTGACTAATAAATAATTGAAATGTATAATAATCAATAAAAATAAAGTTATGGAGTTATAAAAAAATGAACACAAATTATTTAGAAAAATTAGAATTTAGTAGAATACAAAAAATGTTAAGTGAATTTTCAATTACTTACATTGGAAAAGAATTATCACTTAATCTTAATCCAAATAATCAAGTATCTGAAGTAAAGAAAAGTTTGGAAGAAACACAAGAAGCATTGAACCTAATAGAAAGAAATTCTTCACCATCTTTTTGCGAAATTGCAGACATAACAATTCATTTAAAAAAATTAGAAACTAACAGTTATTTATCTGCTAAATCTCTTTTAGAACTTTCAATTATTTTAAAACTCTCTCAAGAACTTAAAAAATATTTTAGCAAAGATTTTATCAATTCAGAAGATTATCCAATTTTATCTGAACTTTTTAAAAATCTATATACAAATAAAAGTGTAGTTGATAGGATTATTTCTTGCATTATTGATGAAAATACAATTGATGATAATGCTTCAAAAGCACTGTCTTCTATTAGAAACCAACAAAAGAAATTAGAACAAGATATTAGAAACAAATTAAATCAAATAATTCATTCTTCTAATTATTCTAAATACATTCAAGAAAATATTATTACTATTAGAAATGACCGTTTTGTTATTCCAATAAAAGAAGAATATCGCTCTCAAGTTAAAGGCTTTGTTCATGATGTTTCAAATGCTGGCTCTACTATTTTTATAGAACCTATTTCTGTGTTTGAAATGAATAATGAATTAAATCAACTAAAAATGGATGAAAATATTGAAATTGAAAAAATATTACAAGAACTATCTTCTCTTTTTTATCCTTATGTTGAACAGTTAAAATTAGATAGTTCCTTAATTGGAAGATTAGATTTTATTTTTTCAAAAGCTAAATTATCTAAATTTATGAATGCTAATATGCCTATTATAAGCGATAAAAAAGAAATCAACTTAATTAATGCAAGACATCCTTTGATAGATAAAAATAAAGTTGTTCCTATATCTATTCCTATTGGAACTAATTTCTCTACTTTGTTAATAACAGGTCCTAATACAGGAGGAAAAACTGTTGCTTTAAAAACAGTAGGATTACTCTTATGTATGGCATATAGTGGTTTAAATATTCCCGCTGATGAAAATTCAAGCATTTATGTTTTTGATGAAATTTTTACTGATATTGGTGATGATCAAAGTATTAGTGATTCTTTAAGTACTTTTTCATCTCACATGACAAATATCGTAGAAATCACAAAAAAAGTTACTGAAAATTCTTTAGTATTAGTAGATGAACTTGGTTCTGGAACTGATCCAGTAGAAGGTGCTAATTTAGCAATAAGTATATTAGATTATTTTAAACAAATAAATTGCATTACAATTGCAACTACGCATTATCAAGAATTAAAACAATATGCTTTAGTAACAGAAGGTTTTGAAAATGCCTCTGTTGAATTTGATATTAACACATTAAGTCCTACTTACAAATTACTTGTCGGTATTCCTGGAAAAAGCAACGCATTTGCTATAAGTCAGAAATTAGGTTTATCACCTTCTATTCTTGATAAAGCTAAATCACTTATGACCTCTAATGAAATTAACATTGAAGAATTGTTAAAAAATATTTATGATGACAAGTCTTTAATTGAAAAAGAAAAATTAGAAATAGAACAACAATATAATCAAATAACTTTACTAAGAAAATCTTTAGAACGAGATAATTCTTTATTAAAAAAACAAGAACAGGACTTGATTAATAATGCTAAAATAAAAGCCCGTGATATTTTATTAGAAGCCAAGGAAGAATCAAGTGAAATTATAAAACAATTAAACAAAACTACTGATTCTAAAGAAATAAATAATTTAAGAAATCAGCTAAATACTAAAATTAAAAATATTCAAATAGATTCCAATAATATAGAAGCTTCAAAAACTGAAAATTGTATAAAACCTGAAGAAATACGGACCAAATATGGAGGTTTATGTATCTACATTTGGGCAAAATGGAACTGTTCTTTCGCATGTTACGAAATCTAATGAAGTACAAGTTCAAATTGGAAATATGAAAACAACTGTAAATATTAAATTTTTAGAAAAGGTTTCAAACTCGAATAAAACTAAATCTAAGTCTATTTCTGATTATACAAGAATTTCTAAATCAAAAAATATAAAATCTGAAATTAATGTTATTGGATTAAATATTGAAGAGGCTACTTTCGTAGTTGATAAATTTTTAGATGATTGCTCACTTGCTAAATTACAAAATATTAGAATTGTTCATGGAAAAGGTACTGGCAAATTAAGAAATGGCATTCATTCTTTTTTAAAAAATCATCCTCATGTAAAATCTTTTAGATTGGGAACTTATGGTGAAGGTGAAATGGGTGTTACTATAGTTGAATTAAAAAAATAATAATATGATAAAAGTTTTTTAAGCCTATTAATTATTTTTATTTTTAATAGGCTTTATGATTGAATTTGAGATTTTAAATAAAAAATTTCGTTACTATTCCTATCAATTAATTTTTCATCTTTTTCAAATCTGTTTTCATGATTTTGTAACTTTTCTGAATGAAATTTAAAAGCATCTAATAGTGCACTTAGTTTTTCTCCATGTTCTGCTTCTATTCTTGTTAATGTGTTTCCTTGTCTTTTTTGTTCTTCTTGGATTTCATCCATTTTTCCTTTTAATTCATTTACTTCTCCTTTTAATTCTTTTAATTCTTCTACTATTTTTAGTAATAATTCATCTCTACATTTGTCTTCTTCTTGCATCTTTAGTAATAATTCATCTCTGTGTTTGCCTTCTTCTTGCATTTTTAGTAGTAATTCATCTCT
>CANQWL010000044.1 GCA_947627555.1 uncultured Clostridia bacterium | reverse complement strand
GTTTGCATTTATCAACAGCACAGGTGAAGCTAGTATTGGCGATAGTTTTCGTCCGGTAGTGCTTAGTTCGCAGCCGTAGCTTTGATACTTAATATTTGGTAAGAAAGTTTTGTTTCTATATCATAAACACATAAGCAGCAATTTGTGAGTTAGTAGTAAAAAGGCTGATATTTTAGATTATAAAAGATAGTATTAAGAAAAAATACTATCTTTATTTTATATATTATTAATTCAAATAAATATTCTAAATTCATAAATTTGTATTCTTGTAATACTAAAAAAATGATGATATACTATAAAACAGAAATATTTATAAAATAGGAGAAGAAATGATAGCAGAAATAATAATAAATAGAACAGCAAAAAAATTAAATAGAACATTTGACTATCACATACCAAAACACCTAGAAGACTTAATTATTATAGGTAGTAAAGTAATAATTCCTTTTGGAAAAGGAGAAAAGCAAGAAGAAGGATTTGTAATAGGAATAAAAGAAAAATCAGAATATGAAGTAAAAGATATTATCAAATTGGAAGATAATTTAAGTCAAGAACAAATTACACTTGCTAGATGGATGGCCAAAAGGTATTTTTGTAATGTTTCAGATTGTATTAAATTAATGCTAACACCAGGAACAAGAAATAAAGACAAACAGAAAAGAATACAAGATAAAATCATCAATAGTATTTACTTAAAAAAAGATATAGAAGAAATTGAATTTGATATAGAAACAGAAAAAATAAAATCAGAAAAACAACAAAAGATATTATCTTTTGTAAAAGACAATGAAGGTGCAACTATTCCAGAAATAGAGATGTTTACAGATTGTTCAAGAGCAATTGTTAATACTTTAATAAAAAATGGATATCTTGAAATAATAGAAAAAAAGATAGAAAGAAATCCATTAATAAACAAAAAAATTGAAAAAGTAAAACATTTACAATTAACAGATGAACAAAAAAAAGCCTATGAAAAAATAAAAAATACAATAGAAAAAAGTAAATATGAAAGTTTTTTATTATATGGTATAACAGGCTCACGGCAAAACTGAAGTTTATATCCAATTAATACAAAAAGTGATAGAAGAACAAAAAACGGCAATTTTACTAGTACCAGAAATATCATTAACACCACAAATGATAGATAGGTTTATTGAAAGATTTGGAAAAGAAGAGATTGCAGTATTACATAGTAAACTATCAATTGGAGAAAGACATGATGAATGGGAAAGAATAAGAAATAAAGAAGCTAAAATAGTAATAGGAGCTAGATCTGCTATTTTTGCACCTGCGAAAAATTTAGGAATAATTATTATAGATGAGGAACATGACTCATCTTATAAATCAGAATCAAATCCTAAATATGATGCAAAAGAAGTAGCAAAATATATTGCAGAACAAAATAATTGTCCACTATTATTAGGAAGTGCTACACCTGATGTTAACCTATTTTATAGAGCACAAAACACAGATGAAATTGAGCTTTTAACATTGACAAAAAGAGCTAATCAAGCATCTCTGCCAAAAGTTCAAGTTATTGATTTAAAGCAAGAACTAGCAAACGGAAATCGCTCTATGTTAAGTGTAGACTTATATTCTGAAATTGAGAAAAATTTACAACAGAAAAGACAAACAATATTATTTTTAAATAGACGTGGATATTCAACATTTATTATGTGTAGAAATTGTGGATATACTATAAAATGTAAGAATTGTAATATTAGTTTAACTTATCATAGTTATGAAAAAAAATTAAAATGTCATTATTGCGGATATGAAGAAAGTTTAGTAACAACTTGCCCTGAATGTCATAGTGACAAGATTAGATATTTTGGAACAGGAACTCAAAAATTAGAACAAGAAATACATAAGCAATTTCCAAATGCAAAAACAATTAGAATGGATGTTGATACAGTAACAAAAAAGAATTCTCATGAACAAATATTAAATAAATTTAAAGAAGAAAATATAGATATTTTAATTGGAACTCAAATGGTAGTAAAAGGACATCATTTTCCAAATGTAACATTAGTAGGTGTAATTGCTGCAGATAGTTCATTAAATATAGATGATTATAGAGCAAGTGAAAGAACATTTCAAATTTTAACACAAGTAGCGGGAAGAGCAGGAAGAGATAAATTACCAGGAAAAGTAATTATTCAAACTTATAATCCAGATGAATTTAGTATTCAATGTTCAAAAGAACAAAACTACGAAATGTTTTACGAAACTGAAATTGCCTTAAGACAACAGTTGAAATATCCTCCATTTTGCGATATAATACTAATTAGTTTTAATAGTTTATCAGAGCAAGAAATTAGTAAAATTAGTAATGGAATTTATACTTATTTAAAACCAAGATTACCAGAAAATTATAAAATTTTTCAACCAATGCCATCTCCTATTGATAAAATTCAAAATAGGTATAGGTGGAGAATTATTATTAAGGGGAAAATGAATGATGAACTTAACAAAATTTTAAATGATTGTTTGAAAAAATTCTATATGAAAAATATTAAGACAACTAAAATGTCAATTGATGTTAATCCAAATAATATGATATAAAGAAAGGTGTTAGAAATGGCAATTAGAAATTTAAGATATGATGGAGATGAAATTTTAAAAAAGAAATCAAGAGAAATAGAAACAATAGATGATAAATTACAAATACTGATTGATGATATGATAGACACAATGCATAAATATAATGGAGTAGGTTTAGCTGCTGTGCAAGTTGGAATATTAAAAAGAGTAATTGTTATTGATTTATATGATGATAACGGACCAATTGTTTTAATAAATCCAGTTATTGTAAAAACAAAAGGAGAACAAGAAGTAGATGAAGGATGCTTAAGTTTTCCAAATCAATTTGCTAAAGTCAAAAGACCAGCTGAAGTAGTAGCAGAATATATAGATAGAGATGGCAAAAAAAAGAAAGTAAAGGCAAAAGAATTATTAGCCCAAGCAATTAGCCATGAAGTGGATCACTTAAATGGAGAAGTTTTTATGGATAAAATTATTCCTGGCACATTAGAATATATCGAGCCAGAACAATAATATCAAAAGGGATGTCAAAAGACAAGTCACCTTTAACACAAAGGAGAGTGAATATATGAAAATAGTGTTTATGGGAACGCCAGATTTTGCAAGAGATAGTTTAGAGGCAATTTATAAAGATGGTCATGAGATTATAGGAGTTGTAACAAATCCGGATAAACCAAAAGGAAGAGGAATGAAAATGATTTTATCTCCTGTAAAAGAATTTGCAATAGAAAAAAATCTAAAAATTTATCAACCAGAAAAAGTAAAAAATAATATAGAATTTATTGAAGAAATAAAGAAATTAAATCCTGATGTTATATGTGTTGTAGCATATGGAAAAATATTGCCAAAAGAAATTTTAGATATTCCAAAATATGGTTGTATTAATGTACATGGTTCATTACTTCCAAAATATAGAGGAGCAGCACCAATCCAATGGGCAGTTTTAAACGGAGATAAACTAACTGGAATTACAACTATGTATATGGACGAAGGAATGGATACAGGAGACATGATATTAAAAGAAGAAGTTACAATAGGAGAAAATGAAACAACAGGAGAATTGTGGGAAAGACTATCAAAAATTGGAGGAAAACTCTTAGTAGAAACATTGAAAAAAATTGAAGAAGGAACAGCTCCAAGAGAAAAGCAAGGAGAGAACTTTACATTAGCACCAATGTTAGACAAATCAATGGCAAAGATTGATTGGGATAATCAGACCGCAGAACAAATAAAGAACCTAGTAAGAGGGTTAAATCCAATTATGGGTGCATATACATTTTTAGATGGAAAAAAAATAAAATTCTGGAAAGTAAAATTAGCAACACAAGATGAAATTATGGCAGAGGGAATAGAGATTATAGCAAATGGAACAGTAATAGTATCACATCCAAAAGATGGATTGTTTATAAAAGCAAAAAACGGAATTATAAAAGTACTTGAAATTCAAGGAGAAAATGCTAAAAGGATGTCAATACAAGATTTTTTAAGGGGAAATCCAATAGAAGAATTTAGTTTATTACAATGATGAGACAACGGGAACAGTCTTGATTTGTCTCAAAATTATTTTTATTCTCTCGTGAAAATTTAGTGAAAATAGTTGTAAAAAATATGAAAAATTGATATACTTATATAAAATTTAAGTATATCAGTTTTTTGATATATCAAAGGAGGAAAAAATATGAGTGAAAAAAATAAAGTAAATGAAGAAAATGGAGAAGTAGTAGAACTACAAGAAGAAATTAAAACAGAGCAAGAAGGAATACAAATATCAAATGACGTTATAGCAGTAATTGCAGGAGTAGCAGTATCAGAGGTAAGTGGTGTTGCTGGAATGGCAGGAGGATTTGCAGGCGGAATTACAGAAGTATTAAGTGGAAAGAAAAACTTAGCAAAAGGAATTAAAGTTGAAGCAACAGAAACAGAAGCAAAAATAGATGTTAATATTATAGTGGAATATGGCACAAGAATACCAGATGTGGCATATGAAATACAAAACAGGGTAAAAAAAGCAGTAGAAAGCATGACAGGTTTAGATGTAGAAGAAGTAAATGTTCATGTACAAGGTGTTAATACTCAAAGCTCAAAAAATGAAGAAATTGAAGCTAAAGAAGAAACAGAAGAAAATGAATAATAACTATTAAAAAATAAATAACAAAAATATAGGAGGAAATAAAATGAAATTTATAGAAAAAGCTACACTAATGATATATTCTACAATAATGCTAATAGTATCAATAATATCATGTTTATTAATATTTGGATGGCTAGATACAGAATTAATAGGAAGCATTTTACAAAATATATTAACAGGAGTTACATCAGGAAAAGTTGTTCTTGGTGTTAATGTTGTATTTATATTATTATCTATTAAATGTATATTTTTTGATTCATCATCAAAGCAAAAAGAAACTTCAAAACAGGGAGTATTATTAGAAAATGAAAGTGGAAAATTAATGATTTCAAAAGAAACAATTGAAAATTTAGTTAATTCTGTGGCATTAAATTTCCAAAGTGCTGAAGATGTTACAACAAGAGTAGAATTAGATAAAGAAAACAATGTAAAAGTATATATTAATTTAATTGTAAATGCAGAAGCTATTATTAAAGACTTGTCAGCAAATCTACAAGCAAAAATTAAAGAAAAAATAAAAACAGCAACAGATTTAGATGTAAAAGAAGTTAATATTACAATAAAAAAGGTTGCAGAAAAAAAAGTGGAAGAATAGAAATCCAAAATGAAGAAAGGAAGAAAACGAATGAATAATTTTAAAGAATTTTGGAATCAATATAAAGGCGCTATTATAGGTGTTATTATAGCTATTATAATTTTGATAACTAGGTTACATGATTTAATTTTAGCAATAGTTGTAATATTTTTGGGAGCATTTGTGGGAAATTATATTCAACAAAATAAAGAAGATGTAAAAGAAAAACTAAAAAAATTTATTGATAAGATGTAAATAATGCTAATAAATATAGAAGGGGAAAATTATGAACAGATCAGCAATTAGAGAACAAGCATTTAAACTTATTTATAGTTTAGAAATCCAAAAAAAAGAAAACATAGAAGAATTAATCGAATTATATATAGAAAGCAATAATATAGTAGATAAAAATGCAAAAAAATATATTAATGAAGTAGTTGTAGGAATAGAAAACAACAAAGAAGAAATAAAAAAACAAATAGAGAAAAATTTAAAAGCAGAATGGAAAATAGAAAGAATATCAAAAATAGATTTAGCAATTTTAAAACTAGCAATTTATGAAATTAAATATACAGAAACACCATTTAAAGTAGCAATAAACGAAGCAGTAGAGCTTGCAAAAAAATATGGAGAAGACACATCAAAAAACTTTGTTAATGGAATTTTAGCAAGCATCGTAAAAGAATAAAACAAGGGAGAAAATAATGAAATATAGCGAAATGGCAATCACAGTTACTGATCTGAATAAATATATAAAAAACAAAATAGCAGAAGATGAATACTTAAATGATGTATTAGTAAAAGGTGAAATATCAAATTTTAAAAATCATTATACAGGGCATATGTATTTTACATTAAAGGATGAAAATTGTTTAATAAAATGCATTATGTTCAAATCTTATGCTCAAAAATTAGCATTTATGCCAAAAGATGGAATGAAGGTTATTGTATATGGTGGAGTATCTGTTTTTGAAAGAGATGGAGTCTATCAAATTTATGTTAAAGCTATGGAGGAAGATGGACTAGGAGATTTATATACAAAATATCAAAAATTAAAAAAAGATTTGGAAGAACAAGGTTTATTTGAACAATCACATAAAAAGAAAATACCAATAATGCCAAAAATAGTAGGAGTGTTAACTTCTCAAACAGGTTCTGTAATTAGAGATATTATTAATGTTTCAACAAGAAGAAATCCAAATGTATATATTAGACTATTACCGGTTCCAGTGCAAGGAGAAGGAGCAGCAGAAAAAATTGCTAATGGAATTGATTATATGAATGAACATAAACTAGCTGATGTATTAATAATAGCAAGAGGGGGAGGTTCACTAGAAGATTTATGGCCTTTTAATGAAGAAATAGTAGCACAAAGTATTTATAAATCTGAAATACCAATTATTTCAGCAGTAGGACATGAAACAGACTTTACAATAGCAGATTTTGTGGCTGATTTAAGAGCTCCTACTCCATCTGCAGCAGCGGAATTGGCAGTTTCAGACATTTATGAAACAAATCACAAAATACAAGTATATCAAGATAGATTAAGAAATGCTTTGATTCGAAAAGTCCAATTAATGAAATTGAGATATGAAAAATGTATTTCAAGTATAGCAATAAAAGAACCAACACGAAAAATAAATGAATTATATATTCAAATAGATAACTACATAAAGCAATTAGAAAGCTTAATAGCAACAAAACAAGAAAAAGAAAAGGCAAAATATATAGAACTAGTTGCAAAATTAGATGCATATAGTCCTTTAAAAACACTATATCGAGGATATTCAATTGTAGAAAAAGATAATAAAATAATTAAAAAGATAGAAGAATTAAATGCAGGAGATAAAATTCAAATTCAGCTATCTGATGGAAAATGTCAAGCAGAGGTTCAATAAAACAATAAATTTAAATTATGACTTTGCTTGAATTTAGTTTATATTCAGAAAGGAATGAAATTAAAATTGAATAAAAAAACAAAAATAACTATTATAATTATTACTATTATAATAATTGCCTTGCTAATAATAGGAGGATATTTTATTTTTAGAAAAAATGATACAAGTGAAGTAAATACTGAAGAAGAAAATACAATAGTAGAAGAAATAGATGAAAATGAAATAGAACAAGAACAAACTAATTCACTAGATGAAGAGAAAAATGTTATCGAAGAAAATTTAACAAATAGTGAAACAACTCAAACTATACAAGATATTCCTGAACAACAAGAAAGTCAAATTATAGGAAGAGAAGAACAAGAAAGTATTGCTCAAAACGAAGGACCAACAGATGAAGAAAAAGTAATTGAACTAGTAAAAAATACTTGGGGACCAAATGATAATTCTGTAACTTTCAATATTGGTAATCGTGAGGGTGATATCTATATGGTTTCTGTTAATAATAAAGAAACAACAGCCGTTTTAGCGTGGTATCAAGTAAATATAGCCACAGGACAAGTAACAGAATAGTATTATTTAAAAATGTACGATACTAAATAAAAAAGGAGAACAAAATGAGTAAAAGTTTTGAAGAGAAAATGGAAATGTTAGAAGAAATTGTTGCAGAATTAGAAAAGGGAGACCTTAATTTAGATGATTCTGTTTCAAAGTTTGAAGAAGGAATAAAAATTTCAAAAGAATGTAATAAAATATTAGAAGAAGCTGAAAAAAAGATTACTATATTAGTTGAAAAGGATGGAAAAATGACAGAAGAAGATTTTGAAGCAAATAATGATTAATTCTGTAAAACTAAATCAAGTAATGAGAGGGGATAAAATAAAATATGAAAAACGACTTTATAGCTTTTGCACAAAATAAATATATATACATACCATTTCTTTTATGGTTTGGAATTCAGTTATTTAAGTTAATTTATGATTTAGTAACAACAAAAAAATTTAATTTTAAAAGAATTATAGGTGCAGGAGGAATGCCAAGTTCTCACTCAGCAGTAGTAACAAGTTTAGCAACACTTATAGGAAAATATGAAGGAGTAAGTTCACCTACTTTTGCATTAGCATTAGTTATGGCTTGTGTTGTTATGTATGATGCATGTGGAGTTAGAAGAGCAGCAGGAAAGCAAGCAGTATTATTAAATAAAATAATAGAAACACCAGGTCTTACTAATGTTCAAGTACAAGAAAAATTAGTTGAGGTATTAGGACATACACCTTTACAAGTTATAGTTGGAGCCGGAATAGGTTTAATTGTAGGAATATTAGTGTAGAATATTTATTATTACATAATAAAAAAATATAAAAAGGATAGAAAAATATGATAAGTGGATATGTAAAATCAATGAGAGACAAAATAGAACATATGGCAATGTTTATGCCAACATCGGGATTAATTATTTGTAAAGATGAAAAAGTATTATTACAGAAAAGAGCAGATGATGGAAATTGGGCAATGCATGGTGGAGGAATGGAACCTGGAGAAGAATTTTTAGATGTTCTAAAAAGAGAAATTAAAGAAGAAATTAATGTAGAGCCAATAGAGCCTCAGTTGTTTGGAATATATGCTGGGAAAGATTTATATCATGAATATCCAAATGGTGATAAAGTTTATATCTTAAATCACGTTTTTTTCTGTGAAGATTATAAAGGAGAAATAAAATTTAATGATAAAGAAGTATCTGAAGTAAAATGGTTTTCAATTTATGATTTACCAAAAAATACACTACATGTAGATAGAAAAGTATTAGAAGATATAAAAATATTTATAAAAGATAAAAAAACTATTATAAAGTAAAATATTAAGGAGATGTGGTAATAATGACAGATATAGAAATTGCAAGAAATACGAAATTAGAAAAAATAGTAGATATAGCTAAAAAAGTTAATATTAGTGAAGAAAATATTGAACAATATGGAAAATATAAAGCAAAAATTTCTAATGAGGTATATGAAAATTTAAAAGACAAAAAAGATGGAAAATTAATTTTAGTAACAGCAATTAGTCCAACTCCGTTAGGAGAAGGAAAAACAACAATGTCTATTGCCATTGCAGATGGATTAAGAAAAATAGGAAAGAAATCAGTTTTAGCATTAAGAGAGCCATCTTTAGGACCAGTATTTGGAATTAAAGGAGGAGCAACAGGTGGTGGAAAAGTACAAATTGCACCAATGGAAGATATTAATTTACATTTTACTGGAGATATTCATGCAATTACATCTGCTAATAATTTACTTGCAAGTTTAATTGACAATCACATCTATTTTGGAAATGAATTAGGTTTTGAAAAAGTTGTATGGAAAAGATGTGTAGACTTAAATGATAGACAATTAAGAGAAATTGAAACAGGATTATCAGGCGAGCAAAAGATTGTACCAAGACATGACAAGTTTGATATAACAGTTGCTTCAGAGATTATGGCAATATTGTGTTTATCAAAAGATTTAAAAGATTTAAAAGAAAGATTAGGAAATATTTTAATTGGCTACAACAAAGAAGGACAACCTATTTATGCAAAACAACTAAATGCACAAGGAAGTATGACTGTTTTGTTAAAAGATGCATTAAAACCAAATTTAGTACAAACATTAGAACATACTCCAACAATTGTTCATGGAGGACCTTTTGCTAATATTGCACATGGCTGCAATAGCATTATTGCAACAAAATTAGCACTAAAATTAGGAGACTATGTGGTTACAGAAGCTGGATTTGGAGCAGATTTGGGAGCAGAAAAATTTTTAGACATCAAATGTAGAAAAGCAAATATAAAACCAGATGCAGTTGTATTAGTAGCAACAATTAAAGCATTAAAATATCATGGTGGAGTTGAAAAAGAAAAAATTCAAGAGGAAAATATAGAAGGGCTAGAAAAAGGAATTGATAACTTATATCGTCATATAGATAATATAAAAAATAAATTTGGATTAAATGTAATTGTTGCAATAAATAAGTATAATCAAGATACAGAAAGAGAAATAGAATTTCTACGAAAAAAATTAGAAGAAAAACAAGTTAATTTGAGCTTAGTAGAAGGATGGGCAAAAGGAGGAGAAGGAGCAACAGATATTGCAAATAAAATTGTTGATTTGACCAATAATAATACAAAATTACAATATATGTATGAATTAGAAGATTCTATTAAAGAAAAAATTGAAAAAGTAGCAAATAAAATATATGGAGCTAAAGGTGTAGAATATTCAGAAGAAGCATTAAAAGAAATTGAAAAAATAGAAGAATTAGGATATGGAAATTTACCAGTTTGTATTGCAAAAACACAATATTCTTTTTCAGATGATCCAAAAAATCTAGAATGTAAAAACGACTATAATATAACAGTTAGAAATGTAGAATTAAAATCAGGAGCAGGATTTGTTGTAGTACTTGCTGGAAAAATAATGACAATGCCAGGACTACCAAAAGTACCAGCAGCAGAAAGCATTGATATAGATGAAAATGGAGAGATTGTAGGAATATTTTAAAAAAACCCTTTATTAGATTATGCAAATCTAGTAAAGGGTTTTTTATAAATAAAGTTCTACCAAACTCTTGTTTTTAATATAAAAATATAGTATAATTAGGTTTGTGAAAAAGTTGCCAAATAAACCCGGAACTGATGGCAAGATGTTGCCAAATAAACCCGGAACCAATGGCAATGGCAACAAAAATGGGGGAAAATTATGAATGATAAAATTGTTATTAAAGGTGCAAAAGAACATAATTTAAAAAATATAGATATCGAAATACCAAGAGATAAGTTAGTTGTTGTAACAGGACTTTCAGGTTCTGGAAAATCATCATTAGCTTTTGATACTTTATATGCAGAGGGGCAAAGAAGATATGTTGAAAGTTTG
>CANQWL010000043.1 GCA_947627555.1 uncultured Clostridia bacterium | reverse complement strand
TTCATTTATTTCATTTTGGTAACCTGAGATTTGACTATTTAATTCTTCTACTTGTTTTTGTGTTGCAGATTTTTCTGCTTGAACACCTTGTAATTCTTCTTTTGTATCATTTATTTTTTCATTTGTTTGCTTTTTTTCATTTTGTAATTCTGATTGTGTTGCTGCCATTACTATTGTATTCAGTGCTAAAACAAGTATAACTAATAAAGCTACTATTTTTACAAATTCCCTTTTCATAAGTTTTCCTCCTATAATTTTACCCCTTTTATATTTCTCTAGTTGTTGTTTTCCTCTTGTTTTTCTTCTCCTGGAATTAATCCATTTGTTATATATGGCATCGGATCTGTTACAACCCCATCAATTCTAACTTCAAAATGGGCATGTGGACCTGTTGAATACCCTGTTGAACCTACTTTCAATATAGCTTCCCCTCTTTTTACTATCTGTCCTACTTGAACTAGTATTGCTGAGCCATGTGCATATAATGTTGAAATTCCTCCACCATGGTCAATTATAACCATATTTCCATATGCTGAATTATACCCTGCCTTTATTACAATTCCATCATTAGCTGCTATAAAATTTGCTCCCATTGGTGCACTAATATCTGTTCCTGTATGTAATTTATAAACTCCTGTAATAGGATGTGTTCTCATTCCATATTTTGAACTAATTCTTGTATATCCTGGAACTGGCCATGCAAGTTCTCCTCCGATGTATTTAGTATCTAACCCTTCCATTGCTAAAGCTAATATTTCTTGATTAATTTCTGTAAATCTTGCATTGTATTCATCTATTTTGCTTTGAATTTCTTTTTCTTGATTTGATAATTTTGAAATATAATTTTCTCTGACACTTTTTGTATTTTCTAATATTTTTGCTGTTTTTGTTTGATTTTGTTTAATTATTCCTAATTGCTCTCTATCTTTGTCCAATTTTGTTTTCGATAATTCTATCGTATTCTTTTTTTGCTCCATTTCTTCCAATAATTCAGTATCATATTTTGTTAATTCAGTAATTAGGAAATAATTGGATAAAAATTCAGAAATACTCTTTGAGCTTAAAATAACATCTAAGTATTGCATATCTCCTGCTTCATACATAATTACAAGTCTTTGTTCCAATACCTCTTTTTGTTCATTATATTTTTCTTCTACTAAATTTAGCTCTTCTTCAACTTTTTCAATTGAATTTTGTAATTTTGTAATTTTCGTATTTAGCTCATCTAACTCTGTTTGTGATTCAGCTATTCTATCATCTAGTTTTTTTACTTGTTGTAAATTCTCTGATAACTCATCTTGTACATCATTTAATTCTTCATTTGCATCTTCAATTTGTTGTTGCAATTGTTGTTGCTCTGTTTGTAAATCTGGAGTAGTTGTATTATTAGTTGTTTCATTATCATCTGCTAATACATATGTAGCTATACTTAAACTACTAATTACAAAAGCTAAAACAATACATAAAATCTTACGCATGTCTTCTCCTTTATACTTTTAAATATTTTCTCATAGAAATAACACTTCCGTATTGCTCCTATTCCAATACCTAATAACATATATACAAATATAATTGAATTGAACATTTCATTAAAGCTTACTAAACTCATATTAATTACTTGCATAAATTCTGAATTTACTAATTTTTCTGCAATAAAACTATATGCTCCACCAACTAATATAATAGATATTGCACTTGCAATTACACCTATAATCATACCTTCTACAATAAATGGCCATCTAATAAAACTATTAGTTGCTCCTACATATTTCATAATTGAAATTTCTTTTCTTCTTGCATGTACAGTAAGTTTTATAGTGTTTGCTATAATAAAAATTGAAATTATAACTAATAAAATTAAAATAACTCCTGTTATAATTTTAATTCCATTTGCAAGATTAATTAAAGTTGATACTGTTTCATCTTTACTTGTGATTTTTTTGATATTTTCAAATGTAAGTATTTGATTTTGTACCTCTTTGCTTCTACTCAAATCAGTTAATGTAACAACATATGATGATGGAAAAATATTGTTTTCTTCGTATCCTGCTAATAAATCTTGCTTATCGCCAAATCTTTCTTTCATTTGATTTAAAGCTTGCTCTTTAGATACAAATTCTGTTGTGCTAACTCCATCTAAATTTCTTATTTTTTCTCCTATTTGTTCTATTTGTTCTTGTGTTGCATCATTATTAATAAATACTTGTATTCCTTGTGCTGACTCAACTTCTGCCACAAAATGATTAATATTTTCTCCTAATATAAGAAATGTTCCAAATATAATCATGGTTGCACACATAATCATTAATGATGCGCCTGTAGATTTTTTATTTTTAAATACATTGCTGAAACCTTCTCCAATTAAATATCCTAATCTATTATATTTCACAATCATACCCACCTTTTTTATCATCTCTTATAATTTGACCTTTACTTATATGAATAACTCTTTTTTTCATTTTATCTACTATGTCTTTTGCATGTGTTGCAACTACAACAGTTGTTCCTCTCATATTAATATCGTTTAATAAATTCATAATTTCCCATGCTGTATCTGGGTCTAAGTTTCCAGTTGGCTCATCTGCTATTAACATAGATGGATTATTAACTAATGCTCTTGCTAATGCAACTCTTTGTTGTTCTCCTCCTGATAATTCATGTGGATACATTTTTGCTTTTCCACTTAATCCAACTAAAGATAATACCATTGGAACTTGTCTTCTTATATGTCTTGGAGTGGCTCTTACAATATACATTGCATATGCAACGTTATCATAAACTGTTTTATCTGGTAAAAGTCTAAAATCTTGGAATACTACTCCCATACTTCTTCTTAAATATGGTACTCTATTTGCTTTTAAAAATGTTGTATCTTTTCCATTAATTATAATATTACCAGTAGTAGGCTCCTCCTCTTTCAAAATTAATTTTATAAGTGTTGATTTTCCACTTCCAGATGATCCTACTAAAAAAGCAAATTCTCCTTTATCTATAACAAAATTAGCATTTTTTACAGCATTTGTTCCTGTATCATATGTCTTTGTTACATTTCTAAATTCTATCATTAATTTTTCTCCTTAATATACTATTTTTGCATTATATTCTTATTCTATTTAATCATAACAATAAAGTTCGTTTTTTGCAATACTTTTTTCGAAAAAAAACGATAGAAAATGTTGGCTTTTTTTGCATTTTCTATCTTCTTTTTCTTTCGTGAATTTTTATGAATTTAATCTTGTTTTGGCTGTTGTTTTTTTCCAAATGTTACATCTTGAAATAAAAAGTCACGAATCTTTCCCCATGTAATTTCTTGATGTAAAAATTCATTAATTTCATCTTCAACTTTTTGTTGGTATGGCGTTAATTCAACTCTAATTTCTTTATTCCAATCAATATCTTGTAGCCAAAATGCTTTAAAACTTGACCAAAATCCTCTTTTTACAGGTAAATTTTCATTTCTAATTGTTCCTGCATTTTCTATTGCTTGTTCTTGACTTTCAAATTCTACTCCACCAAATACTCCTGATACTTTATTTTCTTCTTTTAAATCTGCCATCTTGCTTCCTCCTTTGTTCCTTATTTGCTCTTTTATATATTTTTATTTATACTATAAAAAATTCTTTTAATCAAGTAAATTAGCTAAATTAAATATTAAATCTTTGTTACATAGTTATTACAATTCTATTACACGAATTGTTTTAAATCTTTACAGACTATAGTTACTATCTTATTTTCTAATTTTTCATTTGTTTTGTAATTCACTTCAATATAATTCTTTGTATGTCCCCTATAAATTCCTTCTTTTTCTTCTTCAAATAGCACTTCAAGCTCTTTGTTTAAGTATTGTTTGTTATAACTTTCTTGATTTTTATTTGATAATTCTATTAGTTTTTTACTTCTTTGTTCTTTTATTTTTCCATCTATTTGATTCGGCATCGTTGCTGCTTTTGTTCCTTTTCTTGGAGAATATTTGAATACATGCATTTTATAAAACTTAATTTTCTTTAAAAATTTATATGTTTTTTCAAATTCTTCTTCTGTCTCTCCAGGAAATCCTACAATAATATCTGTTGTTAAAATCACATCATTATAATGTTTTCTTAATATATTTGTGATATTTTCAAACTCTTCTGTGGTATATTTTCTATTCATTCTTTTTAGAGTTTCATTACATCCACTTTGTAATGATAAATGAAAGTGATGACATACTTTTTCTAATTTTTCTAGCCTTTCTATAAATTCTTCTGTTATTAGTAGTGGTTCTATTGAACCTAATCTAATTCTTTGTATTCCTTCAATCTTATTAATTTCTTCTAGTAAATCAATTAATTCATATTTTTCTTTAAAATCTTTTCCATATGATGCTATATGGATTCCTGTAATTACTACTTCCTTTATTCCTTTATTTGCAATACTTGATATTTCTGATATTATACTTTTAGGTTTTCTACTTCTCACTCTTCCTCTAGCATATGGGATAATACAATAAGAACAAAATCTGTCGCATCCATCTTGCACTTTTACAACTGCTCTTGTTTTCTCTGTATATGTAATCTTTCCAAAATCTGAATATTCTTTTTGTTTCATTACATCTTTTAATTCAATTTTGTTTTCCTTTTCATTAATATATTTTTCTATAAATTCTACTATAGTACTTTTTTCTTCATTTCCAAGAACTAAATCTATTTCCTCCATTTCTTCTAGCTCTTTTTTTGCAACTTGTGCATAGCATCCACATGCAACAACAATAGCATTTGGATTTAATTCTTTTACTCTTCTTAGCATTTGCCTTGATTTTCTATCTGACATATTCGTTACTGTACATGTGTTTATGATATATATATCTGCTTTTTCATTTTCTTGTACAATTTGATAATCTTTTTCAATAAATTTCTGTGACATTGCATTTGTTTCATATTGATTTACTTTACATCCGCAATGTAATTAGTGCAACTCTATTTTTCTTTTTATTTTCTTTTTTTTCCATACTATTACTGCCTTTCAATAGTTTTTACTTTTTTTATTTATATATTATTATGTCATATTTTTCTTTTATTTTCAATATTATATAGACCATAAAAAAGTCTTTATAATTGTCTGTAATTGGTATAAAAAAACTTTTAATCTTATTTGACTAAAAGTTTTTTTATATCATTTTATTTTAATACATCAAAATTATCTAGTGCTTTTCCTGTACCTAAAGCTACACATGAAACTGTATCTTGTGCAATCATAACATTAATTCCAGTTTTTTCTTGTAATAACTTATCTAGTCCATCAATTAAACATCCTCCGCCTGTCATATAAATTCCTCTATCACTAATATCAGCTGCAAGTTCTGGAGGTGTTTTTTCTAATACTGAATGTACCGCATCCACTATCATCATTGCTGGTTCTATTAATGCTTCTAACATTTCACTTGAATGTACTTTTAAAGTTTTTGGAAGTCCTGTAATTAAATCTCTTCCTCTTACTTCCATATCAACATCTTGAATTTTTGGAAACACACACCCTATGTTTACTTTTAAATCTTCTGCTGTTCTTTCACCAATCATGATGTTGTGCTTTTTCTTGATATATTTTACTATATATTCATCAAATTTATCTCCTGCTACTTTAAGAGAAGTACTTACAACAGATCCTCCTAATGATATTACTGCAATATCTGTTGTTCCTCCTCCGATATCAACAACCATGTTTCCACATGGCTTAGATATATCTATTCCTGCTCCAATTGCTGCTGCTATTGGTTCTTCTATCAAGCATACTTTTCTTGCTCCTGCTTGTGTTGCTGCATCAATAACTGCCTTTTTTTCTACTTCTGTTACTTGTGAAGGGATACATATCATAATTCTTGGTGCAAATATAAATTTTCCACATACTTTATTAATAAAATATTTTAACATTTTTTCTGTTACAGTATAGTCTGAAATAACTCCATCTCTTAATGGTCTAGTTGCAACAATATTTCCTGGTGTTCTTCCGAAGCATTCTTCTTGCTTCTTGTCCTACTGCTAGTACTTCTTTTGTAGTACTATTTACAGCTACAACTGAAGGCTCTCTTAAAACAATACCTTTTCCTTTTACATATGCTATAACTGTTGCTGTCCCTAAATCTATTCCTATATCTTGTCCGAAACCAAATTTAAACATGGAGATCTTCCCTTCTATATTTTTATTTCTTTTTTGTTACATTTGTGTTACGATTATATTACAAATTTAAAAATATATCAACCCTTTTTAATAATTTCTTTAAAAATTAGTTATTAACAAAATTATTAAATTCTTTACTTGAATAATCTCCTTATTTATATTATAATATTGCATAATACGAATATAAAATTTAAAATATTAAATTTGAGATTTGGAAGGAATGATAATAAATATGAAACAATTCCAATTCATTTCACATAATGAAATTGATACAAAAAATTTTGCTAAAAAACTAGCTTCTTTTTCTCATAATAAAGATATTATTGTTTTAACTGGTGATTTAGGTTCAGGTAAAACTAAATTTACAGAAGGCTTTTTATCTTATTTTGATTTAGAAAATGAAATTTCTAGTCCTACATTTACTATTGTAAATGAATATTCAAAAAATGATGTTTCTATTTATCACTTTGATGTGTATAGATTAGAAGATTCTTCTGAATTTTATGAAATAGGCGGAGAAGAATATTTTGATAAAGGAATATGCATTATAGAATGGGGCGAATTAATTAAAGATGTTTTGCCAAAAGAATATACACATATTACTTTTAAAAGAGATAAAAAGGATGAAAATATAAGAATATTAAATATAAATACAAATTGTGAAAGGTTGGAAAACTATTTTGAAAATATTAAGTATTGATACAGCAACTAATGTTTGCGGTGTTTCTATTTTAGAAAATAAAAAATTAATATGTAGTTTAGATACAAATACTGGACGAACTCATTCAGAAAATCTAATGCCTATGATAAATGAAGCTTTTAAAAAAACAAAACTCTCTATAAATGATATTAATTTAATCGTTTGTGACATTGGCCCAGGATCATTTACTGGAATTAGAATTGGAGTTGCAACAGCTAAAGCTTTTCATGATAGTTTAAGCATTCCTATAATCGGTGTTAGTTCTTTAGAAAGTTTTGCTTATTCTGAAAAAGAAAATATATCTGATGGAGATTATATATTTAGTATTATCGATTGTAAAAACGATAATTGTTATTATGCACTTTATGAGTATAAAAATAATTGTCTTCATGACATAATAGCTCCCAAAGCTGATAATATCGATAATTTAAAAGATATTTCAATAAAATATTATGATAAGAAAATTATTTTTGTTGGAGATGGAGTAAATATTTATAAAGACAAACTTAAAGTCCTATTTCCAAACTCTAATTTTTCTAACAATTTTCTTCTTAATTCTTATAATTTAGGCTTATGTGGTTTAAATAAATTTAATAGCAATAATTTTAATGATGTTTTGCCTTTGTACTTAAAAAAACCTCAAGCTCAAAAACAATTGGAAGAAAAAATGTTAAAAAATTTTAATGTTTAGTTTTGGTCTGGAGAATTTTATATGGATATTAAAATATCACAAATGAATTTATCTGATTTAAATAATATTAAAGATATTCTTACTACTGAATTTGATGATTTTTGGAGTAAGAATATTTTAAATGATGAATTATTAAATACGCATTCAAAATACATTGTTGCAAAATTAGAAAATGAAATTGTTGGTTTTGCTGGTTTGAAAATTATTTTTGATGAAGCTGATATTATGAACATAGTAGTAAAAAAATCTTATCGAAAAAATGGTATTGGATCTTTGTTATTAGAAAATTTAATTAATATCGCTAATAATCTTAATTTAAATACTCTCACTTTAGAGGTTAATGAAAAAAATCTTAATGCTATTCACTTGTATGAGTGTTTTGATTTTGAAAAAATTGGTACTAGAAAAAATTATTATAAAAATAATATTGCTATTATTATGCAAAAGCAGTTAAAACAATAAAAAATCCCCGCCTTAGCCGTCAGATGTCTGAATTTTTAAGGACCTGCTCCTAAAAACAGGTGGGTGCCTACCTAGATACTCATGGGCTTCTCACTATATTTGTGTGAGCTTGCACGCCATATCTCAGAGTTCGGCCCCTCTTAATGTGTGTTGGTTCTAAAAATTCTGTCTATACGCACTATGCAGGGTAATTAATATTATATTTATTTTGATATTCTCTTAAGTTATTTTTATTCTAGCATATCTTTTATTTATTTACAACTATATTTTTTCTCTTTTTGGTTAGTTTTTTTGTGTTTATACTATTGTATCTTTTGTTTTTTATATTATTCTCATTTATTTAAAAAATTTTTTTATTTTTTAAATTTGATTTTAGAATATATTTATGTTATAATAAATAAGTATTGTTTAAAAATATTCCACTTGCATATAAAATATTAATTTTATATACTTTTTTGTTTTACATTACATATAATAAAATACAGAAAAATTGTAATATACTGCCTAATAAAATAAATAAATGAAAAATAGAATGTGCATATTTATATTTTTTTCCCATACCATAAACAATTGCTCCTAATGTATATGCAATTCCACCTGCCAATAAAAGAATAAATCCAGTTGTTCCTAATAAGCTTGGTAATAAATTCCCTTTTATAATTATACACCATCCCATTAATAAATAACATATCATTGAAAATACTCTAAATTTTTTTATATCTATTGAATTTAATATAATTCCTAAAATTGCAATAAACCAAATAATACTAAAAATTATCCAACCTGTTAATGTATCATATTCTCTTAACGTACATAATGCAAATGGTGTATATGATCCTGCTATTAGTAAAAATATTGAACAATGATCTAATACTTGAAATACTTTTTTTGAATATCTTTTTGGATTTAGTCCATGATATATACTAGACATTGTATATAGTATTATCATTGTAGTTCCATAAATTGCTCCACTTACTATTCCATATACATTTCCATGTATTGCTGAAAATACAACACATAAAATTAAAGCGACAATTCCAAGTGCTCCTCCCACAATATGTGATGTCATATTAAAGATTTCTTCTCCTTTTGTGTAGATTGGTAATATTCTATCTTTTAATTTTATTCTTTCCATATTTTCCTCTTTTTTTATTAAAATTATTGTTTTATTATATTAAATTATTTCCATAGTGTCAATATTCTAAACTACTACTTTACTTTTTATCATTTCACATATTAACTCAGCTGTCTTTTCTACCCCTAATTTATCACTATTAATGCATATATCATAATTTGAATGATTGTTCCATTCTTTTTCAGTATAATATTTGTAATGATTTGCTCTTAATTTATCTATTCTTTTTATTTCTTTTTCGGCTTTATTAGTGCTTAAACCATATATTTGTGTTGCTCTTTTTATTTTGTTTTCCATATTACTATATACAAATACTTTAATTACATTATCTCTATCTTGTAAAATAAAGTCTGCACATCTACCAACAATAACACAAGATTCTTTATCTGCAACCTCTTTTATTAGTTCTGATTCTTTTATAAATAATTCATCTGAATTATTTAGTCCAAAATAATATCCATTATTTATAGCTGATAATATATCTCTTTTTTGTTCATTATTTTCAATATATTCTTCTGACAATCCTGTTTCTTCTGCAACTCTTGTAATAAATTCTTTATCATATAACTTTATTCCTAATTTATCTGCAATTAGTCTTCCTACATATCTTCCTCCTGATCCATATTCTCTTGATATTGTAATTATAATATGTCTGTCTAATTGATTATTTAAAGTTTCTGATTCTTCAACTATATTTTTCTTATTTTCACATTCTTTCAAATCTTTTACTTCTTTTATAAGTAAAATTACTGCAATAAAAAATGCTAATCCATCAGCAACAGGTCCTGCACTTAAAACTCCCATAATTCCATAAATACTACCTAATATTAATATTGCTGGAATTAAAAACAAAATTTGTCTTGATAATGATAATATCGCACTTTTTCCACTTTTTCCAATTGCTTGGAAAAATACACCTGATGGAATTTGAATACCATTACAAATGCATAATAATAAATACGTTCTAAAAGCTAAGCAAGCAAATTCCATATAGTTTTCATCTCCACTACCAAAAATAGAAATTAATTTATCTGGTATTGTTTGGAATAATATAAAAGCTATTGTACTTATTATAACACTTAATCCTAAAACTATTTTTAAAGCTTGTTTTACTCTATCAAACTTTTTAGCTCCATAATTGTATCCAAAAATAGGCTGTGTACCTACTGTAATTCCAAGAATTATACTATTTAAAATTTGACTAATTTTCATTACAATACCTAAAACTGTAATTGGTACTTCAGAACCATATTTTGATTCTAAACCATATTTTGCAAGAGCATTATTTTCAATAGCAACAACAAATACAAAACTCATTTGTGTAATAAAACTACTTATTCCTAATGCTGCTACCTTTTTATAAATATTTATTTTTGGTGTTATTGCTTCCTTTGTTAATTTAATTGATTTGAATTTTTTCGTATAAATTACATTAAGTACAAATGTAATAAACTGACTAAATATTGTAGCTATTGCTGCACCTTCTACTCCCATATTAAAAACAAATATAAGTATTGGGTCTAAAATTGTATTTAAAATAGCTCCTAACACCATTGACATCATTGAATATTTTGGGCTTCCATCTGCTCTAATAATAGAGTTTAAAGTAGTCCCAATCATCATAAAAGGAAATCCTATTGAAATAATTCTTCCATATCTTAATGCATATTCCCTTAATGCATCTGTACATCCAAATATATTTAATAATTGTGGTAGAAATATTAAAGAAATTGCACATAATATAATTGATATTATAACTGATATTATTATTCCATTTCCTACACCTTTTGCTGCATCTTCCTTTTTCTTTTCTCCTAGTTTTAAACTTAAATATGCAGATGAACCATCTCCAAACATTAAAGCAAATGCTAAACAGATCATTGTTAGTGGAAATACTACATTAGTTGCTCCATTTCCTAAATATCCTACTCCCCAACCAATAAATATTTGATCTACTATGTTATATAATGAATTGACTAATAATGATATAATACATGGAATTGAAAATTTTCTAATCAATTTTCCTATTTTTTCTTTTCCTAATATGTTTTCTTCTTTTTCCATTTTCTTCTCCTTTTCTTAATAAAATATTATGCCATAATTTAGTATTTTACTATAATTTTTATTTTTTGTCAAAGAATAATCTTGAATCAATCGAGTAGAGGATAATTCTTAATGAATTTCTCCCCTCTCACACCACCACTCAAGCGGTTCTCGCAAGTGGCGGTT
>CANQWL010000042.1 GCA_947627555.1 uncultured Clostridia bacterium | reverse complement strand
GATCCATTTGATAAGCCAATCACAGTAGGTGTTATGTATATGTTAAAACTTCACCATTTAGTAGATGACAAAATTCATGCTCGTTCAACTGGACCATACTCATTAGTAACACAACAACCTTTAGGTGGTAAAGCACAATTTGGTGGACAACGTTTTGGAGAAATGGAAGTTTGGGCTCTAGAAGCATATGGTGCATCTTATACATTACAAGAAATGTTAACAGTAAAATCAGATGATGTTGTAGGAAGAGTAAAAACTTACGAAGCAATTGTTAAAGGTGAAAACGTTCCAGAACCAGGAGTTCCAGAAAGTTTCAAAGTATTAGTGAAAGAATTACAATCATTAGGATTAGATGTTCGTCTATATTCTGACGATAATCAAGAGTTAGAATTAAAGGAAAATATCGAAGAAGGTATTGAATATGATCCTGAAAAAGATAAAAAATTATTAATTGAAGAAGAAGTAATCAGTGACGAAGATTTAGATGGATATGGAGAAGAATCATCAAATGAAGAAATGTTATTAGATGATGTAAGTGATTTTGATGATGGTAATGATGAGCTATTTGAAGGAATTGATGACGAAGATGATGAATTATTATTTGGTAATGATTTAGCAAATGATAATTTAGATAATGATGATGATATCATTGAGTAATTAAAAAATATTTAGGAGAAAGCCTATGAAAAATATAGAAAGGCAAGAGGCTATAAATAAAATAAAAAAATTAACAGAACCCATATTTAAAAAATATGGAGTAGATAAAGCTTATATTTTTGGTTCATATGCAAGAGGAGATTATAATGAAAATAGTGATATAGATATTATAATAACAGCAAAAAATATTAAAAGTTTATTGATTATTGGCTCTATTTTGGAAAATTTAAAACAGGTATTAAAAAAAGAAGTTGACTTAATTGAAGAAGAATGTTTTGATGAAGATGAAATGGATGAATTAGAAAGAGAATTTTATAATAATATAAAGAAAGAGAGAGTGATAATATATGGATAATAGAGATATTACTATATTGAAACACATGCTAAAATATTGCAATGAAATCAATAATACGATAGAACGTTTTGGAAATAGCATAGATTCTTTTAAAAATGATAGTGATTATAAAGATTCTCTTTCTATGAAAATATTCCAAATTGGTGAATTAGCAAATCATTTAACAGATGAATATTTAGAAGAAACTAAAAATGAAATTAACTGGAATGCTATAAGGGGAATGAGAAATAGATTTGCACATGGGTATGGAAAAATGGACTTAAATAAAATATTTTATACAGCAACTGAGGATATACCAGTAATAAAGAATTTTTTAGAAAACCAATTAATTTAAGGGGGAAAAATTGTGGACGGATTAGATATTTTTAATAAATTAAAAATAGGAATTGCATCAGATGAACAAATAAGAGAATGGTCAAAAGGTGAAGTTAAAAAACCTGAGACAATCAATTATAGAACACTAAAGCCAGAAAAAGATGGTTTATTCTGTGAAAGAATATTTGGACCAACAAAAGATTGGGAATGTCATTGTGGAAAGTATAAAAGAGTAAGATATAAAGGAATTGTCTGTGATAGATGTGGTGTTGAAGTAACAAAATCAAAAGTAAGACGTGAAAGAATGGGACATATTGAACTTGCAGCACCAGTTGCACACATTTGGTACTTTAAAGGAATACCAAGTAGAATTGCATTAATGCTTGATATCTCACCAAGAAATCTAGAAAAAGTAATATATTTTGCTTCTTATATTGTAACAGATAAAGGAAATACAGGACTTGAGCAATGTCAAATTTTAAATGAAAAAGAATATCATGAAGCAGAAGAAAAATATGGAAAAGGATCTTTTAAAGCAAGAATGGGAGCTGAAGCTTTAGAAGAATTGTTAAAAAAGATTGATATAAATAAATTATCAGCAGAAATAAAAAAAGAGCTAGAAGGTGCAAGCGAGCAAAAAAGAGTAAAACTTGTAAAAAGATTAGATACTGTAGAATCATTCAGAATTTCAGGTAATAAACCTGAATGGATGGTAATGAATGTTGTACCAGTTATTCCACCAGAATTAAGACCAATGGTACAATTAGATGGTGGTAGATTTGCAACATCAGATTTAAATGATTTATATAGAAGAGTTATTAACAGAAATAATAGATTAAAGAGATTATTAGAACTTGGAGCACCAGAAATCATTGTAAGAAATGAAAAAAGAATGTTACAAGAATCAGTAGATGCTTTAATCGATAATGGTAGACGTGGTAGACCTGTTACAGGAGCTGGAAATAGACCATTAAAATCATTATCAGACTTATTAAAAGGAAAACAAGGTAGATTCCGTCAAAACTTACTTGGAAAGCGTGTTGATTATTCAGGCCGTTCAGTTATCGTAGTTGGACCAGAATTAAAACTTTATCAATGTGGACTTCCAAAAGAAATGGCAGTTGAATTATTCAAACCATTTGTTATGAGAGAATTAGTAGGACGTGGAATTGCTCAAAATATTAAAAATGCAAAAAGAATGGTTGAAAGATTGAGACCAGAGGTATGGGGTATATTAGAAGAAGTTATTAAAGATCATCCAGTAATGTTAAACCGTGCTCCAACACTACATAGACTTGGAATTCAAAGTTTTGAGCCAGTACTAGTAGAAGGTAGAGCAATTAAGCTTCACCCATTAGTTTGTGAGGCCTTCAATGCTGACTTTGATGGTGACCAAATGGCTGTACATTTACCATTATCACCAGAAGCACAAGCAGAATCAAGATATTTAATGTTATCTACTAATAACTTACTAAAACCACAAGATGGTAAACCAGTTGCTACCCCTAGACTTGACATGATTTTAGGAAGCTACTATTTAACAATGGTATTAGATGGAGAAAAAGGTGAAGGAAAATATTTTAAAGATCCTGATGAAGCAATAATGGCATTTGAAAACCATGAAGTAGGTATTCATGCTAAGATTTTTGTAAGAATTACAAAGGAAATAGATGGAGAATTAAAAACCAAAAAAATTGATACAAGTGTTGGTAGAATTATATTCAATCAAGGAATTCCACAAGATTTAGGATTTGTTGATAGAAAAGAAGACCCATTCCAATATGAGATAAATTTCCCAGTTATAAAGAAAACAATGGGACAAATTATTGAAAGAGTTATTAGAACTCATGGATTAACAGAATCAGCAGAAGTAATTGACTATATAAAATCATTAGGATTTAAATATTCTACTTTAGCTGGTATTACATTCTCAATGGATGATGTACAAGTGCCACAAGCTAAGGAAGCAATTTTAAAGGATTCTGATGATAAGGTAGAGAATATTAGAAAACAATATGCAAGAGGTTTAATAACAGATAATGAAAGATACAGTGCAGTTATTAATGTTTGGGAAGACACTACAAAACAAGTAAGTAATGCAATGGAAGATAATTTTGATGAATTAAACCCAATTTATATGATGGTTAAATCTGGAGCCAGAGGAAACATGAATCAATTAAGGCAAATTGCAGGTATGCGTGGTCTTATGGCAAGTACAACAGGTAAAGCAGTTGAAATTCCAATTAAATCATCATTTGCAGAAGGACTAGATGCACTAGAATACTTTATTTCAGCCCATGGAGCTCGTAAAGGACTTTCAGATACAGCTTTAAGAACAGCTGACTCTGGATATTTAACAAGAAGACTAGTAGATGTTGCACAAGATATTATTGTTAGAGAGCATGATTGCGGAACACATGAAGGTATTATGGTTTATGATATAAAAGATGGAAATCAAGTTATCGAAAAAATACAAGAAAGATTACTTGGTAGATTCCCAGTAGAAGATGTTATTAATCCAAAAACAAAAGAGCTAATTGTTGATAGAGACACAATGATTACAGAAGATATTGTAGAAAAAATAGTAGACAGCGGAATTGAAAGATTAGAAGTACGTTCAGTACTTGGATGTCATTCAAAGCATGGTGTATGCCAAAAATGTTATGGAATGGGCTTAGCAAGAAGAGATTTAGTTTCAATTGGTGAAGCAATTGGTATTATTGCTGCACAATCTATTGGTGAGCCAGGTACACAGCTTACAATGAGAACAATTCACTCTGGTGGTGTAGCAGGTGTAGCAGATATTACACAAGGTCTTCCAAGAGTTGAAGAATTATTCGAAGCTAGAAAACCAAAAGGACTTGCAATTATAACTGAAATAGACGGTAAAGTAAAAATAAAGGAAACAAAGAAAAAGAAAGAAGTTATAGTTACAAATAACGAAGAATCAAAATCATACACAATACCATTTGGTTCAAAAATGAAGGTAAAAGATGGTGACATTGTAGAAGCATGTGATCCATTAATAGAAGGATCAATTAATCCAAGTGAGATATTAGCAGTAAAAGGACCAGAAGGGGTATACGAATATCTAATTTCAGAAGTACAAAAAGTATATAGAAACCAAGGTGTTGACATCAATGATAAACATATAGAAGTAATAGGTAGACAAATGCTTAAGAAAGTTAGAGTAGATGACAATGCAGACACAGACATGTTCCCAGGAGCATTAATAGACATGTACGAATTTGAAGACAAAAATAACAAAGCAATTGAAGAGGGAAAACGACCAGCAACAGGAAAGAGAATATTACTTGGTATTACAAAAGCATCACTTGCAACAGAAAGCTTCTTATCAGCAGCATCATTCCAAGAAACAACAAGAGTATTAACAGAAGCAGCAGTAAAAGGAAAAGTAGATGACTTAGTAGGATTAAAAGAAAATGTTATAATAGGTAAACTAATTCCAGCAGGAACAGGTATGCAAAAATACCAAAACATACACATTAGTACAGAGCAAGAAAACGTTGCAAGTTGCCAATAATTTCGAGGTTGCCAATAGTTCCGGGTTTAAATGGCAAGTTAAGGTAGAATAATGACCAAGAGGAAAAACACCCCTTGGTCATTGTTTTGTTATATATTATGTAAAAAAGTTATTAATAAAAACAGCTGTATTCCTTGAATAAGTAGATGAAATTATATAAAATTCTATTAAGTAAATAGATTAAAAGATAGTCTTAACTAAATCTAAAATGGAGGAATACAAATGAAGAAACAAAACGATTTAACTTTTAAAGAAACACTTGGAAAAAATAATAAATTCTCAAACAAAGGAATAACATTAATAGCACTTGTAATAACTATAATAGTATTATTAATTTTAGCAGGAGTAACAATTGTGGCATTAACAGGAAATAATAACTTGTTTAAAAGGGCAGAACAAGCAGAGGAAGAAACAAAAAAGGGAGAAGCAACAGAAAAAATAAATTTAAAAATAACAAATATGCAAATAAGTAGTTATACAGAAAATCAACAAATGCCAACATTACAATATCTAGCAGATGGATTTTGTAAAGATAAAGAAATAGAATATGTTGATTTAAAAACAAAGAAGTATGCAAGTGTACAAATAGCACAAACAGAAGGTGAATTTTTATTACCACAAATTGATGCCAAAAATGCAGAATCAATATTTGTAAAATTAATAGAATATCCATATGAGTTTGAAATAAATAAATCTTTACAACTAGTTAGCATAGATAATACAAAAATTGCAACAAATACAGACACAACTGAGAAAAACTATTCTGTTAATAATTATACAAAATGGCCAGAAAATACAGAAATTAATCTAGGTGATAATGTTTATGGATACAGATTTACAGGAAAAGCTACAGGAACAGGTTATCAATGTGATTATAAATGTATGGATACAGGTGAAAGACCTCATATTATAGATTATGGTGGACAAATAGATGTATCAAGTCAAGATTCAAATAAGATTTCAGCACAAGGATATATGTGGACTACATCAGAGTATTTAATACCAACTATTGTTAGTTTACCAAATGTTATTAGATTGCAGGTAAGTATGCAAGGTGAGCATAATGGTGGTTCATATGATATATGGGTGACTTATACAAAATAAAATTTAACATAGAATGAAAGCAAAAAATGAAAACTTTACTTTTCTAACTAAAATACAAACTAAAAATAGTGTTAAAAATAAATTTAACACTATTTTTTTACATACAAGTTTTATATAAATAAGACATTACACAAGTAATAAAACAAAATATGACAAAATGCAACAAAAATAGTGAGACAAATGAAAACTGTCCCCATTGTCTCAACTCAATCTCCAATAAAAATTTTTTAAAAGTATAGTAATTTTAGGTAATTTATGGTATAATAGAAAAGAATTTATGAAAAAGGAGAAATATATGCAAAGTAACAATAGAAAAGTATTTGATACACTAATGTCAAAAACTAAAGTCTATTTAGGAATTATATTTATATTATTTGTTATTATCTGCGTGGAAAATCCAATTATGATATTTCCATCAGTTTTAATATATGTAGCTATTTTGGTATATTCATATTATGCTAATAATAAGAGAAAAAGTGAAATATCAGAAACTTTACAGGATTTAACATTAACGGTAGATACAGCGGCAAAAACAAGTTTAATTAATTCACCATTTCCACTTATAATATTACAAACAGATGGAAATGTTATATGGAAAAGTTCAAAATTTAATTCAGAATTTGCCAATATAGATATTAACACTTATATTGATGACTTAATTTTAGACATAAAAAGTGATATAGAAAATAGAAAAGAAAACAAAGATGAAAATATAAGTAAAGATATTGAAAAAAAGCTTGAAATAGATAAAAGAACATATTTAATAAAAGGTAGATATGTTAATGTTAAAAACAAGAACAAAGACAAAGATAAGAAAAATAAAAAAGAATATATGATAATATTATATTTTATAGATGATACAGAAAATATAAAATTACAGAAAGAATATAGAGATTCAAAAACCTGTGTTGGAATGTTAGTTGTAGACAATTATGAAGAAATAGTACAAAGAATTGAAAGTGAAGAAAAACCTCAAATAATAGCTAAAATTGATAAATGTATTTATGATTGGACAAATTTAACAAATGGAGTACTAATAAAGCAAGAAAAAGATAGATATTTGTATTTCTTTGAACAAAGATACTTAGATGCGGTAAAGGAAGATAAATTTAGTATATTAGATAAAATAAAAGAAATTGATACAAAAGAAAAATCACAATTTACCTTAAGTATTGCGATTTCAAATGAAGGAAATACAGATAAGGAAAAATATAGATCTGCACAAGATGCAATGGATGTTGTTCTTGGACGTGGTGGAGATCAAGCTGTTGTTAGAGAAAATGAAATTTATAAATTTTTCGGAGGAAGAGCACAGGAAGTAGAAAAAAGAACAAAAGTAAAAGCAAGAGTAGTAGCACATGCATTAGAAAATTTAATAAAAGAATCTAAAAAAGTAATGATAATGGGACATACTAACCCAGATATGGATTGTATAGGCGCTAGTATGGGTATATATCGTTTGGCAAAGAGTTTAGATACAAATGCTTATATTGTTAATGATGAAAATACAAAATCTTTACAAGCGTTTGAAAAATCAATCGAAAAAGAAGAGGAATATGAAGATATTTTTATAAACAAAGAAGTTGCAATAGAAAATATAGATGAAGAAACATTATTAGTAATTGTTGATACACATAAGTCAAGCTATGTAGCAGTACCAGAATTATTAGAAAAAACAGAAAAACTTGTAATTATTGACCATCATAGAAGAAGTGCCGATTATATTGAGAATGCGACACTTACATTCCAAGAAGTTTATGCATCATCAGCTGCAGAATTAGTAACAGAGTTATTACAGTATGTAGAAACAAAGGTAGAATTAAAAACAATGGAAGCAGAAAGTTTATATGCAGGAATTATGATGGATACAAAAAACTTTACTTTTAAAACGGGAGTAAGAACTTTTGAAGCAGCAGCATATTTAAGAAGATGTGGAGTTGACATTATAAGAGTAAAAAAATGGTTCCAAAGTGATTTAGAAGATTATAACAAAATTGCTGATATTGTAAAAAAAGCAGAAATAGTAAATGAAACAATTGCTATTTCAATTTATAAAAAGAAATCAAAAGATGCAAGTTTAGTTTGTGCAAAAGCAGCAGACGAATTACTTACAATAAGTAATGTTACAGCATCATTTGTTATAGGGCAAATAGGAGATAAAGTATGTATAAGTGGTCGCTCAATAGGAGATATTAATGTGCAAATTATTCTAGAAAAACTAGGAGGTGGAGGCCACATCACTTTAGCAGGAGCACAAATAGAAGGAATGACAATAGAAGAAGCAAAGCAAGAATTAATAAATAGAATTAATGAATATTTTTCAGAAATAGAAAGTTAATCAAGGGTTGCCAAAGGTTCCGGGTTTAAATGGCAACATACATTTAAAATAGCAAAAATATAATTATGCGAAAGCATGTTGCCATTTAAACCCGGAACCTTTGGCAACCTTGAAAGGAAGCGTGATAAAATGAAAGTGATTTTAAAACAAGACATAAAAGGGGTAGGAAAAAAAGATCAGGTTATAAATGCTTCTGATGGATATGCACGTAATTTTTTATTTCCTAAAAATATGGCTGTAGAAGCAAATGCTGAAAATATGAGTAAACTCAAAGCAAAACAAGATTCAAATGCATATAAAAAGGAACAAGAGAAAGAAGAAGCTCAAAAAATAGCAGATAAATTGTCTAAAATATTATTAAAAATTGAAGTTAAATCAGGTGCAAATGGAAAAATATTTGGAGGAGTATCTTCAAAAGAAATAGCAGAAAATTTAGAAAGTCAATATAAAATAAAAGTAGATAAAAAGAAAATTGAATTAAAAGAAACAATTAAAAATTTAGGTATATTCAATGTTAATATAAAATTATATGAAGGTGTAATTGGTAATTTAAAGATAGATGTAATATCAAATCAATAATTAATAGAAATAAAGTATTATATAATTTTTATGGGGGATAAAATATGGAATTAGGAAAAGTACCACCACATGATATAGAAGCAGAACAAGCAATTTTAGGTAGTATGCTTACAGACAGAGATGCTGTTATATCAAGTATAGAAATATTAAAAGAAGATGATTTTTATAGAGAAGACAACAGAGCAATTTATTCAGCTATTTTTAACTTATACAATAGAGCAGAACCAATAGATATTATTACTGTAAAATCAGAATTAGAATCAATGGGAAAATTTGAACAAGTAGGGGGATTAGAATATTTAGCAGAACTTCCTGAAAAAGTTCCAACAACTGCAAATGCATTAAAATACATAAAAATAGTTGAAGAAAAGTCTATATTAAGAAAATTAATTAGAACAGCAAATGAAATAATAGAATTGGGGTATAATCCGACAGAAGAAGTAGATGACATAATGGAAGGAGCGGAAAAGAAAATCTTTAATATTATGCAAAATAAAGACCAAAAAAGTTATGCACAATTAAAAGATATATTAGTTGAAAATTTTACACAATTAGAAGAATTATATAATAGAAAACAACATATAACAGGAGTTCCTACAGGATTTACAGAATTAGATTATAAAACAGCAGGTCTACATGGATCAGAACTAATTCTAATTGCAGCGAGACCTGCTATGGGTAAAACAGCATTTGCATTAAATATTGCTATAAATGCTGCAGCAAGAGCAAAAGTTCCTGTAGCAGTATTTAGTTTAGAAATGTCAAAAGAACAATTAGTTAATAGAATTTTATGTAGTGAAGCAATGGTAGATAGTAATAAAATAAGAACAGGAAAACTACAAGAAGGAGATTGGACAAAATTAGCAGAAGCAATTGGACCACTATCAGAATCAGAAATATATATAGATGATACACCAGGAATTTCAGTTGCAGAGATTAGAGCAAAATGTAGAAAGTTAAAACTAGAAAAAAATATAGGGATGGTTGTAATAGACTATTTACAATTAGTTCAAGGAAGTAATAGAAGAAATGGAAGCCGTGAACAAGAAATATCTGAAATTAGTAGATCATTAAAAATATTAGCAAAGGAGCTAAATGTTCCAGTAATAGCATTATCACAATTATCAAGGGCAGCAGAGCAAAGACCTGATCATAGGCCAATGCTATCAGATTTAAGAGAATCAGGAGCAATAGAACAAGATGCAGATATTGTAATGTTTTTATATAGGGATGACTATTATAATCAAGATAGTGAAAAAAAGGATATAGCAGAAGTTATCATTGCAAAACACAGAGGAGGATCAACAGGAACAATAGAACTACTATGGTTAGGAAATTACACAAAATTTGTCAATCTAGAAAAAAGATTTGATGATTAATGCCAATAATTCCGGGTTTAAATGGCAACGTTTAAATCGCAACTAATATTAATTGGAACTATTGAATTTTATAAGGGGCTATTTATATATAAGGGGGAGTTATAACAAAAGGAGGAATAAATATGTCAAGAATACCTAAAAAATATATGAATACGTCTTTTTTTCATATTATGATACAAGGAATTAATAAAGAATACATTTTTGAAGAAGAAAAAGATATAAAAAAATATATCAAAATAATAAAGGAAACAAAAGAAGGAATTGCGTTGCAAATTGTAGCATATTGCATTATGAATAATCATGTACATCTATTAATTTACACAAATGATAAACAATGTTTAACAAAATTTATGCATAGGACTAATTTAATGTATGCAAAATATTATAATAATACACATAAAAGAGTTGGATATGTATTTAGAGATAGATATAAAACTCAGCCAATACTCTATGAAAGACATCTGTATAATTGTATAGATTACATACATAAAAATCCAGTTAAGGCACATATATGTAGTGAATGTTCAGAATATAAATATTCAAGTTATAACTACAATCTTTTTGAAGAAAAAACACAAATAAATCAAAATATAAGAAAATATATAAATTCTAAGAAATTTGAAGATGAAAATGATGAAATTTTTATATTACTAGAAAATGAAGAAAAACAAGAAATATGTGAAAATGTTATATATGAATTCTTATTAAAAAATAATATAAAATTAGAAGAAATACAAGAAAATAAAGAATTATTAATAGAATTAATAAATAATTTAAAAACCGAATATAAAATATCCTATAGAATGATACAAAAGAATATTGGAATAGGTAGAGAGACTTTAAGAAGATTATACCAACAATGCCAATAATTCCGTGCCAACAGTTCCGGGTTTAAATGGCAATAAATATCAATATAACAATTTTGTAAAGTATAAAGAGGTGTAACAATTGAAAGACTTAGAATGTAAAATAGTAAATACAATAAAAAAGTATAATATGATTGAAAAAGGAGATAGAATAGTATTAGCAGTTTCAGGAGGACCAGACTCTATGTGTATGCTAAATGCATTTATAGAAATACAAAAAGAAAATCTAGGTTGCCACTTAAACCCGGAACCGATGGCAGAAAATTTAGGTTGCCATTTAAACCCGGAACCAATGGC
>CANQWL010000041.1 GCA_947627555.1 uncultured Clostridia bacterium | reverse complement strand
CAACACCATCTGCAACACCATCTGCAACACCATCTGCAACACCATCTGCAACACCATCTACAACACCATCTGCAACACCATCTGCAACTGCTCCGACGGAAGCTCCAAGTAGTACGCCAGATATACAGATAGATTCCAATGAAGAGTTTAATTGGGATTTCTGGTTTAAATGGCAGAAAGATGGACATATGACATGGGAAGAGTTCGTGGCTTATGCTGCGGAATTCGGTTGGATAGTTGGTGACCACACAGTGGTTCATGAATCAACTGATTATACGTACGACGAAAATGGTAATTTGATTCATGAGGAAAAGACTACTGTAAGTAACTCTACGGAGACAGGGAGCGGAAATGTAGAGGGCGCTGAAAAAACGGAAGGTAAAGCAGAGTACCAGGAAAATGGTAAGGCTGAAGGCGAAGGTTCTGCAACTGCAAATACTCAAACTGATATCAATATCAATCTTCCAGGGCAAACAGGCGATTGTAACATTGGTATTAGCAGTGAAAAACTAAAAAGTTTTTCCAATGTAAAAAGAACTAGAAAAACAGTGAAACTGGGACATACTATAAATGGTGAAACAGGCATAGTATGTACCGTAAGGATTAACAAGAAAAAGGGCACGGCAACATATGATGGGATCACTTATAGAAAGGTAAAATATGTAGGTTTTACATCTATCAGTGAGCAGATAATCATGCTATTTAAGAACAAAAAAGTAAAGATTATCCCCAGAAAAAAGGGTGCCATTGGAAAGACATATACGGCTAAGACTTTAAAGGGTAAGTGGAAGAAAGCCATCGAAAATCCAAAAGGACTTACGATACGAGTGTCCAATTGCAAGTCAAAAGTAATGGGCGTGAAAAAGGCCCAACCGAAGAAGCTTAAATGATTATTTTGATGCTATATCCTAAAAAGGAAGACCGACTGTGTAATATACAGTCGGTCTTCCTAATTTTTTTATATCTATTTATCTACCTCTAAAAAATTTATAATATAATACAAATTAATCCTCCACTACCTTCATTAACGATTCTTTCTAAAGTTTCTTGTAATTTAATTTGAGCATCTTCTGGCATTTTTGCAAGTTTAGTTTGCAAACCTTCATTGATTAATTCATGTAAGCTCTTTCCAAATATATTTGATTCCCATATTTGTTTAGGATCACTTTCGAATTCAGAAAGTAAGTAATTAACAAGCTCTTCAGATTGTTTTTCAGAACCAACAATTGGAGATACCTCTGTTTCTACATTTGTTTTTATCAAATGTATTGAAGGTGCGGTTGCTTTTAATTTAACACCAAAACGAGAGCCTTGTTTAATCATTTCTGGTTCTTCTAAAATTAATTCATCCATTGTAGGAGTAACAATTCCATAACCTTTACGATTTACATCATCTAAAGCACAAGCAATTTTATCATATTGTTTTTTAGTCCTTGAAAGTTCTGAAATAATACCGAATAAATCTCCCTCATTTGAAACTTCAACACCAGTAATTTCAGAAAGAACTTGATAGAACAATTCTTCTTTTAAAGAAATTTCAATATTAACATTTCCAGAGCCTAATTGGATATCTTCAATAGAAGTTTTATTGATAATTTCGGTTTGCTTAATTGTATCTACACAACTAGTAACATCTTTTAAGACATTTATATTAGATAAAGCATCTTGTATTTCTTTATATAATTCAGCTTTTAGTGGATGATCATAATCTAGGCCATCAATCCATTTAGGAAATTTAATACGAACTTGGTCAACAGGAAATTCATATAAAACTTTTGAAAACATATCATTAATATCATCAATACTTAAATATTCACAGTTAGTAGGGATAACAGTTGTACCATATTTTTGACTTAGTGTATTTGCTAATTCTTGTGAGTAATTAGAGTTTGGTTCTTGTGAATTTAGAATAATTATAAATGGCTTATTAAGTGCTTTTAACTCACTAACAACTCTTTCTTCTGCTTTAATATAGTCTTCTCTTGGTATATCGGTTATACTACCATCTGTTGTAACTAAAATTCCAATTGTTGAATGTTCTTCAATTACTTTTTTTGTTCCAATTTCAGCTGCTGTTTCAAAAGGAATTTCATCTTCTGACCAAGGTGTTTTTACCATTCTTGGCATATCATCTTCTAAATAGCCAATTGCATTGTCTACTAAATATCCAACGCAATCTACTAAACGAGTTTTAAATTTTAAGTTATTATCTAGTGTTATTTCAATTGCTTCATTTGGCACAAATTTTGGCTCAGTTGTCATTATTGTTTTGCCACCAGCACTTTGTGGTAGCTCATCTCTTGCGCGTTCTTTTTTGTATTCGTTATCAATATTAGGAATAACAAGTAAGTCCATAAATTTTTTGATAAAAGTAGATTTTCCTGTTCTTACAGGTCCAACTACTCCTACATAGATGTCTCCATCTGTTCTCTTTGCGATATCTTGATACAATTTTGTATTTTCCATCTATATACCTCCTTTAATTTCGAAAGAAAAACATTTTTTACTTAAATTACTTTAGTTAATATATATGGAACAAGTTTTAAGAATATGACAAGTTTAACTGAAAAACTTGATAAAGAAATGTAGATATGATAAAATAACAAAAATAACAATATTGTATATAGTAACATATAATATACTGATTTAACTATTAAAGCAGGATGAAAGGAATGAAATAAGGATGGATAAAATGCAAGATGCTATAGAAATTTTAAAGATATATAATCAAGATCATATTATCAAATTATTAGACAAATTGGATGAAACAAAAAAAGCAGAATTAATAGAACAAATAAATAAAATAGATTTTCATCAAATCATGGAATTGTATGACAACACAAAAAAAGAAATTGAAATAAAAGAAAATAAAATAGAATCAATTAAATATTTAGATAAAGAAAGATTGTCTAAAACTCAAAGAGATGAATTTGATTCATTAGGAGAAATGGCAATTAGAAAAGGAGAATATGCAGTTGTAACAATGGCAGGAGGACAGGGAACAAGACTAGGACATACAGGACCAAAAGGAACATTTAAATTAGATGTATATGGAAAAGGAAAATATTTATTTGAAATTTTAACAGAGAATTTAAAAGAAGCAAATAAAAAATACGATACTATTATTCCTTGGTATATAATGACTAGTAAAGAGAATAATGATGAAACTTTAGAATTTTTAGAAAAAAATAATTATTTTGGATATCCAAAAGAATTTGTTAATTTATTTAAGCAAGGAGAATTACCTTTAGTAGATACAAAAGGAAAACTTTTAATAAATAAAGACATGAAAATAAAAGAAGCATCAGATGGAAATGGTGGTGTATTTTCTTCTTTAAGAACAAGTGGAATGTTATCAGATATGAAAGAAAGAAATATAAAATGGGTTTTCATTGGAGGTGTAGATAATGCTATCTTAAAAATGGTAGATGTAACATTATTAGGGATGGCAATCAAAAATGGAGTAAAAATTGCTTCTAAGTCAGTAGTAAAAGCAAATCCACATGAAAGAGTGGGAGTATTTTGCAAAATGAATGGGCATCCAAAAGTAATAGAATATTCTGAACTTCCTGAAAAAATGGCAGAAGAGATAGATGAAAACGGAGAACTAAAATATGGTGAGTCCCATATTATGTGCAATTTATTTAGCATAGAAGCAATTGAAAAAGTTAGTAAAGAATATTTAATGTATCATAGTGCATTCAAGAAAAATTCATACATAGATGAAGATGGAAGAGAAATTATTCCAGAGGAACCTAATTCATATAAATTTGAATCTTTTATTTTTGATAGTTTTGAATTCTTTGATGATATTGCTATTTTAAGAGGAAAAAGAGAGGATGACTTTGCACCTGTAAAAAATAAGGATGGTGTAGATAGTCCAAAGACAGCAAAAGAATTATATGAAAAATATTGGGAAAGACAAAAGTGTCAAAAGGTGCGGGTCTTTTTAAAACTTTTGTCACGTTTTTAAGCAAATATTTTACTTAATTATAACTAATAAATTTATTTGATTTTTTGGCTACGTTACATTATAAACAAATTATAAAATTAACAAATAGGCCCCTCTCAAAGCAAGTTTGAGATTCTCCCATTTGCTAATTAAATAATTTGTAATATAATTTCACTAGCATTCATAATTAAATAAATTTATTAGTTATAATAATATTATATATAATTGGTGTGGCAAAAGCCCTGACCTCTTTGTCACAAAAAGAGAGAAGAAAGAGAGAAGAAAGATGGAAGAATGTAAAATATCAAGTCTATATAATTTAGAAGAAACAATAGCAAAAGAATTATTAGAAACTGCAACTTATCCATGGGAGATCTTACCTAAAATAAGTGAGTTTATAGTGAAATTAGGAAATACACTAGACCTTAATTTATATGAAAAAAAATCAGAAAATGTATGGATTGCAAAAACAGCAAAAGTAGCACCAACAGCGTATATTAATGGACCAGTAATTATTGGAGAAGATGCAGAAATTAGACATTGTGCTTTTATAAGAGGAAATGCTATTATAGGAAATGGAGCAGTTGTTGGAAATTCTACAGAATTGAAAAATGTTATTTTATTTAATAAAGTGCAAGTACCACATTATAATTATGTAGGAGATTCTATTTTAGGGTATAAGTCTCATATGGGAGCAGGTTCAATTACTTCTAATGTAAAATCAGATAAAAAATTAGTTATTGTAAAAAACAAAAATGAAAAAATAGAAACAGGCTTAAAAAAATTTGGAGCTATGATTGGTGATAATGTAGAAGTAGGTTGTGGTAGTGTTTTAAATCCAGGAAGTGTAATAGGAAAAAATACAAATATTTATCCATTATCTTCTGTAAGAGGAGTTGTAAAAGCAAATAGTATTTATAAAAATCAAAATGAAATTGTAGAGAAAAGTTAATAAAATCAAAAATATCCAAGCGAAAACTTATCGTTTGGATATTTTTGAGTGGAAACAACAATATATCTAAAAAATGTTACATTTGTTGATTTCCAGGAATAAAGTAATCAACTACACCATAGATTAATGCACCAATGATAGCAGCAATCCAAGAAATAGAATATCCTGCTACGAAAAATTGAGTTACATATAAAATAATAGCTGCTAATGCAAATCCTACAAATCCTTTACCAAATGGACTAGCATGTAAGCCAGTAAATTTGATTACTAAATAATCTATAACAGTTAGGACGACAGCAGCTATTGCTAAAGTCCAAAAACTATTGATTGTAAATCCAGGTGTAAAAAATGCGGTAATTGCTAAAACTACTGCAGCTGCAACTAATCTTCCTATTATTTGCCATACAGTAGATGTTCCGCTTTTTGTTTGATTTCCTTGAGCTTCTGACATAAGTCTAACCTCCTTAGTTATTTCGTTTTTCAATTCATAATGTATTTTTTCAAAGGTTCTAATTTTATTATTCACAAAAATAAAATAATTATTCAAAAATTTTAGTATAAAAAAGTCAATATCTGTTAAAAATAAGAAAAAATTTTAAAATTTTTTAAAGAGGTGCAAACATGTTAATTACATTTTTTAGAGCAATAATATTATATATTATTGTATTAATGGTAATGAGACTAATGGGAAAGAGAGAAATAGGTCAATTACAACCATTTGAACTAGCAATATCAATAATGATAGCAGATCTGGCATCTATTCCAATGACAGAAACAGGAATACCAATATTTAATGGAATAATACCAATTTTAGGACTTCTAGTAATGCATTTACTTATTTCAGTTATTAATATAAAAAATTTAAAAGCAAGAGAAGTTATTTGTGGTAAACCAAGTATTTTAATTTATAGAGGAAAGATTAATGAAAAAGCATTAAAAAAAGAAAGATTTACAATTAATGAATTACAAGAAAGATTAAGAGGAAACAATGTATTTCATTTGGGAGATGTAGAATATGCAATATTAGAAACAAGTGGACAAGTAACTGTTATACAAAAACCAGAAAAAAGGAACACAATACCAGAAGACTTTAATATAACTCCAGAATATGAAGGAATACCATATGACTTGGTAATTGATGGAAAAATAATGTATAAAAATTTGCAAATTATTGGAAAAAATTATGCATGGCTAAAAAAACAAGTAGAGAAATTTAATATGACTCCAGAAGAAGCACTTGTTGTAACATTAGATGGAAAAGGACAAATCTTTTGCCAAAAGAAAGAAAGCAAAGGGGCTTAAGTTTAAAAAATTAAATTTTATGAATTTCGCAAATTTTGCAAATTTCGCAAATTTTGCAAATTTCAAAAATTTCGAAAAATTCGTAAATATAATGTTTGTAAAGCGAGGAAGGGAATGAGATTAACTATGGGAAAAGAAACAATAATTAGTATAATTATTGTTATAGCAATTATAATAGGAAATGTTATAACACAAAAATACACGACCGAATCAATTTCAGAATTATCAAATAAATTAGCTGAAGTAAAATCAGAACTCGATAAAGAAGAAAAAGAGATAGATGAAAATAGTGCAAAAAATAAAATAGAAGAGTTAGAAGAAATATGGAAATCAAAACATGACAAACTAGCATATTATATTGAACATGATGAACTAGAAAAAGTAGAAAACGATATTATAGGGTTAAAAAGCTTTGTAGAAACAAGCGAATATCCAGAAGCAATAAGTGAGCTAGATAAAAGTACTTTTATGCTAAAACACATTGAAGAAAAATATAAATTTAGTTTAGAAAATATATTTTGAGACAATGGGGACAGGCCTCAATTGTCTCATTTTTCTTGCTGTTTTTTGTCGAATAATGAGAATGTGCTTATGCTTAATTACTCTTGCTCAATATAAAAATATATAGTAAAATAGTAATAGTAATTAAGAAAGATAGGGAGAAAAAATGGAAAGAGAGTTATTACAATTAGCAGAAGATGTAGAAAATGAAATAAAACCGATACTTGAAAATATTCAAAAGATATGTGAAACAAATAGCAAAAAAGTATTAGAGGCGTTTCAAAGATGTAATTTACAAGAAACACATTTATCTTCTTCTACTGGTTATGGAATAGATGAAGCAGGAAGAAACAAAATAGAAGAAATATATAGCAAAATATTTAAAGCAGAAGATAGTTTAGTTAGAACTCAATTAATATCAGGTACACATGCACTAGCTGTTACTTTATCAGCATTATTACGCCCTGGTGACACTATGCTAAGTATTACAGGAGAGCCTTATGATACTCTTCAAACAGTAATAGGTATAGGAAAAGAAGAAAGCAAGAGTTCTTTAAAATCTTTTGGGATAAAATATGAACAAATTGATTTAATTGATAATGATTTTGATATAGAAAAAATACAAAAAAGATTAAAAAATCAAGATATTAAATTAATAGAAATACAAAGATCAAGAGGATATTCTACAAGAAAGAGTTTAACAATTGAAAAAATTGAAAAAGTAATTCAAGCTATAAGAGAAATAGATAAACAAGTAATTATTATGGTTGATAATTGTTATGGAGAGTTTGTTCAAGATAAAGAACCGATAGAAATAGGAGCAGATATAGCAGTCCGGGTCATTAATGAAAAATTTAGGAGCAGGAATTGCCACATCTGGCGCATATATTGTTGGAAAAAAAGATTTAATTGAATTATGTGCTGAAAGATTAACATCACCAGGAATAGGAAAAGAAATAGGACCATCACTAAATCAAAATCCATTATTATTAAAAGGGTTATTCTTTGCACCAAGTGTTGTAGCAAGTAGTTTAAAAACTGCAATATTTGCAAGTAGAATTTTAGAGAAATTAGGGTATCAAGTAGATCCAACATATAATGAAAAAAGAGCTGATATTGTTCAAACAATAAAGCTTGGTTCAGAAGAATTATTAGTAAAATTCTGCCAAGGAATCCAAAAAGGGTCTCCAATTGATTCAAATGTTGTTCCATTTCCAAGTGATATGGGAGGATATGATGATAAAGTTATAATGGCAGCAGGAACTTTTACACAAGGTTCAACAATAGAACTTAGTTGTGATGGACCAATTAGAGAGCCTTTTATTGCATATATGCAAGGTGGACTTACATATGAATATGGCAAATTGGGAATTTTAAAAGCAATTGAAGAAATGAAAAAATAAAAGCCCTCCTACAGGAGAGCTAGAAACTAAGATACAAACATAATGAATGACAAAAATATAACCAATATACCTATCACTCCGAATATTGCTGCTTGCAACACAGAAGGTACATTACCTAAACTATCAGATAAAAACAAGAAGACTATGAGTAATAACATTATTATATTAACTAATATTAGTGCTAGAGTGCGACCATTATTTAATTTGTTATCACTCACCTTTTTAGAAAATTTTGAAGTTGACCGTGTCCATTTTTTAATCTGTCTTAATTTCATAGTAGTTATACCTCCTAAAAATAGTTATATATAGTTTCATGCTTAATATTATATCATAAAAAAAGAAAGGAATCAAATGAAAGTAATAGTAATAGGTGGAGGACCAGCCGGAATGATGGCAGCAATATCCTCTTCAGAAAATGGAAATGAAGTTATCCTTTTAGAGAAGATGCAATCATTAGGAAGAAAATTATTAATTACAGGAAAGGGAAGATGTAATATTACATCTTCTTTAGACATGCAAGATTTTATAAAAAATACACCAGGTAATGGAATGTTTCTATATAGTTGTTATCAAAATTTTACTAATCAAGACATAATTGAATTTTTAAAGCAACAAGGATTAGAGGTAAAAGAAGAACGAGGAAACAGAATATTTCCTATAACAGATAAATCACAAGATGTGTTAAAATGTTTCACAAAAAAATTAAAAGAATTAAATGTGCAAATTTATTATAATTCTAAAGTAGAACAAATCATTGCAAAAGATATTGAAAAAGAAAATAAGGAATACATACAAGGTAAAGAAAAAATTGAAAAAAGTAATATAAAACAAGTAATAGGTGTAAAAGTAAATGACAAAATTATAAATGCTGACAAAATTGTTCTAGCAACAGGAGGGAAAAGTTATCCATTAACAGGTTCAACAGGAGATGGATACAATTTAGCAAAAAGTTTAGGTCATACTATAACAAAAATTAAACCATCATTAGTGCCTTTAGAGAGTTATAATAAAGAAATTTGTAAAGAATTACAAGGATTAAGTTTAAGAAATTCACAAATAAAATTAATTGATTTAGAAAATAATAAAATAATTTATGAAGACTTTGGAGAAATGTTATTTACACATTTTGGAGTATCTGGACCAACTATTTTAAGTTCTTCTGCACATCTTGTTAGGTATAATAACATAGATGAAAAATTAAAAAATCGAAAAATTTTATTAAAGATAGATTTAAAGCCTGCACTTTCAGAAGAAAAACTAAATGATAGAATTTTAAGAGATTTTGAACAATTAAAAAATAAAAAATTTAAAAATAGTTTAGACAAATTATTACCACAAAAGTTAATACCAATTGTAATATCAAAAACTAATATTAATCCAGAAAAAAAGGTAAATGAAATTACAAAAGAAGAAAGAAAAAGAATTATATATGTGCTAAAAAATTTTGAAATAGAAATAAAAGGTTTTAGAACAATAGAAGAAGCGATTATAACAAGTGGGGGTATTAATATTAAAGAAATTAATCCAAAAACAATGGAGTCTAAATTAGTAAAGGGTCTATATTTTGCAGGGGAAATTATAGATGTAGATAGTTATACAGGGGGATTTAATTTACAAATTGCATATTCAACGGGTTATACTGCAGGAAAAGCATAGCTATTGATAAAAATTAATAATAATTCATAACTTATAAACTATTCTCTCTCAAATGATACTATTTCTATATTTTTTCGTTATCCCCATTCTAAAAATTCTAACAAAAGTTTTGCAAACTTTTGAAGAATTTTTGAATGGTCCCCACAATTTCACTTTAAAATATAGAAATAGTATCATTTTTGCACTATTTTAATTTTAAGATATTTGAATAATCATTAATTTAATACTAGAAAGGAGAGTAAATGGAGGAATTTATAACAATAGAAGAAGATGTAGAAACAGAAGTAGTAGAAAAAAAGTCTAAATTTATTGCTAATTTGATTTATGTTGATACTATAGAAAAAGCAGAATTAATAATTAAAAATATGAAGAAGAAATATTTTGATGCAAGACATAATTGTATAGCTTATAGAGTTATAGAAAATGGAAGAATTATAGAAAAATCAAGTGATGATGGAGAGCCATCTGGAACAGCAGGAGCACCAATGCTTACAATTTTACAAAAAAATAATCTAGCAAATGTGCTAGTTGTTGTAACAAGGTACTTTGGGGGAATTTTATTAGGAACAGGAGGATTAGTAAGAGCATATTCAGAAAGCACATTAAAAGCAATAGAAGAAGCGACAAAAATTGAAAAAATTTTAGGAGAAGAACTAAAGGTAACATTAGACTACAATCATTTTGAAAATTTTAAATATTATTGTAAAAATAATAAAATTACTATAATAAATTCACAATATACAGAGAATGTTGTTTGTAAAATTGAGTTAGAAGAAGAAAAAAAAGCCAAGTTAATGGGCGATTTTGAAACAAAAAAAATTAATTTAAAAGAAATAAAAGAATTATCTAAAAAATATATTAATAAATGTAAATAAAAATTCTCTTTTTATAAAATTTTTGGAAAAATTTTCCAAAACAAATTGCAAAACCTCGAATAAAATATTATAATAGCAAATGTAAAAATTTTACAGAAGAATATTTTAGGAGGGAAACTATGAAAGAAAAAATTTCTGTTATAATAGCAGACGACAATCAAGAATTTAGCCATACATTAGCTTCTTATATAAACGCACAAAGCGATATGGAAGTAATAGGGATGGCAAAGGATGGAAATGAAGCAGTTGATATAATTGCTAATACAACACCAGATGTTGTACTATTAGATGTAATAATGCCACATTTAGATGGACTAGGAGTTCTAGAAAATGTTAATATTATAAAAAGTAATAAAAAGCCAACTTATATCATGCTATCAGCAGTAGGACAAGACAAAATAACACAAAGAGCTGTATCTTTAGGAGCAGAGTATTATGTAGTAAAACCATTTGACATTGAAATACTAATTAAACGAATAAGAGATATTAAGTTCTTTAAACCATCACAAGATGGAGGAAATACAATTATTGCAAGAGAGCAAAAACAACAATACATAGAATTATCAAAAGATGAAAGAAAAAAAGAAGAAAACTTAGAAGCATTAGTTACTAATGTTATACATGAAGTTGGTGTTCCAGCTCATATTAAAGGATATCAATACTTAAGAGAAGCAATTATGATGGTAGTTAATGATATTGATGTTATAAACCAAATTACAAAAAGTTTATATCCAAAAATTGCATATAAATTCGAAACAACTCCTAGTCGTGTAGAACGTGCAATTCGCCATGCAATAGAAGTAGCATGGGGAAGAGGACAACAAGAAGTAGTAGAAAACATCTTTGGATATACAATTTCAGCAGCTAAAGGAAAGCCTACAAATAGCGAATTTATCGCGATGATTGCAGATAAATTAAGATTAGAATTGAAAAGTGCATAGAGAATTGAAAATATAGGAAAAATGAAATATATAAAAAATTATAAATAGAGGATCAAAAATATAAAAGTTTTGATTCTCTTTATTATTTGTAAATAAAATTTACTATAAAAATTATTTACAAATAAAAAGTGCAATGTTATAATCTATATGTAATAACAACTAGACATAAATTATAGAATACATAAAAAATAAAATAAAAGAAATACTATAAGAAATTCTATAAGAAAATGAAAAAGGATAATATAAAGAAATTTGCAAAAAATAGATTATAAAATATTATCTGAAATTTGAAAAAAGGGAGAGAAAAACTAATGAAAAAGAGTATTAGAGGAATAACATTAATAGCACTAGTAATAACAATAATAGTATTATTAATATTAGCGGGAGTAACAATAGCAACATTAACAGGAGAAAATGGATTGCTTCGGAAAGGCACAAAATGCAGCAGAAGAAAGTAGATATAAAAGAGCAGAAGAAAAAGTAAAATTAGCAGTAATGGGCTCATACG
>CANQWL010000040.1 GCA_947627555.1 uncultured Clostridia bacterium | reverse complement strand
GGTAATGGTCTTAATGATTTTGAAAGTAATGTTACTTCTTTTGCATGTACTGATATTTCTTCTGTTCTTGTTTTAAATACAAATCCAGTAATTCCAATAATATCTCCTATATCCCATGTTTTAAATGCTTTGTAACTTTCTTCTCCTAAGTCATTAATGCTTACATAGCTTTGGATTTTTTCATCACTATCTTGAATTGTACAAAATGATGCTTTTCCCATAATTCTTTTTGCTATAATTCTTCCAGCAACTGTTACATCTTTTTGTTCAAAATCTTCATAGTTTGATTTAATTTCTCCTGCTGTATTTGTTCTGCTAAATTTCGTAATTTCAAATGGGTCTTTTCCTTCTTGTTGTAGCTCTGTTAATTTATCTCTTCTTATTTGCATTAAATGATTAATATCTAATTCTTCATTTTCATTATTATTTTGATTGTTTTCTTGCATTTTTAATATCATCCTTTCATTTTTTATGTTTTATATTATATAGTAAAAACTGGTAAAAGTAAAGGTTTTGCAGTTTAAAAATATAATTTATATACAAAAAAAATACTATAATATTTATAATAATGTTTCATATTATAGTATCTTTTTTACTTTATTTTAAGTTATATCTATTTTTATTTATTTCATAATTTTGCTGAAGCTCTGAATCAGTTAAAACTTTATTATAAATTTTAATATTATTAACTTTTCCCAAATATGCACCTTCATCACACTTATCATTATTCAATATTCCAAATGATGTCTCTGTTGATTGATTTATATCAATATTTCCTGTGTAATTATATATTTTCTCATTATTCATATATATATCATACTTTTCGTTATCTTTATCACATCTTACTACAATTGAAATTGGATATTCACTATTAAGGAAATCATAATTATAAGTATAACTTGTATTTCCAAAAGCAATCAATAGTGAATCATCAGATATTTTTGCAAAATATCCTTCATTACCTTCTTTATAAAAATCGTATAATACCGCTCCATTGGTAGAGTTTTCTACATATGATTCTAATATGATTTCTATTGTATAATTATTTAATTTTAAATCTTCTGAATAATTTCCAATAATTCCACTTTCATTACTACTTAAATTTATACTTTTCTCATTCCATGTACAGCCATTTTTAATAGTCCCATCATTGTTATTTCCACTTAAATCTTCCCAAACCGTAGCTTTTGAATTATTTCCATTTCTTGTATTAATTATGCCATCATAATGTAGCATAAGTCCTTCTTCTATATAACCTATTCGTTTTATTTGTGGTTCTGAAATTATATCTCCATTTTGCACATAAATAGTATAATTTCCTGCTTCTTTTATTATAAAACTTGTTTCTTCACTTGTATTCCAGTGCTTATCTCCTTCTTTTTGATATTTTATTTCCCATTTATTTATATATCCACTATATTGAATGTTATTAATTGTAATTTTATATTCTTTTTGTGATATATAATCAATATTAATATCAAAAGTAGGTTTTTCTTCACTTTTTTGATAATCTACATTATATAATCCTATTTGCTCTGGAGTATAATATTTTTTTCCTTTATATTGAATTCCTTTATAACTAACAATACTTCTTTTTTCTATGTTAATAAAAAACTCTTGAGTTACTCCTTCTATTTGGAGTTTTTGTATTTCTTGTTGGCTAAAATATTTATATCCACTTGTATCTGTAATTCCTGATTCTTGTGCATTAAATACTTTTTCTGCTTGTTTTTTAATATCTTCATTATCTGACAAATTTGTCCCTAAATTTGAAATCTCTTCTTCTCCTTCTTTTAGTCTATCATATAAGTTATTTACTTGCGTTTGCATTATTTTTAGTTCTGATCTAAATTTAGTATATTTAGAAGATTCAATTGCATCTATTCCGCTATATGTTGCAACAGATGCTAAAATTGCTAATACAATTACTACTATAACTAATGATACTATGGTTATCCCTTTTTTTTCATTTTTTATATTTTTCATTAGTTTCCTCCAATTTCAGTTATTAAATATTATAAAATATTTATATTTATGATAGTTTTTTGGCTGGGGTAGTAGGATTCGAACCTACGCATGTCGGAGTCAGAGTCCGATGCCTTACCGCTTGGCGATACCCCAATATAAACTTTCTACAATATAATTTTATAATATCATACTTTATATTTATTGTCTATACTTAATATTTTTGTGTTTATAATTTTTATACAAATAAAACACACAGTAGATTTAAAACTCTTTTGTGTGTTATTATTTTTTATTATATATTTAATAGTGCTATTTCGCACTTTTTATAATCTGGATTATATTTTTCTAACATATCAAAAAATTTTTTAGAATGTGATTTATATTTTAAATGACAGTATTGATGTAATACAACGTAATCAATTATTTTTCTATTATATTTTACAATTTTAGGATGAATAGTTATTTTGTTTTCTTCACATTTTCCTAATGTATTTATTTTTTTTATTTCGTATTCATCTGGTGCAAATCCCAATTTTATTCTATATTTTTCCATTGCTCTTTCAATTTCTACTTTTGCAATTTGTTCATACATTTTTTCTATTGCTAAATCTAATATTTCGTTATTACTCACTTTTTTATATTTATTAGGTAGTGATATTTTTATTGTTTTTCCTTCTATATCTAATTCTATTATTTTGATATTTTTGTATATTATTTTTACTTTATAATCTATTCCTAATATTGGTACTGGATGTCTTTCTATACTTTGATTTAAAGTTATTCTTGCTATTTTGTTGTTTTTGACCATTTTCATTTTTATCACTCCTTATTGAATTTTTGTTTTACGAATTACTGTTCGTTTTTTTCTGGTATCATTTTATACATATTTTATTTTTTTGTCAATAGTTTTTTTAAAAAAAATTAAAAAATTTGTTCGTTTTTATAAATTTATCCTATCGACAAAAAATGATATTTTTATACACAAAAAATGAGACAAATGAAGACCGTCCCCTTTGTCTCATTTTGGAGTTTTCAGTTGTTTTAGCATAATGTCTCCAAATACTGCATATCCTTCTATTGGGTTATTTACTAGTACATGTGTTATTGCTCCGCAGAATTTTCCGTTTTGTATTATTGGTGATCCTGACATTCCTTGTATTATTCCTCCTGTTTTTTCTATTAGTTTTTGGTCTGTTACTTTTATTTGCATACTTTTGTTGTCATAGTTGTTTTCTTTGTAAATTTTTTCTATTTCTATTTCATATTCTTGTGGTTTTTGATTATCTAAACTGCATAGTATTGTTGCTTTGCCTGTTGTTATTTCTTCTCTTAATGCTACTTCCATTTCTTTTGAAGCATCAATGTTTAGACTTGTTGGATTGTCTACTTGTCCGTATATTCCAAATTTTGTGTTTTTATATATTTTTCCTATATTTGCTTGATTTTCTACAGTTCCTTGTATTTTTCCTGGATTTCCACTTTCTCCTTTTGCTATGTTTAGTATTCTTGTTGTTACAAATTCTCCTGATGCTATATTAATTAATTCATTTGTGTCTATATCTGTTATTCCATGTCCTAATGCTCCAAACGTTTTTGTTGAAGGTTCATAGAAACTTACTGTTCCTACTCCTGCTGCACTATCTCTTACCCATAATCCTAATTTATATTGGCTATCACTTGTTTTTACAGGTGATATACTACATTCTTTTGTTTCTTCTCCATGAATATATTTTATTTCAATGTCTTTTCCGCCTGATAGATTAACTGTTTGTATTAATTCATCTGTTGAATTAATTTGTTGTTCATTTATTTTTATAATTGTATCTCCTTCTTTTATTCCTGTATTTTCATATGGTTTATATTTTTTATTGTCAATTCCTTCTATTTCTGACATTCCTACTACTAATACTCCATTTGTATATAATTTAAGTCCTGCTATATTTCCTACTGGTATTACTGTTGTTTTAGGTAATACATCTACATCTACATTTTTTATATTTATAGCATTAAATAAACTTACTTCTAATGCTGTTTTTCCTGTTGTTTTACTAATTGCTTGATTATTATTTGAAATAGTTTCTATTGTGTCTTCATCTTTTGTTTTTATATTAAATCCTAATAATGTTTTTATTGATATTTTTTCTCCTTCAAATACAACTAACTGGTCTGGTAAATTTGTAATTGCTAAAACATATATATATATTATTAATAAAAAAAATACTAATAATATTTTAATTAGGAATTTGTTTGACTTACTTTTCATCAAAATCTCTCCTTAATTTTTTATATTATTAGTATTAACTTTTTTGTATTTGTTATTCTGTAAAATTTAATTATTTTTTAATTATTATTGTTTTAATCATTTTTATTAATTTCATTAACTTGCAAGTTATTTACTCTATACATTCCATATCTTTCTCTACCTAATGCTGTGTAATATGCTTTTGCAATATTTTCACCTTTGCCATCAATGTATTTATAAAAATCTTGTGTTTCTTCACTTACAAAATTATTTACAATACTTGTATAACTTCCTAATTGTTTTTTTGGAAAGAAATACATTTCTGAACCATCATCTTTTAGTCTTGATCTTCTTTCAAAGTCTAAGTTTAAAACTCCTAAATAGTTTTTACTATTATCTAATGATGTATCTGTTGGTCTATAATAATTGCCTGTATCATTTAAATCATCTGCTTCTACTAGATATATTGCATCATCTCTTACTACTTCTTCATTTTCTGTATTTGTTATAATAGAATATCCATTATATACTTTTCCACCTATATTTAACCCTTGTAAGAAACTGATAATTGAAACATTGTTAATAATTTTTGTCCATTCATCTTCTTCTAATTTTGGCATTTGGAAATTTGCTGATATAGTTGTTGTATATCTATTATAATTTGCGATAGCAACTGATAAGTTTTTTTCTATTGAGTATCTTATTACTGCTAGTCTATGTTGATTAAAGTTAGAATCTGCATCTTCGATAGAGCCTTCTTGACTATCTTTTCCTCCAAAGTCAAATATATTATATGTACCAAATTTAAGATTTCCTTGTTCGTCTAATAAAGAATTTCCTTTTTCATCTACCGCATTTTTAGCATTTAAATCTCCTAAATTATCTCTTATCCATTTCGTAAAATCATATGCTTCTTTATAATATTGCTTGCCTTCTTCATTAATTGTTTTATATTTAGCGCCTACTTGTTGCATTTTATCTCCATTTAAATAATAATACCATGTATTTCCATTATCTTCTGTATAATACTTTGTGCCATTTATCTTTACATATGTTAGTTTATTATCTTTATCTATATATTCCTGTAAAGTCTCCTCTTTTATCTCTATACCACGGTAAGTAATATCTTTTCCACTATTACCATTGTTAGTATAATCTCCACCAATATTGTCTAATAAATATCCATATTTATAAACAGCAGTACCATCTATAATTCCTTGTACAGTTATATAATTGTCTAATGCATATGTAATAACAACATCATAATTCTTACTATTACTAGTACCTTTATATCTACAACTATAATATATATATGGTTTTAAACCATATAATTTTTCACCATCTGGAAGGGTTTCACTCTTTGCTTTTTCAGAATCAGTTAATGTATTTTTATATGGAGAATAAATATAATATCCATCATACATTGTATATACTAATGCTGGTACATAGTGTTTTAATACATCTTTGTTGTACCCTGCCATGTTGAAATTACTTGCAATAGAATTGAAAAAGGTATTAATTGATGCTTCTATATCTTTTAATTTTGAGTTTGCCATATTTGAAGTACTACTGTTTAACGTATTTAATTTGAATGCTTTTAAAGCATCATATGTAGCATTGTTTAGTTTGTTATCATATGATATTTGTAGTGACAAAGTTTTTACTTGATTTTGTGTATATGAACTTAAAACTAAAGAAATTGGTAATATGATAATTATAAATATTACCGCTAAATCTTGTATTCTCATACTTGTCCATCCTTTATATTATTAAATAAGCTTGTAATAAATATTACAAGCTATTTTTATAATTTAATCGTAATTGCTTCCAGTTACACTTACAATTCCAGCATGTTCTGCCGCTATTGTATATGTGTCATTTCCTGTTACTGAATAAAAGAAATTTTTAAATTGTTGTGACATAGTTGGATTTTTATTTTTTGCACTTGCAATGAATACATCTCCTTCTTTTAATAGTATAATTGGTGTATCATCACTAAGCTCATCTAATATTTGTGAGGTATATTTAGAATAATAAACATTTTCTCCTATTCTTGTGTCTACTGATTGTGTTGTTTTCTTTCCAGGATTTTCATCTAATACTTTTAATTCCATTTCTACGTCATATGTATTTCCAGTTGAGGAAATATTTTCCACAAATTTACTATATTTATCTAATGTAAGTTTTCCTGTAGTTATAACATTATCAACAAATTCTGTTGTTGCTGTATTCACTGTTAGTTGTGAAACATCATCTGTCCTATCTGACATTGTCATTAATGGAAATATAAACATCAAAACTGCTGATAATCCTATTACTACTATTATCATTAACGTATCACCCATTTTTTTCTCCTTTTACACTTTTTTGTGTTTATTATTAGTTTAAGTATCTGAATATGTTATTATTCTTTTCTTTTTTCTATTTACATCTGGTATATCTTCAACACTTGTTTGATCAGAAGCTTCTATTTCATCTTGATAGTATTCTCCTAATAATTCTCTGTATTTTTTGTCCTTTATTTGTCCAATAAGTCCTTCATCATTACAAAAATCTATATTTAAGCTTTTAAATTCCTTTTTTATATCATCCCATGTTTTGCTACCATACAAGCTTTTATCTTGAATCATATTGTAACCATTTTTTCCATATAAAATTGCTACAATAAATATTCTTTTTTGTTCATCTGATGCTATTCCTAAATTTTTTTCTTGTAAATCTATATAATTAATTTCTTGTGGTAATCCTCCATTTTCTAAAGGATTTATTTTTTTATACAGAACAATATTAGTAAATACTACTTTGTAATTTTCTTTATATGCCTTATAAATACTAGGAATAATAGTTTCTATTCCAACCCATCTTTCTGTTGAAACTTTTCCAGCATCATCTTTATTTTCATCTACATATGTGTAATCATATTCTCTGTCTTTATATTCTAAAATTACTCTAGATGTTTTTCTAACTTCTCCAAAGGCATTGATACTTATGGACAATGCCACTACAAATATTAGTACTGCTGCTGCCATCTTTAATGCATCTGCTGCATTTTCCATAGTATCACCTCTTTATTAATAAATTCTTTTTAGTTAGAATTAGTAATCGTTATTTTTGTAATATATCCTGATTTCTCATCAGCTTCACATGTAACTTTATATGATCTTCCTGTTAATGCATTTCCACTTTTTTTATATGGAACTGTCGCAGTTGTATATCCTCCATTATTCCATGAACAAGAACCAGCTGGTGTTTGTATTTGTACTTGTTTACTTGAATCTCCTTTATATGTTAAATTGTTTTGAATAACTGTATTTATTAAAGCATTTACATTTGTTCCTCTAATATTTTCTCCTTCATATTGTTGGAATTTTTGGTTAAATGAAGATACTGCAACCTCATCCATTGCATTGCTGTCTACAACTCCTGATGCTTGTCTATATATCATAATTCCTAATGATATAATTAAAATTGCAAGTAATATTGCACCTGCGATAATTAAAGCTTTTGACGCGTTTTCCATAATTTTTTCCTCCTTAAATTTAACTTTTGTTTATATATTTTTATTATTACTTACTAATATTTAATATTAGCAAAACTTAATAACTATTTTATTGTGTTATTTGTTCAAATAACATATATTTAACCTTATTGGTTGTTTTGTGATATTCTATTTTTGTGCATTTAAATTGAATTGTTCCATAATACTGTACAAATTTTTCAATTCCACCATTGTAAAATGTTTCCATTGTGTATGTTTCATCTTTGTCCAACATTTTTACATCAATATTAATTGAGTTTTCATCATTATTTATGTATTTACCTTTATTATCTTGCTTTATTTCGTTATTTTTGTTATTATCTACTGCTTTATTAATAATTGTTGCTAAATCTGTTCCCATAATATTTTGGTTGTAATAGCTTTCAAATTCCATATTAGCTTTTTGTGCTTCATTATAACTTGCTTTATAGTTTAAATACATATATGAAATTCCTATGACAATTACAATTATTATTAGAAAAAATAATGCTATTTTTTTCATTTTTCTATCCTTTTTTATTATATCATTTTAATTTTTAATTTTCAATATTTTTTTCTTTTATATTTATATATTTTATTGCTGTGTAAAATCTACTCTATAAACTCTTTCTGTAATTGTGCTTATATAAGCTTTGCAATTATAAGTTGACAATTTGTCTGAACTTTGGTTTATTTTTGACAAATCGGTATTAATTTCACTTTGAATATTAGTTTCATAATTAGTATCACGAAATCCTCCCGAAATATTTTTAGGTGTCTCTGAAGGTCTGCTGATAATTACGCTTATATAAAAATCTGATGTAGACTTTGTAGGTATGGTATTTACTTTTGGTAATTCATAATATTTATTATTTTCGGTTGCTAAGTTTGCAACTGTAGCAACATCATAAATTGTAAGACCGCTTTTGTCTTCATATGAAGTAAATTGACTATTAAATTGATTTAATCTATCAGTAGCTTGTTGTTTATGTAACTCAGCAGAAGTTGCTCCAAATGTTGTAAATAAATATACCATTAATGATAAGATCATTATTCCTATTAATATACTTGCTGCCATAATTAATGCTTTTGATGCATTTTCCATATTCCTTTACTCCTGTTATTTATTATTCAACTTTACCATTAAATTTAAAATTTAATTCTATAATTCTACCTGTTTCACTATTATACTTTGTTTCTGATTCTATACAATCGAAATGTGCTCTTTTAAATTGTACATATTCATAATATGTACAAATATCTGCATAAATCCCCTCATCTTCTCCAATGCTATCTTGTAGGTCTTTAAAAGTTATATTATAATTACCTGTACATCTTGTATAAAGTCTTTCTGCTTTTTGTTTATCATCATCTGATGGATTTCCTTTCAAAAACAAATTTGAAATTCCTGCTACTAAATTATTTATTCCTGATGAACCTCCATAGTTTTTTTCAATATTTTCAATTTTTGAATTTATTTTTTGATAAAAATTATTAGATGTTGTTTTATCTAATTTGAATTCATTATTATTTCCTAATAAAATATTATTAAACAATCTTTTGGTATTATCATAAGTGAATTTTTCAAGATATGCATCATTATCTCCAAAAGAAAGATTTACTGTCATTGGTTGATATTTTAAATTTTGTCCTTCATCAGTTCCAGTAGCTACTTCTGATTTTCTTCTGTTATAATCTACTACTCTACTCAATAAAGAATATAAATCACTACCTCTTACATCTTTTCTAATGTATGTTTCATATTGATTATTAAATTCTAACACTTGAGCTTCTCTTGTATTTTGCACTTTTGTATCTTGATAGTTAGATAGACTATTAAACATTAAAATTAATGCTCCTATAATTATTATTGCAATTAATACACTACCAGCTATAATCAGTGCTTTTGATGCATTTTCCATTAATAATCCTCCTTTAGCTTCTATTTCATGTTCATCATAGTCCTGAAAGAAGAAGACATAGATGTTAATCCTATAAATACTAATGGAATAATTAAATATCCTACAAACATACATACCATTGGTGCAAATCCTATTGCTTTTCCTATCATTCCTTTTCTACTAATTAACCTTTCATTAGATTCCTTTCTTTTTGCTTGATAATAATCTCTTTCTGAGTCTAATTCATCAAATGCATCTTTAATTGGAATTTTTTCAACTGCTGCTTGTAAGCTTTCTATAATTCTAATTAATTGTACATAAGATACCTCTTCTTTCATTTCTTCTAAGGCTTCCCAAGCACCTGCCTCATAGTTATTTAAACATTTTGTAATTGGGGCTTTAAATATATTTGAATATCTTTCTAACCATTCTAGTATAATTTCTACATTAACTCTTTCAATTCTCATTAGCATTAATATGATAGTTTGGAATTGCATTACTTCATCTTCCATTTCTAATTGCCTCATTTTTACTTGGAATACTAATATCCATATAGGTGACATATAAGCAATTATCATAAATACAAATGCTAGTAATATTTCAAACCATTTCATATATTCACTATTGACAATTTTTAATTTTTTATCAATTCTTACTATTGCTTCTTCTATTTCATTTTTTTCTGCTTCTTCATAAAACTCCGATTTTTCTACTGCTCTTCTTATGTCATCTTGATCTGTGTTTAATTTACCTCTAAACATATCTAAAAATACATTGTCTTGTTCAGTTATTTCCATTGCTTTCTTTTCATCTTTTTCTGACAGATCTCCGTATAATATCATAACTTGTTGTTGGCTCTGTATATACATAATTTATTGCTATTATATGTAATTGTGAAAATATTATAATAGATGCTATAAATGTAACAATTGCAAGTGAAACTCTATTAATATATAACCATTCCATTTTTAATGGAGAGGCTGCATCTTTTAACATTTGGGTTACTTTTCTATATTCTTTTGTTCCTTCTTTAGGAATAAATAAATCTACAATTTTTTTAACTAATTTTTTCTTATATAATTTTTCTTGCCATGGATTTTCTGTATTTTTAGTGTTTATTCCTGTTGAACCATTATCTTTTAATTTTCTTACTAACACATAAGATATAAAAGTAATTAATAAAATAAGTATTTGAACAATCATACCAGGTTTACCCATATACCAACTTGATGTAAATGAAAAGTTTGATACTGCCCAGTTTTTTAATGGTTCTAATAGCAAGATTGGTGCAATAGATATTACTGATAAACTTTGAAATACATAATTTAGTTTATCTCTCTTAAGTATTTCTAATTGCATTTCTTGTGTGATATTATTAACGTTTTTTAAATATAGTGATGCTCCATTTATTTTCCTATCACCAAATTCTTTTGTTAAATATGATACTCCTGCAAATTCTTTTAAAAAGCTATTTGGTGCTATGTCATAATATTTTTCCAATTCTGTTTCAGGGTCATCTGAAATCAATACCTCATATATTTTTTCTCCTTGACTAGATACATTTTTTTCATCATCTTGAGATACTTGATAGATTGCTTCTTCTACCATATTAAATTCGTGATATGCATGTCTTATTTCAGAAAAAAATTCAATCTGTTCTTTAAGTAAATTATTATCTATTTTGTCAACTGAACCATCCATTAATGTGTCTATCATAAACACTTCAAATATTAATAAAATAAACATTAATAAATAATTTGAACTTGTTATTACAATTGTCAAAATCATTATTAGTGCTATTATAGCAAGTGCTTTTGTAAGTATTTTTGCCGTATCATTTCTAGTTTTATATTCGTCATCTATATTAATAATTTCTAGTCTTCTTCTTACTTTTAATACATACCTTTTTAAAAATGGTATTTTTATATATGTAAGGTAAAGTTTTTGAAATAGGATTTCTATTGAAAATTTATTTTCTTTTGTACCTTGTTGTAATTTTTGAATTTTTTTGTACTCAGATTTTTGCATTTTCTTTGATAAAATTACATATCCTATAACTATTAATATAAAAGCTAATGCTGATCCACCCATTATATAAAATATTATATTATTATCCACTTACTTTAGCACCTCCTTACTTTTCAGTTATACTGTTTCTTTTTTTCTCACATTTCCCCAATGTTTTTCTATAAATTTATCAAATGCTTCCAAATCTGTTTCATCCATATTTTCTCTCATTTCTTTAATATTCGTATCTGTTATTGGATTTGTTATAATATATTCTCCATCAACATACTCTAATATATTTCTATGCTTGTATAATTGTCTATCTGTAATCTTTGTAAAATAATGAGTTGCATTATCAAAAAATTTATCAAATTTTCCTTCTAATGTTTTTTCGTTTCTGTGATCAAATGTATATTCATTTTTTTCTTCTACTGGTATACATTCTGTTATTCTTTCAACATATCTTTTTCCTCTAAAATCTTTTGTTAAATGTATATCAAAGTTTAATACTTGTACAACTTGTTCTTCTGCTGTTTTTTCGTTTTTAAATACTCCTGTTCTTAACATTGAGTTACGTAAGGCCGTTACTAGGTTTGGAAATGTTTTTGCATGGTGTGTAAATAATGTAAACTTAGATGCAACCTGTGCTGCTTGTATCATCCAAGATGCTACGGGGTCTGTTGCAACCTCTCCGGATTATATTAACAGAA
>CANQWL010000039.1 GCA_947627555.1 uncultured Clostridia bacterium | reverse complement strand
GTCGAACCTGCGACCTCATGGTCCCAAACCACGCGCGCTACCAACTGCGCTACACCTCGATATAATATATTATATTTTCAACGCCTATATAATATATCACGAAATAAGAAAAAAATCAATAACTTTTTTAAAAAATATTGAAAAAACTAAAATATTACAGTATAATAATAAAGTATATTTTACTAGAATATACTATGCACCAGTAGCTTAGTTGGATAGAGTGTTCGGCTACGAACCGGAAGGTCGGGGGTTCGAATCCCTCCTGGTGCACCAAAAAACCTTTGTTCCTATAAGATACAAAGGTTTTTGTTTTTATATTAAAAAAATTTTATTTAATCATCTGCAATATCAGGGTTATCCTCTAAAATCTTTTTCACAATATCTTGTTTTAAATCAAAAGGAATTACATAACCATACAACGATTTTGCCTTTTCTCTTAAAGCCATACATTCTTTATTAACATATATTTTTGCCTTTCCCTTTCCGTTTTTAGCCTCTTGTACTAAATTTGCTACTGGTGAATGCCCATCAAAAGCAATTACAATTGACCTTCTACGTTCAAAAATTTCATAGTTAAAACTTTTATATATACCCAATTCTTCACTTTCTGTTGATATACGAATTCCTTTTACTTGTTTGTCTAATAATCTTTCTCTTGCTTCATCTGAAATCATTTTAGGTATAATCGCATCAATTTCTATTTTTTTATTACATTCTTTTACTATTTCTACTAAAGCCTTTTCATATCCCTCCATCTGATGACCTATTACAAAACATACTTTCTTTGGATTTATACTACTTACTAATTCTTTTAATATGTTTTCTCCTTCCATCATCATCTTTGTTGTTTTACCTTTTGAATTAAAGCTTCCTCCTGCAATAATAATAGGGATTTTATCTTCCGGTAATTTTTTAATTTTTTCTTTTAATACCTTTTCAGAATCTAACTTTAAATTTATTCTTAAATCAGTTGTTAATTTACTTGATTTTTTTGTATTATCTTCTTCTAGTTGTAAAATGGCTTCTCTTATACTTCTTCCGTTTAGAAATTTCTCAAATTTCTTTTGTTTTGAATAAAAATATTTATTACTATTCTGTATAATTTCATTTTCAACATTTACCATTTTTTCTAAATCTTTATCTTCTAATCCTATTAAGTTGCTTAACGCTAATTGTTCTTCTATTGTATCAACTCCATAAAGTCCACATCCATCTGTTCCCTGTACACATTTAACACCATAATCTAAATATTTTTTTAATGGATGACGCTCTAATGAATTTAAATTGTTTAATCTTACATTTGATGTTATTTGAAATTCTAAAACTGTTCCTGATGATTTAATCTCATTAATTAGTATCTTTCCTTTTTCTGAATCTAGGTTAGGAGTATATAGTCCATGACCTATTCTTATTTTTGGAATTGCATATCCTTTTGGCACCGCTTCTTTAACACATTGAATTGCCTTTAAAACATTATCTCTTAAACTATCATTTTCTCCAGCATGAATTCTTATTGTAAAATTATTATCCTCAAAAATTGCATATTCTACAAGTTCTTTGATAACAGGACTTAGCTCACTAATATCATTAATTTCCTCTCCTATGAAATCACTTCCTACAACATAAGGGCTCTTTGCTACTGCTTTCAACACATCTAAATTTTCTCTCAAATATGTTTCGCTTGTTTTTTGGTCTTTAATAATTGTTAATGGAATTCTTCTAATTGCTGCTAAAAATCTTAATGCTACTCCTGTTTCTTTTTCTATTTTTGGCATTATTTCATGAATTTCTTCTAATAATTCAATTGCTGGTAAACCTAGTTTTAATAAATCTGTATTTGCTATTTCGGCATATTCAATTCCTTGTTTTTTATATTCTCTTGCAATCCATAATAATTTATCTTGTCTTATATTATTTGTTTCATATTGATTTCCTTTTTCATGATCTTTTAACATTTGTTTTATATAATTAATTATATCTTGTTCAGGAATTTTATTAATAGCTTCATCATTAAGATTAATTTTGTTTTCGCTTTCTATTCCTTTTGCGAAAATATATCTATATAAATATACTTTTTCTAAATTTGTAAATACTGCTTGTCCATCTTTTAATATTGCTAAACTAGTCCTTATTTTTTTTATGTTATAGTCTGCATTTTCCAAATTGTTTAAAATAAAATCTGCAAAATTAATAAAAGTATTGTCATCAATTCTTCTTGTTAAGTATTTTCCTGTTAATTCTGAAAACTCAAATTGTTTTTCCACAGTTTTTCTTTGTTCAAATATTTTTTCCTCTTGTTGTTTTGTCATTTTTAAATTTAATTTTTTAATGTAATATAAAGGATATTTTATTTGATGTACAATTCCAAGTGCAATTAATACATCAGGAGCAAGATTTGCATTCATATGTGTATGTAAATCTGTTTTGAATTTATATTTTTTTAATATATAAGATTTAATAATTGTTTTTTCTATTGGTAATTCATAGTTTTTTGTTTGCGACATTAATGTTTTTGCAATAGCTGGTATTTTTGCTTTTATTTCAACTCTTCCATTTTCATAGATATTAGCAATTTTAATTCCACCTAATCTAAATATATATACTATTTCATTATATGCATTAATACTGGCAGGTATCATCCCCTTAATTATTTTCATGTCATTTTCATCTTTAATTATATCTATTTTACACAATTTTGCTAAATTTGTAATTAAATTTCCAGTATTATGGTTTGGCGTTCTTAATATATAATTAATTTCATCTTGTTTTTCTTTATATAATTCTACAATAATATCTTTTTCTTTATCTAAATAGAATTTATTTAACAACATTTTTTCTTGTATAAAATATTTAATAACTTAAATATTTTATATTCTCCTTTCTATATTTTACTTTTTGCTGATTTTATCATATATATTTTATAATTTCAATTTAGATTTTCTTTATTTTTTAATAATATTTATTTTTTAATTCAAAATCTTTATTTAATATTTTATCATATCAATTTATCTTTTCCATATATTAGTAAGGGGGTGTTTATATTGTTTATTAAAACTATAAAAATAAGTAAAAAAATAATAATATTTACAATTATTTTAATTTTTTTACTAACCTCTATTATTCTATTCTATTCTTTTGCTAATACTGATTTGTCAAATAGCTTTAATAATACTGCTAGCGATGAAAATAATAATTTGGATAATTCTAACAATTCTAACGGCAATAATAATTCTGAGGAAAAAAATGATTTTATTAAATGGGTAGATTTTAATGTAACATATGAATTATTAGATAAAACAGCAAAATTAGATATTGATTCACATACCCAAGATTCTAATATAAAATATAATTGGATTGAACTCTTAGCTTATTTAGCTTGCAGGAATGGTGGCAATTTTAAAAATTTTAAACAAAAAGATTTAGATACATTGTTATCTGAACTTCAAAAAGGTAAAACAATCGAAGATTTAACAAAAAATAAAAAATATTACTCTTATTATTATGAAAGTTATTCAGCTGCTTTAGGTGGTTTTATTGGTAACTATACAGTTGAAACGGAATTAGAAGATGGAACAAAAACATCTGAAGAAAAATATGGATTAAAAGCTTTTCTACCTATTGCTAAAAACTATGCATTTAGCCATTATGATGATTTCGGAAATAGTAGATCTTATGGTTTTAAGAGAACTCATTTAGGAAATGATTTAATGGGCAGCATTGGAACTCCAATTATAGCAGTTGAATCTGGAACAATAGAACACTTGGGTTGGAATCAGTATGGTGGTTGGAGAATTGGAATTAGAAGCTTTGACAAAAAGAGATATTACTATTACGCGCATTTAAGAAAAAATCATCCTTATGCAGAAGGATTAGAAGAAGGATATACTGTAAAAGCAGGAGAAATAATTGGATATCTTGGAATGACTGGATATAGTATAAAGGAAAATGTGAATAATATAAATGTTCCTCATTTACATTTTGGAATGCAACTAGTTTTTGATGAGTCACAAATAGATAGTGCAAATGAGGTATGGATTGATGTTTATAATATTATTGAATTTTTAAAGAAAAATCGCTCTAAAGGAATCAAAAGTGATACATCTTTTTAATAAACTTTTATATATGATTTATTTCAAATGTAATTAATAAATTTATCTAATGATGAATTTATTAATTACATTTGAATTTTTATAAAATATTAGTGTATCGAAAAGACCTATCCCCTTTGACACTATTTTTTTCCTAATATTAAAGTTACTTCTTTATTAATTTTTCCTCTTTTTACTTGTAACTTTACTTGTTCTCCCGGATTTTTAGTATGAATATATTCTCTTAATTCATTCATTGTATTTAATTCTTTAGAGTCTATATTTGTAATAATATCTCCTTCTCTTAATTCTGTATTGTCAGCTGGTCCATTTTTTGTAATTTGTGCTACATATATTCCTTTTTCTAAATTAATATTAAAAGTTGAATCCATGTACGGTATAACTTCCTTATCATATGCATAAATTCCAATTGTTGCTTCTTGATATTGTCCTGTGTTTTTAAAACTTTCTATAATTGGTTTTACAATATTTATTGGAATTGCAAACCCTATTCCCTCTGCTGATGATATTTTTACTGTATTTATTCCTATTACTTCACCATTAGGATAAATTAGTGGTCCACCACTATTTCCTGGATTAATTGTTGCATCTGTTTGAATTAAATCTGTCATATATGATAACTTATTTTCTTCTTCTATTTTTATAGTTCTATTTTTTGCACTAATAATTCCTGATGTTACTGTTCTTCTAAATTCAAACCCAATTGGATTTCCTATTGCATATACAGTTTCTCCTACTCGTATTTTACTAGAATCACCTAAATCAACATATTTTAAATTTTTTGCATTTATTTTTGTAATTGATAAATCTAAATCTGAATCACTCCACATTACTATTCCATCATAATTATTTCCACTTTCTAAAGTAATATAGCATTTACTATATTTTTCTCCTGTAACATGTTCATTACTAAGAATATATCCATCATCACTTACAATAATACCTGTTCCTATTCCTAATTCATTTTCTGTACTTTTACTTAAAATAGTACTTCCTGTGTTTTTTAATTTTGAAATTCCCACTACTTTTTCCGTTGTTTCTTCAATAATATCTGCAACTTTTTTACTATTTTCCTCTTCTTTTTCCACAGTTTCTTCCTTAATTGTGGATTGTATTCTTTGTGTTTCATATGAATTGTCACTTATTTCTATTCTGTTGTATGTAGCATACATATAAAACCCTAATATCCATAAAAACATTATAATTCCAAAAATAATTAAAATTCTTTTTTGTTTATTTTGTTTTTTATTTTTTCTCAAAATATGACACCTCAAAAATAGTTTTTCCAAATGCTATTTTTTTAAACATTTTTTATTATTAAATTACTGAAATTTACTATGCGTTATTATAAAAATATTAATATATTATTTTTAACAATTAATAAATATTAAAAAATTATAGATTATAACATTAAATTGCTATTCTATTGACATTTTTGTTTAAAAAAATATATAATTTGACTAGATAATTAATAAAAGGTGAATATTATGGAAAATGAATTATATAATTTAACAAATCCTCAAAAAAGTATTTGGAATACAGAATTATTTTTCAATGGTACTAATATAAATAATATTTGTGGCACAATTAATTTATATGAACCACTAAATTTGAAAATTTTGAAAAAAGCATTACAACTAATAGTTGATGAAAATAACAATTTTCATACAAATTTTGTACTAAAAAATGGAATAGTATTTCAATCTTTTAATAATAAAGTAACTTTACATGTAGACATTGTAGAAATTAATAATGAACAAGAATTACATGAACTTGAAGAAAATATTATGTCCCATATTTTTAACATTTTAAATTCTGATTTATTTAGTATGACTATATTCAAATATCCAGATTCAACTGGAGGAGTTATTGTTAATATTCACCATATTATTTCTGATTCTTGGACTTTAGGACTAATTGCAAAAGAAATTGTAAATAAGTATTATACACTTTGTAATAATACGCCTATACAACCTAAAAATTATTCATATATAAACTATATAAATTCAGAAAAAAGTTATATTGAAAGTTCTAAATATATAAAAGATAAGGAATTCTGGAAAAAATATTTAAAAGATTTACCAGAACCTGTTACAATACCTAACAAATCAAATTTCAATAATGACTTTTCTTCTGTCGGAAAAAGGAAAATATTTAAATTAGATAATAAATATATCAAGAAAATAAAAGAATTTTGTGATATATATCATACTTCTTTATTTAGTTTTCTTATGTGTATTTATTCTATTTATATTGGAAAAGTTAATAATTCTACCGATTTTATTTTAGGAACTCCAATTTTAAATAGAATAAATTCTATACAAAAAAATACGATGGGAATGTTTATTAATACAATTCCTTTCAGAGTAAAAATAGAAGATGATTATAGTTTCATATATCTTTTAAATAACTTGTCTTTGAATTTTACCTCTCTTCTACGACATCAAAAGCATTCTTATCAATACATATTAGAAGATTTAAGAAAAGAAGATCCAAAAATTCCTAACTTATATCAGATTTTGTTATCTTATCAAATTACTCAAATAAGAACTGATGATGACATGAAGTATTCATCAGAGTGGAATTTTAATGGGAATGTTGCAGATGATATAGATATTCATTTCTTTGATTTAAACGATTGTGGTAGTATTAATATAGCATATGATTATAAAACTTCAAAATATACAGATGAAGACATTACAGATATGCATTTTAGAATTTTACATATCATCTCTCAAGTAATTAATAACCCTGGCGTTTTCATTAGGGAAATCTCAATTACAACACCTAAAGAACTACAAGAAATTTTATCACTTTCTAGTAAAAATGATTGTGCTTATCCAAATGATAAAACAATTTCTCAACTATTTGAAGAACAAGTAAAACTTACACCAAATAATATTGCTGTAAAATTCAAAAATAAAGCTTTAACATATGATGAATTAAATAAAAAATCAAATAAAGTAGCACATTTTTTAAGAAACCTAGGAATTAAAGCAAATGATGTTGTTGCTATTAGACTAAATAAATCTCTTGAAATGGTAATAGGAATATTAGGAATTATAAAAGCTGGAGGATGTTATTTACCAATTGACTTATCTTATCCTCAAGAAAGAGTATCTTTTATGTTAGAAGATAGTAATGCAAAGCTTTTCCTTACAAATGAATTACACAAGGATGATTTAGAGATTAACATCCCTTATTATTTATTAGATAACTCTTTTGATAATGAAAATTCTTCTAATTCAGAGGAAAACCTAGAATGTATTAATTCACCTGAAGATTTGATTTATATTATATATACATCTGGCTCAACTGGTACTCCAAAAGGAGTTATGTTATGCCATAGAAATATTGTACGCCTAATAAAAAATAAAGATTTCCAATTTGATTTTAATGAAGATGATGTTTGGACAATGTTCCATTCAGTAGCTTTTGATTTTTCAGTTTGGGAATTATATGCATGCTTATTATATGGTTCAAAATTAATTTTAGTACCAGAAACAACTGCAAAAGATCCTAAAAAATTTTTACAATTATTAAGAGATGAAAAAGTAACAGTTTTAAATCAAACTCCTACTTATTTTTATAATTTGCTAGATAGAGAATTGTTAAATGAAGATTCTACTTTATGCATTAGATATATTATATTTGGTGGAGAAGCTTTAAAGCCAAATCTAATAAAGCCATGGAAAGAAAAATATCCTTCTACAAAACTTATTAATATGTATGGAATTACTGAAACTACTGTGCATGTAACATTCAAAGAACTAAACGAGCAAGACTTGCTATTATCTGACTCTAATATTGGAAAACCTATACCTACTTTGAAAGCATATGTAATGGATAAATACTTACATATATTGCCATATGGAATAGAAGGAGAAATGTGTATAAGCGGTTTAGGAGTATGTAAAGGATATCTAAATAGACCAGAATTAAATGAAGAAAAATTTGTTGTAAATCCATATAATCCAGATGAAATTTTATATCATTCTGCTGATACTGCTATTCTTGATAAAAATGGAGATTTACATTATTTAGGTAGAATTGATAATCAAGTAAAAATAAGAGGATTTCGTATTGAAATTGGAGAAATAGAAACAAAATTATTAAAACATCCAAATATATCAAAATGTGTTGTTTTGCCTAAAAAAAATGGAGATACAGATTCATATTTAGTAGCATATATCGTTGCTGATGAAGAATTATCTTCTAATGATTTAAAATTATATATTTCAAAACTTGTCCCTGAATATATGGTTCCTAGCTTTTTTGTGTTTTTGAATAAAATGCCACTTACAAGCAATGGAAAAATAGACAGAAAAAAACTTTTAAATATGCAAATAAAAACCGAATCTAATACAAAATATATGGCTCCTAGAAATGATTTTGAGAAAATATTTTTAAAAATTTTGGAAAGCTCATTAAATATTTCTAATGTGGGAATAGATGACAATATTTTGGAACTTGGAGCAGACTCTCTAACTCTAATGAAAATTACTATTAAATTGTTAGAAAAAAATTATATTGTTAACATACAAGATATATACGAATTTAAAACAATTAGAGGTATTTCAGATAATTTCACATTACCAAAGAAATCTAGTATTTACCAAAAAACAATTTCTGATAGTAACCTATATTATAACTTTGAAGAGAGTTTTTCAAAATCAAAAATTGATGTAAAAAATATACTTCTTACTGGTTCTACTGGATTCTTGGGAATTCATATTCTTTATAATTTAATAAATAAAACGAACTCTAACATTTATTGTTTAATTCGTAGTAAAAATGGTCAAAGTCCAAAAGATAGATTGATACAAAAATTACGTTTTTATTTTAATGAAGATGTTATTCAATTTATAGATAAAAGAATTCATGTAATATCTTCTGACATTTCAACACATCAATTTGGATTAAATGATAGAGAGTATAGAAATTTAGGTAAAAAAATTGATTTAGTAGTTCATTCAGCTGCCATTGTTGACCACTATGGAAATAGTGATTTATTCGAGTTAATTAATGTAACTGGTACTATTAATATTATAGAATTTTGTAAAAAATTTTCTATATATCTTAATCATATTTCTACAACATCTATCTCCGCTTCTATTCCAGATGCACAAAAAGTAATAAAATTTGATGAACATACATTATATGTTGGTCAAAATTATGAAGAAAATATTTATATAAAAACAAAATTTACAGCAGAATATAAAATATGGGAAGCAATTAACTCTGGTATGAAAATCTCTGTTTATCGTTTAGGAAACATTACGGCGAGATATTCAGATGGAGTATTTCAAGAAAATGATGACAAAAATGCATTTTTAAATAGAATTATTACTCTTTCAAAACTAAATAAGCTTCCTGAATCTTTTTCAAACTTTAAAGTAGATTTAAGCCCTGTTGATATATGTGCATCTATAATAACATCATCAATTTACTATAAAAGTAGCTATTCAAAAGTATTTCATATATACAATAATAAACAAATACCTATAATAGAATTAATTACAGCTATCAAAAAATCAAATAAAGAAATATCTATTGTTTCTGATGAAGATTTTTATAAATATATAAAAAATAAATCTGATATTTTAGGTATTATAAATGACTTAACAAGTAATATTTCAAAATACAACTCAAATATTGCTATAAAAAATAATTTTACGATTAATTATATGAAAAATTTCAATTTAGCTTGGCCTAAAATAGATGAAAATTATTTAACTAATTTTTTTGAAAAATATATTTAATAAAGGAGATTATTAATAATGAAAAAGAAACTTACGGCATGTCTATGTAAAATTGTTACTTTGTATTTAGCAATTCCATCATTAATAGCATTTGTATTATACTTTTTTCTTCCCATCATTTTAAATTATCCTCCTGAAAGTATAGATAATCAGTTTCAGGTTGATTTTGATGGGCTAACATATACTCAACAATATATTTTACTAATATTTTTAATTGTGCTATGTAGTTTAGTAATATTATTTATTAGATCTTATAAAATGTATAAGTACTCTTCTAAACTAACTGATGAAAATTCAAAATTATCCGAAAAACAAATTATTCCCATATTGGTAAAAATAAGATCATATTGTTATAACACACCATATTTATTATATTTTTTGGAAATTTTAATACCATTAATATTTTTACCTATTACATTTATAATAATAGATGCTTATACATTAACAATTATAGAAATATGTTTAATGTATTTATCTTGCTTTACTCTTGCATCTGTAATAAGTTTTGTATTTTCAAAAAATGAATTCGGATATATATTAAATCTTCTTCACGATATGTATCCTAATTTAATGGATAAAATAGAATTAGAATTTTCACAAAAGAAAAGACACAAAATTAAATCTCTATTTGTAAAACTTTTATTACAATTTTCTCCTTTAGTTTTATTAACACTTATTCTTACTTCTTTAGTAGGATATGTACAAATATCTAAAAAAGCAGGTGAAATATATTATACATCATATTTTTCACTAATTTCAGACATTTCAAATGCTACTTTTGAATCGAAAGAAGCTATTGAAAATAGATTAAAAAAAGTTTCACTATTAGATGATTCACATAGATATTTTATTATTGATAGTAATGGAAATTATATAGTATCAGATAATTCCGAATTACAACCATTTTTTATAAAATATACCTTAGAAAAATCTGAAGCTCAAAATGGTCGTTCCCATGATTACTTTTGCTTAGATTCTGAAGGAATCGCTTTGAAATGTTATTTAACAAATGGTGATTTTTGCTATGCTGGAATTATATATTCTACTAGACAACTGACTTTCTTAAAATTCATTTTAATTTGTGATGCTATATTATATACTATTATATTTTTAATTTTACTTTATGTTTCATATTCTTTATCAAAAGAATTAAAAATAATTTCAAAAAAATTAACACAAATTGCTTCATATAACAAAAATGCTATAAATTTAAATAATAATTTAGTTATTACCTCCGAAGATGAACTTGCAGACCTATCACTTGCTTTTAACCTTACTCAAAGCTTTACAAAAGATAATATTAATCAATTACAATCTAATCAAGCTACTTTAATGGAAAGAGAACGCTTGGCTTCACTAGGTCAATTAATTGGAGGAATAGCACATAACTTAAAAACACCTATCATGTCTATTTCCGGTGCAGCAGAAGGCTTATCTGATTTAATAAAAGAATACGATATTTCTATAGATACACCAGAAGTAACTAAAGAAGATCATCACGAAATTGCAAAAGATATGCTAAATTGGATTTCAAAGATTAGAACACATATAGAATATATGTCAGATATTATTACTGCTGTTAAAGGACAAGCTGTCAATTTATCAAATGAAGAAGATATATCTTTTACAGTTGGAGAATTAATTAAACGAGTAGATATACTAATGAAACATGAATTAAAAAATGCTATTATTTACTTAAATATTGCTATGAAAGTTGATGAAAATTTAACATTAAAAGGTGATGTTAATAGTTTAGTCCAAGTAATTAATAATATGATTTCTAACGCTATTCAATCATATAACGGAAAACCTGAACAAAAAATAGATTTAATAGTAGAACAAAAAGATAGTAATTTAATATTGTCTTTAAAAGATTACGGTTGTGGTATTCCTAAAAAAGTAAAAGATAAGTTATTCAAAGAAATGGTTACAACTAAAGGTAAAAATGGTACAGGTCTTGGACTATATATGTCTTATTCAACAGTGAGAGCTCATTTTAATGGTGATATTAAAGTTGAATCAGAGCAAAATAAAGGTACTACTTTTATTATTACAATTCCTTTAAAAACTTGATTTTTATTATGTTTATTAATATAATATATTCAAATTTAAACGAAATATGCGAGGTATTAATATGAGAATAGGTTCACAAAACATTGAAAATACTGAAAATAAAAATTATAAAATCATAGCAGTTGATGATGAAGAAGGTATTATTGATTCACTTTCAATATTCTTAAAAAGATCTGGTTATGATTTTACAGGTGTAACAAACCCTGAAGAAGCAATTGAAAAAGTAAAAAATGAACATTTTGATTTAATGATATTAGACTTTATTATGACACCTTTTCATGGCGACCAAGTAGTTGAAGAAATTAGAAAATTTAACAAAGAATTATATATTTTATTACTAACTGGGCATAAAGATTTAGCTCCTCCTTTAGATACAATTAGGAGACTTGATATTCAAGGTTATTGTGAAAAAAGTGATAAATTTGATCAATTATTGCTACTAATTGAATCTGGAATAAAATCAATTGCTCAAATGAATGAAATAAAAAAGATAAATCGTGAATTAAAAAGTACTTATGATTTGCTAGAGAAATCTTATTTAGAGAGTATTGAAACATTGCGCTATACAGTAGAAGCAAAAGATACATATACTAAAGGTCACTCTGATAGAGTCTCTGAATACTCTGTTTTAATTGGAAAAAAAGTGGGACTATCTGATGATGATTTAAGAATATTACAAATTGGTGGATTATTCCATGATGTTGGAAAAATTGGAGTTCCAGATACTATTTTACAAAAACCAGAAAAACTTACAGATGATGAATATTCTGAAATAAAAAATCACCCTTCAATTGGAGCACATATTTTATCTACTGCAAGTATTTTTAAAGATATTATACCAATTGTGAAACATCATCATGAAAGATTTGATGGTCATGGGTACCCTTCTATGCTAAAAGGAGAAGATATTCCTTATTTTGCCAGAATAGCAGCAATTGCAGATACATTTGATGCAATGACATCTAGAAGAAGTTATCGTGATTCTTTACCTTTAGATAAAGTTATTGAAGAGTTTAAAAAGTGTAAAGGAACACAATTTGACCCACAACTTACGGATGTATTTTTAGATATTTTAGAAAATCATTTTGAAGAAATAAAAGAAATACAAGAGAAATATTGAAAAAATAACAAAATCATGTAAATAAATTAGATTTGAGTTTATTCTAATGATAGTGTAAAATAAAGTGTGTAAGTTAAAGGTACCAAAACTTATGCACTTTACTTTTTTATGCAAAAAAATATAT
>CANQWL010000038.1 GCA_947627555.1 uncultured Clostridia bacterium | reverse complement strand
AACCGCCACTTGCGAGAACCGCTTGAGTGGTGGTGTGAGAGGGGAGAAATTCATTAAGAATTATCCTCTACTCGATTACTTAAATTGTTAAATCTTTAAATAAAAGATTTTTATACTGATGTTTTTCTTTTTTTAATTTCTACTGGTGGTGGAATTAATGGACTATATGATTCTCCATCAAAAACTTCAACTTCAACTGTTCTTGTTAAAACATCTGTATAGCTATAAGTTACATTTCTATCATTCTCCTCATATTTAACTACAAAAATATTAGGATATGCTTTTTCTATAGTAGCTTCTTTTTCAAAGACCTTACTTCTTCCTAAAGAACCTTTGACGATTATCTTTTGACCCACTTTTTCTAAAATGTCTGTTTTTAAATTTGCTATATCTGTTCTACAAATCATGCTATCACCACTCCTTTAAGATGGCTTAATTATAGCATTTAGTACAAAAAAAGTCAAAAAATGTATATTCAAATCGAAAGCTTAAAACCCACTATTTGCAACAGATACAGAACATGATGAAGCTAATTTTACACTTGTATTACAATTATATTACAATTATATTACAAAGTTTAAATTTAATAGTACTTTCTTACTCTTTTGTCATTTTTCCATTTGCACCAATACCATTTACACCTTTTTTTCCATCTCTTAATTCTTTAGCAATATCATCAATTGTAATATATTTATATTTTTCAGTAAAAGCTACTTTTTCTGCAACAATTAAAGGGTCTAAAAAATCTATTAAAATTCTTGCTGGAGATGAAGCAAAATTTGCACCAGCAGATATAATTGCTTCAAAATAACTTTGACAAGCACCAGCAAAGATTACTAAACTTTTATCATTTTCTTTATCGTATCGTCTAGCTTCTTTTACAGTATTAATAAAGTGTCTAGAATTTCTATAATTATAAATATCATGATAGCCTGTTCCTCTTTTTATCATTCCATCATGTCCAGTTATTACAAGTATATCTGGGTTGTATATTTCTAACAAATGATGTACTACTCTAGGTTGTCTATACTCGGGTATATTTTTAACAATTGCATTTAACCCTAATTTTTTATAATATCTATAAGATTTTTCACTATATTTTCTGTCACCATCTAGATGTAATATTTTTCCTGTTATAATTTTTTCTTGAGTCCTTTTATTTTTAGTTAATAATCCTATTTTATAGTTAATATCTTCATTATATATTTTTGACTTTTCAATTTTTTTTTCTAATACATTATCAAATTTTCTTATATGTTCTTTAAGTTTTTTCTTTTCAATCAATTCTAAATCTTCTATATTACTATCTGCTTCTATTCTTTGAGTTAGTCCTTTTAATATTGCGATTTTGCCTGTTTTTGATTCTATAATATTTTTTACAACAAAAATAATATCTTTTCCATATGATTTTCTTCCGACTATATCACCTTTTTTTATTTTATTCATTTTATCACCTCACAATTTGGCTATTGTATTATATGTTATAATTCGACAATTTGTGATAAAATGACTTATTTTAGGGTATTCATAATTTATTTAACTATTTTTTTTAGATTACTATATTTTAATTTAGTAGCCATTCCTCCTCTAATATGTCTTTCAGCCTTATTTTCATCTAAAATAATTCTTACTTCTTTTGCTAAACTAGGATTAATCTTTTTTAGTCTTTCAGAAACATCTTTATGTACTGTTGATTTTGATATTCCAAATTTTTTTGCAGCACCTCTTACCGTATCTTTTGAATCTATAATATAATGTGCTAAATTGATAGCACGATCTTCTATTGATAAAACTTGTTTCATATAAAAACCTCCATTTTGAGTAGAATATTTTTGATTAATTGTATTCGAATAAAGGTTGTATTAGAACGACATATTTAACTGAATATGAAAATAAACACTTTTATACAATAAAATATAGTACAAAAAAATTATTATAATAAACTTAATACAAAAATCATGCAAAGATTTAAAATTAAGTTTTAGTTTTGTCATAAATACAAATAGCACATCATAATAATGTATAAAGAAAAATAAAGGAGGTCAAAACAATGGTTGTAGATACAGTAAAAGAAAATTTATGTGTAAATAAATTAGTTGCAACAAAGAAAGAAATGGTATTAGTAGAAGGAGATATGATTGTTCCAGATTCAAAGCCAGATGTTTTAAACACAATTTGTACAAGTGGGGTTGTTTGTGTATATAAGAAAGACATTTTAGATGAAAAAATAAGAATTGACGGAAATATCAATACTTATATTATGTATTTAGCAGATGATAATGAAAATAAAGTAAGGGGAATTAATACAAGTTTAGATTTTTCAGAATCAATTCAAGTACCAAATTGTCAAGAAGGAATGAATTGTAAATTAGATATAAAACTAAAATCAATTGAATCAAAAGTAATTAATGGAAGAAAAATAGGAATAAAGGCAACTTTAGAGGCAAATATCAAAATATACTCTAGTGAAGATGTAGAAATTGTAAATACAATACAAAATGCAGAAGAAATCCAAGTGTTAAAAGAAGATTTAAAAGTGAATTCTTTAGTAGGAATGGGAGAAACTAAAATTTATGCAAAAGACACAATTGCAATTGACAATATAGACAATTTGGCAGAAATTTTAAAAAGTAGTGTTTGCATTTGTGATAAAGACATCAAAATCAGTTATAATAAGATATTAACAAAAGCAGAAGCAGAAATAAAAATAATGTATTTAACAGAAGATAATAGAATTAACACTGTAACAGCAAAGATTCCAGTAGTAGGATTTATTGATATTCAAAATGTATCAGAAGAAAATATTTGTGATATTCAATATGAAATAAAAAATATAATTATAAAACCAAATGCATCAGAAGAACATTCAATTTATATTGAAATGGAAATTGGAGTAACAGCAGATGTTTATGAAGAAAAACAAATTAATTTAATTCAGGACTTATATAGCCCATGTGCAAATTTAGAATTTAATAAAAAGAAGATTACAACAATTACAGGCAAAAGAAACAATAAAGAAATAAAACAAATAAGAGAAAAAGTTAACCTAGAAGGAATTGAAGATAAGACTATTATTGATGTAGATGTAAATCCAGTTATTGAACAGGAAAATAAATTAAACTCAAGAATTATTTATGAAGGCCATTTAGAAATGAAGTTTATTTTATCAAATAATAATTTAGAATTAGATACAAAAGAAACAAAAATTCCTTTTGAATATACAATAGAAAACATAGAATCAGGAGAAAATATGAATACAAATATGGATATAGAAATAGCAAATCAAGACTTTATAGTTCAAGAAGGAGGAGTTGTTTCAAGTAATATTGACATGATTATGAATATGGATTCTTATCGTGATACTAATTTAAATATTATGGATGAAATTCAAACAAATGGAGAAAGAGAGAAAGAAGATTATAGTCTTATAATGTATATAGTAAAAAAAGATGATACATTATGGAAAATAGCTAAGAAATTTGGTAGCACAATAGATGACATTGTAAGAGCAAATGGAATAGAAGATGAAAATAAAATTAACCCAGGTGAAAAACTATATATACCCAAATATACAAAAACATCCGTAAATATTAATCAAGCTCCAACAGCAGTAAATTATGCATAAAATTTATTCAAGACCACGAATAAGAATTCCAAAAATAATTATAAATAGTGGAAAAAGGTTCAAAGAACCTAAAACAGAAAAAATGATAAGAATAGTAATTATTCTTATTATTGCATTTAGTATAGTAAAACTAGTTTTAGATGCAGTACTACCTATTTTTGATACATTATGTGAAAATAAAGCAAAGTCAATTGCAACGATAGTTTCAAACCAAGAAGCAACAAATGTAATGAAAGAACATACATATGATGAATTATTCACAATTCAAAAGGATAACAATGGAAATATTACTATGATTCAATCAAATGTAATACCGATAAATGAAATTATTTCAGATATAGCTATAAAAATACAAAATCAGATAGATAGTAAAGGTAGGGAAGATATAGAAATTGCATTGGGAAGTTTTACAGGATTTAAGTTATTTGCAGGTAAAGGGCCAGGAATAAAAATCAGAATTTCATCTATTGGGAGCGTAGAAACAGATTTAAAAAGTGAATTTGGCTCTAAAGGAATTAACCAAACTCTTCACAGAGTATATTTACAAGTAAAATGTAAAGTAAATATTCTAACGCCATTTGAAAATATGGAAAAAGAAATTGTTAATCAAGTACTATTAGCAGAAAATGTAATTGTAGGAAATATTCCTGATACTTATTATAATTTAGAAGGTATAGAAGGAGCGAATGATACTCTAGAAGTATGGGAATAATAAATAAAAAATTTTCAAAATTTTCTAATGATAAAATTTTAAAAAATGTAAATCATATAATTATAATACTCAAAAAGGAGGATTTTAATATGGAAAATTTTGAAAATGAAAAAGTTGATCAACAATTGGAAAATTTAGAGCATTTAGTAGAAAGACATACAAGAACTGAAAGACATCTAGAACAATACTCTGAAATAGGTGATCCTGAAAATAAAGAAAATGCTAAACAAATTCAAAAAAGAAGAGAAGAAAACATTGAAAAATTGGAAGAAAAAATAAAAGGTGAAGATAAATATATATCACCAGAAGAACATTTAGATAACTTAAAAGAAAATTACTATAATACAGAAGGATATATAGAAAATAATCGTGATTCTATGGATGAAACTATGCTTAAAAATTTACAAGAAAAACAACAACATAGAGAAGAACAAATCAACTTTTTGGAAGATCCTGAGTAATTGCAGAAAAATACAAAATAAATGTAATAAAATATCAAACCTCAGAAACTTTACATTTTCTGAGGTTTGATATTTTTTATACCAATTTTGTGCGAATATTAATATAGTAATTGATGATTCTTTCAAAAAGGCACATACCTTTTGGTATTGTAATAAAAATGTAACATAAAAATAATTTACAAAAGAAAAGAGCAATGTTATAATTTAAATGTATAAACAAATAAACATAATTCAAAATTAAAAAAGATAAAAAAAGAAATAGAAAGATAGGAAGAGGAAAACGAATGAAAAAGCAAATGTCAATAGATAATTATAATAATAAAGGTATAACTCTAATAGCATTAGTAATAACGATAATAATATTGCTGATTTTAGCAGGAGTAGCAATAAGAACAATAACAGGAGAAAATGGATTATTGCGGAAGAGCACAAAATGCAGCAGAAAAGAGTAGTGAAGCAAGTGCAAGAGAAAAATTAGAACTTGTTTTAATGCAGTTAGCAGCAGATAAATATTCAGATAAAGATTATAACCAAGATGAATATATAGATAAAAAATTGGCTGAGAATGACATGCAAGTAGCAGAAGGAGATATAGTAATAGTAGATGATTGGCAATTTGAAATAGATAGAAATGTACCACAAATAGTAATGGGACTAGGAAAGGGACAATTAAATAAAGAAATAAAAATAGAATTAAGTCAAGAGGTAAGTAAAGATTATGTAAAAAGTACAATAACAGCAAAAGTTGAATATGATGGAGAAATTGAATATATACAAATAGCTGGAGAAAAAAATGAAAACGTAAAAAAAGGTGAAGATCAAAAATATACAATAAGTAAAGAAGTATTAAATAACGGAAAATATAGTGTATATGTAAGAGACACAGAAGGAAAATATAAATATGAAACAATAGAAGTAAAAGAAATAACAGAAAATATGAATATAGATAGTAAAGAAAAACTAATAGAATTTAGGAATGAAGTAAACAAAGGAAGAACATATGAAGGAAAAATAGTACAAGTAACAGAAGATATCTATTTAGAAGGTAAAGTAGAAGATCAATGGATACCAATAGGAACAGATGAAACAAATTTTAATGGAACATTTAATGGAAACAATCATACAATACATGGTTTATATATTAATAGTACGAATAGTTATCAAGGATTATTTAAAAATATAGATAAAAAAGCAAAAATAAAAAATTTAACTATTGATGGAGAAATGACTTCTTTAATTTATCAAGGTGGATTTGCATCTACAAATTATGGAACAATTGAAAATTGTACTAATAATGCTAAATTAAATGCAACTGGAAATTTGTGGTGCGGAGGAATAGTTGCAGCTAATAAAGGAATTATATATAAATGTATTAATAATGGTGAAATAATTGCAAATGGTGAAGCAGCGGGTGGAATAGCAGCAGGAAATGGTACTTGGACAACAGAAAAAGATACTGATATAGTAGGATTTATAATAGAATGTATAAATAATGGAGCTGTAACTTCTTTTTCTTGGACTTCAGGAGGAATTACGGCATTAAATGGAAATTTTGCGACTACTGCAAAAGGATATATATGTAATTCATATAATACTGGTATAGTAAATGGAGGAAATGATCGAAGAGGAGGAATTGTAGGACAAGTAAAATGTAGAGGTGGAATAAGTTATGTGTATAATTGCTATAATAGAGGAGATATATTAGGATGTCCAGAAATAATAGGATCCGATTGGGGAGGAGGAGATTTATCTATAACTCAAAATAATTATGGTAAATCTGAAGCAACTGTAGAAAAATTGAATGTAGCATCAGATATTGAACAAAGATTAATAGATACAAACTTATATCGTAGTAATGCATGGGTATTAAAAGATGGAGAAATAGCATTAGACTGGGAAAAATAAGTATTTCAAAATAAAGTAGAAAGAACAATGTTTATAGCATTTTATATGCGAACATTTTAAAAAAATAAAAAACCTCAAAAGTATTGGAACTTTTGAGGTTAGATATTTTTTATACAAATACAAATAAAAAATTTATTGAAAAGCGATATGTTATATGGTACAATATATAAAGAATGGGAGAAAGTGATAATATGATAGATGAGAGAACAAGAAAAATATTATTAGCAATTATAAAACATTGTAATATAATAGAAGATACAAAAAAACACTTTGGTAATAATTATAATAACTTTGAAGAAAATAACATATATCAAAATGCTATACTTACACCTGTTACACAAATAGGTGAATTAGTAAAAAGACTTTCAAATGAATTTAGAAATGAATATACAGAAATACCTTGGAGAAATATTGCAGGAATGAGAGATATAGTAGTACATAATTATGAAACTATTGATAAATTGATATTATGGAATGTAGCAGATAAAGAAATATTAAAAATAAAAGAATTTTGCATAAAAATTTTAAATGAGAGGTAAATTATATGTCTGAATTAGAAAAAATAAGTGAAAAAATCAAACCAGTAGCTAAGAAATATAAGCTTATGTATGTATGGATTTTTGGTTCTTATGTAAAAAATAAACAAAAGAAGGATAGTGACATAGATATAATAGTTAGAACAGAAGATGTAGCTGATGGATTTAAGATTGTAGAAGTAAAATTTGCTTTAGAAGAAGCATTAAAAAAGAAAGTAGATATTGTAACAACAGGTAGTATAAAGGGGTCTTTATTGGAAGATGAAGAATTAGAAGAAGTACTTGTATATAGTTCAGAAGAAAATTAAAATTAAAAGTATGGTATTTTCAATGTTTACAGCATTTTATGTGCAAACATAATAAAAACCTCAAAAGTATTGGAACTTTTGAGGTTTTACTATTTTTTTATACAAAATCATATTATCTTTTACTAAATTGTGGAGCTTTTCTAGCTTTTTTAAGACCATATTTCTTTCTTTCTTTCATACGAGGATCTCTTGTTAAGAATCCATTTGATTTTAAAGCAGGTCTATATTCATTATTTGCTTCGTTTAATGCTCTTGCAATACCATGTCTGATTGCTCCAGCTTGACCTGTAAATCCGCCACCTTTTACTGTTGCTATTACATCATATTTTGATGTTGTATTTGTAACAGTAAGTGGTTGTTTAACTATAACTTTTAATGTTTCCATTCCGAAAAATTCATCAATATCTTTTCCATTGATTGTTATTTTTCCAGAACCTTCTACTAATCTAACTCTTGCTATTGCATTTTTTCTTCTACCTGTACCATAGAAAACAATATTTTCTTTTTTAGCCATATTATTTTACCTCCCATACTTCTGGTTTTTGTGCTTGATTTTCATGTTCACTACCTGCATATACTCTTAATTTTTTAATCATTTGTCTTCCTAATGAATTATGAGGTAACATTCCTTTTATAGCTAATGTCATAGCTTTTTCTGGATTTTTTTCAAGCATTACTTTTGCAGGAATTTCTTTCATTCCTCCAATGTAACCTGAATGATGTCTATAAATTTTTTGATTTAGTTTGTTTCCTGTTAAAATTACATCTTTACAATTTAATATAATTACATGGTCACCTGTATCAATATTTGGTGTGTAAGTTGGTTTATGTTTTCCTCTTAATAATTTAGCAGCTTCTGTAGCAACTCTACCAAGTGGTTTGTTAGCTGCATCAATGATATACCATTTACTTTCAACTTCGCCTTTTTTTGCACTATATGTAGTATTATTCATGGTAATAATTACCCTCCTATTTTTATTTTTAAATTTTTATACCTATAAAATGTAAATTTTATAGAGTGAACTAATATATGTATTTCTACATACATTATTAATATATGATATTTAAATTAAAACCACCGGGGAGAAGTTTAAATCTAAATCATATTTTAACATAATTGCTCAATTATTTTATTACAAAAAACTATAATTGTCAATAGATTATAGGATATTTTTAGAAAAACTTGACAAATTTTCCATTTTCGTATATAATAGTAATGTTGAAAAACAGGATGTAGTATATTATTAATAAGGAGTAATATGAATGAAAAGTAAAATGAACATAAAAAGCATTATAATGATGGCAGCCGTAGGAATTATAAGCTTATTTTTCATAAATATGAGCTTAGCTGCGAACACAGCAAAAGTAAGTGTAGAAACAGCAAATCTTAGAGAAACAGCAGACGAAAATAGTAAAATACTAGAGCAATTTTCTAAAAATCAACAAGTAGAAATTATAGAAAAGCAAGGCGATTGGTATAAAGTTAAAGTAAAAGGAATTACAGGATATTTAAGACAAGACTTAATATCAGTAGAAAATGAAGAACAAAGTACTAATCAAGAAGTAACATCAAATAATGCAGAAACAACAAATAATGAACAACAAACAGAACAAGTTGCTCAAACAACAGAGGTAGAAGCACAAACAGAAATAAAAATAGGAAATTACAAAATAGCAGAAAATACAAAATTAAAAATAGTACCAGTTATTAACGCAACAGATACAATAGAAGTAAAAAAAGATGAAGAAGTAAAAGTAACGGAAATTCTTAATGATTGGGTGTGTGTAGAAGCACAAAATACAAAAGGTTGGATTAGAAAGGAAAAAATCCAAGTTCCACAAGCAATACAAGCTAGTGCTCCAGTTGAAACAATAATAAAAACAGCATATGTTAATTCACAAACAGTTAATGTAAGAAAAGAAGCAAATACAACTTCAGAAATTATAACAAAATTATCAGTAAATACAGCTGTAGAGGTTATTTCAGAAGCAAATGGATGGAGTAAAGTAAAAGTATCAGGACAAGAAGGATATATTTCAACATCACTTTTATCAGACAAAAAACAAGAAACATCAAGAAGTATGACTCAATCAAGAAAAACAGAAACAACAAAAACAACTACTACAACAAATACTACTGCAAATGCAACGTCAACAACTACATCTACAGTTGCACCTGCTCCATCAGGAAAAGGAGCATCAGTAGTAGAAACAGCTAAAAAATACATAGGATGCAGATATGTATATGGTGGAACTACACCAAGCGGATTTGATTGTTCAGGATTTACATCTTATATATATAAACAATATGGAGTAAACCTAAATAGAACAGCTGCTGGTCAATATAGTAATGGTACAGCAGTATCTAGAAATAGTTTACAACCTGGTGATTTAGTTATGTTTGGAAAATCAGGAATTAATCATGTTGGTATCTATATAGGTGGAGGAAGCATAGTTCATGCTGCTAATAAATCTAGTGGAGTAAGAATAGATACTATTAATTCTGGATATTATAATAAAAACTATGTAGGAGCAAGAAGAGTTATATAAATATACAACTAAGAAAGGATAAATATGATAAAAAGGCCAATTTTAGTTGTAGCAATAGGATATTTAATTGGTATATTAATGGGGCTATACTTTAAATTTAGTATAGTCCTTTTTTATTTTCCTATTGTTACAAGTTACTTTTTTATAAAAAAATTAAAAATTAATTCCAATAAAAAACAATTTAAATTAATTAGTTTCTATAGATATTTTCGTTATATTAAGTTAATTCTAAATTTAAAAGTTATTTCAATTATTTTTATTAGTTCTATAATATCAAATTCAATAGTTTTATTACAAAATAAAAAATATGATAGTTTATATAGTGATAAACAAACCTTATCATTAGAAGGAATTATTATTGGAAATAAACAAGAAAAAGAATACAAAGATGTATATCTTGTGAAAGTAAAAATGTGTAATGAATCAAAAAAATATGAGAATACATATTTATATTTAAACATTAATAAGCAAAGTAAAGAATGTCTTTCTTATGGTGATAAAGTAATTTTACAAGGAGAATTTATAGAACCTGATTCACAAAGAAATAAAGGAGGATATGACTATAAACAATATTTAAAAACTAAAAAAGTTTATGGTTCAGTAAATGTTAAAAAAATTAAAGTAATAGATAAGCATCAGACTAATATGATATTTGAAATAGCAAATAATATATCATTGTGCTTAAAAGAAAAAATAGATGAAACATTAAATAAAGATGAAGCATATATATTAAAGGGGATATTGTTAGGAGACACATCTTCAATAGATGAAGACACATATGAAAGATTTCAAATAAGTAATATGGCACATATTTTAGCAGTTTCAGGAATGCATATATCATATATTATATTAGGAATAAAATTATTGCTAGATAAAAGAGTAGGGAAAAGAAAAACAAAGTATTGTATTATTGTAATTCTAATATTTTATTTATTCATTACAGGCTTTACACCTTCTGTAATTAGAGCAACAATAATGGGAATATTGGTTATTGCATCTCAAATTTTTTATAGAAAAAATGATGTTTGGAACTCAATTGCATTGTCATTATTTTGCATTTTATTATATAATCCTTTTTTAATAATGAATATAGGACTACAATTATCTTATTTTGGAACAATTGGTATTATTTTGTTACAGAAGAATATGTTTTCTATTTTAAAAAATATTAAAATAGAAAACAAAAAAACACGACATACAATTAATAGAAGATTAATTTTACTAATTTCAAAAATAAAGGAAATATTAGCTGTTACATTGTCAGCACAAATTGCTATCTTTCCAATTATTATTTATCATTTTAATTTTTTAGGAATTTATTTTTTAATAACAAATTTGCTTGTAAGTATAATTATTGGACCAGTTTTTTTATTAGGATTTATTTGTGTTATTTTTTCTTTTTTCAAAAATTCAATTTTTAGTTTATTAAATTCAATTTTATCATTGTTTATTAAAATTTTAATTCATATTACAGAATTTAGTAAATTGCCACTTTCAAAAATATATATTCCGACACCTAAAATATATGTAATTATTGTTTTTTATATTGTTATTGTTATATTTAATATTTTTTATTCAATTTATCATAAAAAAGTAGTTAATAATACAGAAAGGCGAACAAAAAATTTAATTGCATTAATGAAATTCAAATTTAATCAAAGAAGAAAAAAAGTGATTAAGATGATTTGCATTTTAATTATTATAATTTCATTCAGTATTTTATTTATTCCTAAAAATTTAAGAATTCATTTTGTAGATGTAGGACAAGGAGATTGTACATTTATTGAGACTCCTAAAAATAGAACAATTTTAATAGATGGGGGAGGGAATATAACAAGCCAATTTGATGTTGGTAAAAAAACACTGTTGCCATATATTTTAGATAGGGGCTATAGAAAGATTGATTATATGATAATTAGTCATTTTGACCAAGATCATTCACTTGGTTGTGCCACAATAATAGAAAACATTAAAGTTTCAAACATTATAATAAGTGAACAATTTGAAGAAAATGACATATATAAACAAATAGTAGCTATGGCCAAAAAGAAAAATATAAGAATTATATATGTAAAGGTAGGAAATCAGTTAAATGTAGATGGAATAAAGATAACAATGCTTCATCCTCAAACAGAGTTAATAAGCGATAATGCAATAAATAATAATTCAATAGTCTGTAAAGTAGAATACAAATCATTTTCAATGCTTTTTACTGGAGATATTGAAAAAGAGGCAGAAGAATTAATATTAGATAAAAATATTAATTTGAAAGCAGATATATTAAAAATAGCACATCATCGGTTCAAAAACATCAACTACAACAAATTTTTTAAATGCTGTATCACCTAAAATAGCATTAATTGGAGTTGGAAAAAGTAATAATTTTGGACATCCTAGCGAAGAAATAATCAAAAGATTACAAGAGAATAATATTAAAGTTTTTAGAACAGATAAAAATGGAGAGATAAGTATTGTTATAAATAAAAAAGGAAAAATTACTAAGATAGAAAAGTGTATAAAATAATAAAACTTTGTGAGTAAAAAAATAATACATTAAAAAATAATATATTAAAATTTTAACATTTAAATTTTATCTATAATATTTGGTAAAAATTGTATATACCAATTTACGGAAATACATTGAAGAAAACAAGTAAAAATGGTATAATTAAATGGAAAATTGGAAAAAAGGAGGGAATGTTATGAAAAATAAGTTTACAAAAAGCTTAAGCTTTGCAATTACTAGTTTATTTGTAGCTACACAGTTTGTAGTATCTGCACCATTAGTTGCCCATGCTAGTACAAGTACAGCTGCTCCAAAATTAACATATCGTGCTCATGTTCAAGATTTTGGCTGGGAAACATCATATAAAACAGCAAGTGGAGAATCAGCATTAGCAGTAAAAGTGCCATCATCAAATAGTATTGCAGGATCAGTAGGAAAATGCAAAAGAATGGAAGCTTTAGAAATCAATTTTGAAGCTCCACAAGGTGTAACACTTAAGTATCGTGCACATGTTCAAGATTATGGTTGGATGAACTGGATTACAGCTGACAATAAAAGTGGAACAAATATTGCAGGAACAACAGGACAATGCAAAAGAGTAGAAGCTTTTCAATTAGTTGTAGAAGGTCTTGAAAATTATCAAATAAAATATCGTGTTCATGAACAGGA
>CANQWL010000037.1 GCA_947627555.1 uncultured Clostridia bacterium | reverse complement strand
TCTTCTTCTTGCATCTTTAGTAATAATTCATCTCTGTGTTTGCCTTCTTCTTGCATTTTTAGTAGTAATTCATCTCTGTGTTTATCTTCTTCTTCCATCTTTAGTAATAATTTGTCTCTGCGTTTATCTTCTTCTTGCATCTTTAGTAGTAATTCATCTCTGTGTTTGTCTTCTTCTTGCATCTTTAGTAGTAATTCATCTCTGCGTTTATCTTCTTCTTGCATCTTTAGTAATAATTCATCTCTGTGTTTGCCTTCTTCTTGCATTTTTAGTAGTAATTCATCTCTTCGTTTGTCTTCTTCTTGCATCTTTAGTAGTAATTCATCTCTGCGTTTATCTTCTTCTTGCATCTTTAGTAGTAATTCATCTCTGCGTTTATCTTCTTCTTGCATCTTTAGTAATAATTTGTCTCTTTGTTTTTTGTTCATATCTTCCCCTCCTTTCTATAAAAAAACTTACAATCTTTTTGTTTGATTGTAAGTTAAATTATACACTTTAATTCTACTTAAGTCAATAAAATTCCACCGCAAATTTCGACAATTTTTATACATATTTTTCTATTAAAATAACAATTCTTCCGCTTCTTGTAGTACCGCAAAATTCCTTAATTACAAACCTTCCTTTTCCTCTAATTGTAATAATATCATTTACCTTTACTTGTTTAGATAATTTTGTCTCATTCTGTCCATTTATAAAAACTCTTTCTTGGTTAATAATTTGTGCAGCTTTACTTCTTGAAGTTCTTGCTAAATCTGATACAAAATTGTCTAATCTTAAGGATGGTACAATAATTTTTATTTCTTCTACTTTAATTTCTTTCTTTTTTAACTGATTTAATGATAAAATTTCAACTTTACTATTTTCAAATCTTGTTAGAGATGGTAATTGTTCTTTTAAAATATTAGAAAATTCTTCTACTGTGATAATATCTGCACCTTCTTCTGAAACTAAAATATCTCCAATCTTTTCTCGTTTTAAGCCTAGTTTAACAATACCACCTAAATAATTTCTATGACTATATTTTCCTCTTTCTTCTTCAGACAATTGTACTCTTACAACCTTCAATATTTTATCATAATTTTTTTGTATCATACTGTCTGTATAATCTTCTGGATAAATAACTGCTATTTTTCTTTCTGCATCTTCATATCCACCAAATAAAATACAATTAGAGAACTGCATCTTTCTCAGAAAATTTTGTACTAAAGATACTTGATACATATCCAAAAAATCTGTATATTCAATTTTACCATTTTTTTTAGATATTTCTATTTTATCTAAGATTTGTCCTAAGCATATTTTATCTTCTTGCTTTTTATAATCTTTTAACAATTCTTGTTTATTCAAACTTTTCCTCCTTATAGATTAGTGGACATTCCTTTAATCCCTTTACTATACTTTCTTTATCTATATGATATATTTTTTCTAGTTCATCTACAGTTCCATGTTCAATATATTCATCAGGATATGCATATGTTTGTAATTTAACATTTTGTATTTGTTCTTCTATTATTAATTCTTTTATTGCTGTTCCTAATCCATTTATTATTGTTCCATCTTCAATTGTTATAACATTTTTTGTTTTTTCAATTGATTTTTTTATAGTATTTTTATCTAATGGTTTTAGAAATCTTACATTAATTACTTCTGCTTCTATGTTGTCTTTTTTTATATCTTGTGCTATTTCCATTGCTTTTGAAACAGTTTTTCCGATTGCTATAATACTTATATCTTCTCCTTGTTTTAAAATTTCTGCTTTTCCTTGTTCTATTTCTTGATATTTTTCAAATACTATCTTATCTTCTCCTCCTCTTGGATATCTAATTACTACTGGTTTATTTAGGTTAACTGCAAATTCCAGCATATCTTCTAATTCTTTAAAGTCCTTTGGTGCCATAATTGTTAAATTAGGCACTAATCTGAAGAATGCCATATCTAGTGTTCCTTGATGTGTTTCTCCGATCTGCTCCTACTACTCCTGCTCTATCTACACACATAACAACATGTAAATTTTGCATAGCAATATCATGAATTACTTGATCATATGCTCTCTGATAAAATGATGCATAAATTGGAACTACCGGAATAGTTCCCTCTTTTGCCATTCCAGCAGCTAGCCCTAAAGCATGTTGTTCTGCAATTCCTATATCAAAAAATCTATTTGGAAATTCTTTTTGAAATTGCGCAAGACCTGTTCCATCTTTCATTGATGCTGTTATTGCAACAATCTTATTATTCTCCTTTGCTAGTTCTACTAACTTTTCTCCAAATACTTTTGAATAGTCTTTTTTCTTTTCTTTTTTTGGTTTCCCTGTTTCTATATCAAAAGGTCCAGTTGCATGAAATCTATCTGGATTTTCTTCTGCTACTTTATATCCTTTCCCTTTTTTTGTTAAAATATGAATTAAAACTGGGCCTTCTAACTGTTTACTTATTTTTAACATTCTTTCTAGTTCTTGGATATCATGTCCATCTACTGGTCCTAAATATCTAAAACCTATATCTTCAAAAAACATTTTTGGAATTACTAATTGTTTAATACTTCTTTTTATTCTTTGTACAATTTTTACAACTGGTTTTCCTACTACTGGTATTTTGTTAATGACTTTTTTTATAGAAACATTAGATTTTGTATAAGTCCTTTTTGTTCTCAATTTACTAAGTAGCATACTCATTCCACCAATGTTTTTTGCTATACTCATTTCATTATCATTTAAAATTACAGTTAAATTTGCTTTACTACATCCTGCATCATTTAGTGCCTCTAAAGCCATACCTCCTGTTAGAGCACCATCTCCAATTACAGCTAATACAGAATGATTTTTCCCCTCAATATCTCTTGCTCTTGCCATTCCTAATGCTGCTGATATAGAAGTACTACTATGTCCTGTGTTAAAACAATCTGTTTCTGATTCTTTTGTTTTTGGAAAACCTGCAATTCCTTTCAATTTTCTCAAAGTTTTTAGTTGTTCTCTTCTTCCTGTAATAATTTTATGTACATAAGTTTGATGTCCTACATCCCAAACAATTTTGTCATTTGGTAAATCAAATACACTATGTAAAGCAATTGTAAGTTCTACAACTCCTAAATTAGATGCTAAATGACCTCCATTTTCAGACACTATTTCTATTATATATTTTCTAATTTCTTCTGCTAATTTTTTCTTTTCTTCTATACTTAATTTTTTTACATCCTCTGGCGAGTTTATTTTTTCTAACATTTCATCACCTATTTTTATTTTTTATATAAGCTTTATCATTATAGCACCTTTTTTTACATTTTTCTACCCTTTTTGTGTAATATGTTTTTATAATATATTACAAATATCTCTAAAGTGAAAAAAACACAAACTCTGTAAAGTTACTTTACTAGTCTGTGTTTTTTTAATTATATATATCGTATATTATAGATATTTATTTCACAACAATTTTCTCATCTTCAACACCTATTTTTGCAAGTTTGTTTTTCTTTAGCTTACCATCTAAAATTTCTTCAGCCAATCTATCTTCTAAAACATTTTGAATTGTTCTTCTAAGAGGTCTTGCTCCAAAGTTTTTATCTATTCCTTTACTTGCTACTAATTCTTTTACTTCTGGTTCTAATTCAATTTTTATTTTTTGATCTGATAATCTGTCTGTTACTTCTTTTAGCATAATATCAATAATTTGACTAATTTCGTTATCTGTTAATTTATGGAATACAATAATTTCATCAATACGATTTATAAATTCTGGTCTTAACTCCTTCTTTAATGCTTCCATTACTTCTTTTTTAGTTTGCTCATATTCTTTACTTTCTTCTTCAGTTTTATTACCTGCTTGTGTAAAACCTAACATCTTTTTATCTGTAATTAATCTTGCTCCTATATTTGATGTCATAATAATAACTGTATTTTTAAAGTTTACTGTCCTTCCTTGTGAATCTGTTAATCTACCATCTTCTAAAATTTGTAATAACATATTCATAACATCAGGATGTGCTTTTTCTATTTCATCAAATAATATTACAGAATATGGTTTTCTTCTTATCTTTTCTGTTAACTGTCCACCTTCATCAAATCCTACATATCCTGGAGGTGAACCAATTAATTTAGAAATAGAATGTGGCTCCATATATTCAGACATATCTACTCTTATCATTGCATTTTCATCACCAAATAGACTTTCTGCCAATGCTTTTGATAATTCTGTTTTTCCTACACCTGTTGGTCCTAAAAATAAGAATGAACCAATTGGTCTTTTAGGGTCTTTTAATCCAACTCTTCCTCTTCTAATTGCTTTTGCAACTGCTTCTACTGCTTCATTTTGACCAATTACTCTTTCATGTAGATTTTTTTCTAAATTCTTTAATCTTTCATTTTCATCTTCAGTTATTTTCTTAGCAGGAATTCCTGTCCAACTTGCAATTACTTCTGCAATATTTTCTTCTGTAATATCTGTTACTTGTTTTGTATTTTTATTTTTCCATTTCTTTTGCTCTTTTTCATATTTTTCTTTTAATTCTTTTTCTTTATCTCTCAAACTTGCTGCTTTTTCAAATTTTTGTGTTCTTACTGCTTCTTCTTTATTTTTCTTTGTTTCCTCTATTTGTTCTTCTAATTCTTTTAGATTTTCTGGTTCTGTATATGTTTTTAATTTAACACGAGAAGCCGCTTCATCAATTAAATCAATTGCTTTATCTGGCAAAAATCTATCATTAATATATCTTGTAGACATTTTAACTGCTGCTTCAATTGCTTGGTCTGTAATTTTTACACCATGATGTGCTTCATATTTATCTCTAATTCCTTTTAAAATAACAATTGTATCTTTTTCTGTTGGTTCATTTACTGTAACTGGGCTAAATCTTCTTTCTAATGCAGAGTCTTTTTCTATATATTTTCTATATTCATTTAAAGTAGTAGCACCAACTAATTGAATTTCTCCTCTTGCTAAAAGTGGTTTCAAAATATTTGCTGCATCAATTGCACCTTCTGCTGCTCCTGCACCAACAATTGTATGCATTTCATCAATAAATAAAATAACATCTCCTACTTTTTTAACTTCCTCTAGTGCCTTTTTTATTCTTTCCTCAAAATCTCCTCTATATTTAGCACCTGCTACCATACTTGAAATATCCATTGTAACAACTCTTTTATCCTTTAATATTTCTGGAACATCTCCTGCAATAATTTTTTGTGCTAATCCTTCTACAACTGCTGTTTTACCAACACCTGGCTCTCCAATTAAACAAGGATTATTTTTTGTTCTTCTTGATAAAATTTGTATTACTCTTTCAATTTCTTCTTTTCTACCAACTATTGGATCTAGCTTTCCTTCCTGTGCTTTTTTTGTTAAGTCTTCTCCAAATTGATTTAGAGTAGTTGTTTGATTATAACTTCCTCTTTTTGATTGTTTTCCACTTTTTCCTTTATCATTTGAAGTTAAATCTTCTCCCTCATTAATTACTTTTACAATTTCATTATATAATTTTGGAATGTTAACATTTAATTCTAATAATATTCTTGCTGCAATACTATCTCCTTCTCTTAAAATAGATATTAGTAGATGTTCTGTTCCTATATAATTGTATCCGAGTTTCCTTGCTTCTATAAAAGCGGTTTCTATTACTCTTTTAGTTCTTGGAGTAAATCCTAATGTTTCATCAATTGTCTCTCCTTGTCCAATTAATTCTACAATTTTATCTATAATATCTTGAGGTGTAATTTCTTGATTTTCTAAAACTTTTGAAGCAACTCCGCTTCCTTCTCTTGCTAGACCATATAAAATATGTTCTGTTCCTATATAATTATGTCCTAATTCAATTGCTACTTCATTTGCAATTTCAATCGCCTTTTTGGCTCTTCCTGTAAAATTATATGTCATTTTGATATTCTCCTTTCATTATTGATTTTATAATTGTTTATTATTAATTGTGTATATATTCTTATCATTGTTATGCAATTACTATAAAATTTGATTTATTATGTTAAATATGTTATAATCAACATAACACTATTAAGTGTTTGTAGCCACAAACTGTTCAATTTTATGTTGAACTTTTTCAAAAACAAGGAGGTTGACAATATGAATTCTGTGGATGAGGTTGTGTTTTTGATTATTTCATGTGTTGGTTTAATAATGCTTGTTTTCGGGAGGGATGGTAAGTATGGTAGTTATTTTCCAGCTATGGGACTTGCTTTGTTCTTAATTATGATACTTTTCCATCTTACTAGAATAGCACGCTATATGGAAATATTAGTCAATAAGTAATCAACACCGGCCTCCTTGTGAGGCTTTTTATTTTTCATTCAAAATTTGCTTAATTACCTCTGCTCTTTTTATATCTCGTTCAATTGCCTCATATTGGCTACCTAAATATTTTTGAAGATTTGCAGGTTTTGTATATAAATACAATTTTTGAACTTTCAAATCTGTTAACTCTTGTAAAATACCTAAATCTGTACCTAACTTAATATTAGACAATAAATCTCTTGCTTCTTCTGAAGATATCTTTCTACAATTTGTTAAAATGCCATAACTTCTATATATGATGTCTTCTAACTCTAATTCATCTTTTGCAAGCAACTTTCTTGCTTGTCTTTCTTGTTCTATAATTTTTTCTACAATTACATTTAAATTTTTTATAATTTCTTTTTCTGAAACTCCTAATGTTTGTTGATTTGATATTTGATACATATCACCTGAACCTTCTGTATTTTCTCCATAAACTCCTCTAATATTTACACCAAAATTATTAATTGCTTCTAACACTCTTCTTGTATTCTTTGTTTTAGATAAAGCAGGTAAATGCACCATAACAGAAGCTCTAAGTCCTGTTCCTACATTGCTTGGGCAACTTGTTAAATAACCATATTTTTTATTTATTGCATATCCTAATGTTTCTCCTATTTTTTCGTCTATTTCAATAGCTAAATTTAATGTGTTTTCTAAATCTAATCCACAATTGAATACTTGTATTCTTAAATGATCTTCCTCTCCTATCATAATACAAATATTTTCTTCATCATTTATTAAAATACTTCCTGTTTCATTTCTTTTTAAAACAAAATTTGGGCTTAATAAGTGTTTTTCTACTAAACTCATTTTTGTAATATCATCCATATCTTTTAATTTAAAGAATTTTAGCCCATACCCAATTTGATATAAATTATCTTGAATAAATTTTTCTAATTGTTGTAATTCTTCTTTATTTAGATTAAATTTAAAATCATTCAAATTTCTTGCTAATCTAATTCTTGTACTAATTGCTATATCTGAATTATTACTACTTTGCAAATACCAATTCATTTTTCCACTCCCTTTATTTTTTATTAATATTAGAAAATTTTTTTATATTTTATTTTCATAAATTACTACGCTATTATTTTTTATCTTCTAATTCTTTTATTTCATCTCTTATTTTTGCTGCATCTTCATATCTTTCTTCTTTAATTGCTTGTTTTAAGTCTTCTTGTAATTTATCTATTTTAGATATTTCTTTTTGATTTGTATTTTTATTTGTATTTTCCTCTTTATTACTATTTTTCTTTTCTATATTACTATCTATAATTTTTCCTATTCTTCCACTATGTGTATTGCTACCTTGAATCTTTTTAATAATAGGATCTAATCTTTCTTCAAATACATTATAACAATTTCCACAACCTAATTTTCCTGTATTTACTATGTCTTCAAAAGTATATCCACAATTATCACATTTTAATGTTTTAATTTCATCAAATAATGGCATAAAATCGTTTGTTCCAAAATCTTCTAATAGTCCTCCGAAAAAACTTGAAAAGTCAATTGGCATATTAAAATCCATATTTCCAATTCCTAATTTTTCACTACATTCTTCACATAAGTGCATTTCTTTTTTTCTTCCGTTTATATTTTCTGAATATCTTACATTTGCTTCCCTTTTTCCACAATTATCACACAACATATTAATTCCTCCAATCTAATTTATTATTAATATTATATTTTCAAAATTAATTATTTCTATTTTTTACATTCGCCCCATTCTAAAAATTCTAACAAAATTTATCCTAAATTTTGAGAATTTTTGAACGGTCCCCACGAACCATTTCAAAAATATAAATAATTAATTTCAAAATATTATATAAATTTTAAAATATTAAAATATTTTTAGTCTATGTTAAGTAGCATATTTTTAAAAATCTTTGCTCTTAATTCATCTTTTAAATTTCTAGCAATATTAAGTACATTATCACTTGTTGCTACTTTTAAAAGTTTTGCTTCTTTTTCTGTAATAATATTATATGTTAGAAAGTCACTAATTAAAATATCTACTTCATTAGATGTTAGTTCTTTTCCTATATTACTTATAATATGCAATATATAATCTTCTTTTGTATTAGATAACTTTTTAATTAATATATGCCCTCCACCTCCACGCTTACTTTCCACATAATAACCTTGTGAAGGCTTAAATCTTGTTGCTATTACATAATTAATTTGTGATGGCACACAATTAAAATGCTCTGCTAGTTCGTTTCTTTGTATTTCTATTTGTTCATTTTCTTCATCAAATAAATCTTTAATAAATTCTTCAATTATATCCGATATTCTCATTTAATCGCCTCCTTTATTTTTGACTTTGACTTTCTTTGACTTTATTAATATTATAAAAATATTTTTTCTGTTTTTCAAACTTATTTTCTGACCTTTTTTGACCTTCTCTGACTTTGAATTTTTATTTTTTATATTTTTTCTCTTATTTTTTTATTTTTTCTCTATTTTTCTTTCTTTTTTGTTATATTTTGTAGTTCTTCTACTTTTTCTTTTTGTTGTGGTAATGACACCCATGCAAAATATGAGGAAACAAACTCTCCATACTTTGTTGCATCTTCTCCCACTTCTGCAATTCCATGCTCTATTTGTTTTTCTTTTTCATAATTTTCCATTTTTTCATCCATAAAAAAATATACCTCTTTTCTTTTTATATTATAAGTATTTACTATTTTATCTTATTTTATACATCAATTGAGACAATGGGGACACTCTTCATTTGTCTCATCTTTTTGTCAATTTTTGTCGAATAATTAATAATTTCTAGATTATTAATTAATTGAAATAAATACAATACTATTCTCTGTATCTCACTATATTTCAAAAAACTCTTTATTTTTCTATTTTTTTATGTTATAATAATAATAGTGGTAGATAAAGGAGGAATTATCTTTATGTGGCAAATATGGTTAATTATTGCAGGAGTTTGTTTGATAGCTGAAATTTTTACAGTTGGATTTTTGATATTTTGGTTTGCAATAGGCGCTTTAATTGCAATGATTGCTAGTTTCTTTATTTCAAATATAATTATCCAAACTGCTATATTTATAATAGCTTCAACAATTTTAATCTTTACAACAAAACCTTTTGTAAATAAAATTACTAAGAAAGAAGATAATGTAAAAACTAATGTATATTCTATTATTGGTAAAACTGGAATTGTAATTGAAGATATTGACTCTGTTCATTCTAAAGGACAAATTAAGGTAGCTGGTGAAACATGGTCAGCTATTTCAAATAGTAACACTATCATACCAAAAGATTCTGAAGTAGAAATATTAGAAATAAAGGGTGTAAAAGTACTTGTATCACCTATAAAAATAGCTTCTAAAAATACAAATTAATTTAACTACAAAAATAAACTAAAGATAACTTATTTATATTATTTATTTTTCTATAATAAGATTTTTACATATAAAAAATTATTTATATAAGGAGGTAAAAATTATGGCTTTTTTATTAATCTTATTAGTTATCATTTTAATAATAGCATTTATGTCTATTAAAATAGTTAGACAATCTGAGGTGTATATTATAGAAAGGTTAGGTAAATTCTATAAAGTTGCTGATGCAGGTCTTACAATTATAATTCCATTTTTAGATCATGTAAGAAGCGTTGTAAGCTTAAAGCAACAAACTATGGATGTTCCACCTCAAGGAGTTATTACAAAAGATAATGTTACAATAACAATAGATACAGTTGTTTTCTATCAAATAACTGATCCAGCTAAAGCTGTTTATGAAATTCAAAGTTTAAAGAAAGGTATCGAATATTTAGCAATTACAACAATTCGTGATATCATTGGTAAAATGGACTTAGACCAAACATTTAGTTCAAGAGATGGTATTAATAATCAATTAAGAGTTGTTTTAGATGAAGCAACTGACAAATGGGGATGTAAAATTGACAGAGTAGAAATTAAAGATATTACACCACCTGCTGATATCAGAGATGCAATGGAAAAAGAAATGAATGCAGAAAGAAATAAAAGAGCTTTAATTCTTGAATCTGAAGCACAAAAACAATCTGCTGTTACAATTGCTGAAGGTAAAAAACAAGCAGCTATCTTAGAAGCTGAAGCAGATAAAGAAGCTAGAATTAGAAGAGCTGCCGGTGAAGCACAAGCTATAAAAGAAGTAGCAGAAGCTAAAGCAAAAGAAATTCAAATGGTTTATGATGCAATGAAACAAGCTGACCCTAACGATAAATTAGTACAATTAAAATCTTTAGAAGCACTTGAAGAAGTTGCTAAAGGTGATGCAAATAAAGTATTCATTCCTTTTGAAGCAACAAGCGCATTAGGCTCTTTAGGAGCTATGAAAGAAGTTTTAGTTGATAATAAAAAATCTTCTAAAAAACAAAATAAAGAATAATTAATTTTGCATAAAAATGAAATACCAGATATTTAGGATTAATACTAAATATCTGTTATTTTTATACTTTTATATTTTTAATAATTTGAAAATATAATTCACTTTTAGTTTTGGTTCTGTTGCCAACTTAATATTGGATATCCATCATTAATCTTATTTTTATCATCTGTAAAAGGTGAACCTAATATATTTGCATAAGTTGTCAATATTTCTCCTGTAATATTTCCGCAATTACTTATCGAACCTCTATAACCTATCCCACCATTTGTTGATGTCCAATAACAATAACTTATAGTACATGCATAACCTTCTCCTAAGATAGAACCAATAGCTCTACCTCCACCTGTTATTGCTCCTGTATTATAACAATGATGAATAGGAGTACCACCATGACCATAAGAATTACCACCTATACCTGCTACTTGACCTTTAGCTCCATAAATTTCTCCTCTATTATAACAATATATCATTGTTCCTTGGCTTTCTCCTGCAATTCCACCTACACTAGTATATCCTGTGCCATCATTACCATTTCCTCTTATATTTCCTTTATTATAAGAAGTTTCAATAGTAGCAGAAGATCTAAGACTTCCCGCTATTCCTCCTGCATATCCTAATGAACCTGTTACTTTAGCTAAATTAGCAGCATTAGAAATTTTTGCTTTTTCACCTTCTAATCTACCAACTATTCCACCAACACAATTATTAGAACCTGTAACAATTGCTGAATTGGAAACATTGGAAATTTGTGAATTTGAATATCCAATCAAACCACCAACATATACTCCTCCCTTTACTGAAGAACCTTCTATAGTATGTACATTATCTATTTTTCCTCCTGAACAATAACCTGCAAGTAATCCTACATTATCTTTTCCACTAGCTCCAGATGTTCCTTGTATATTTAAATTTTCAATTGTTCCATTTTCTACATATCCAAACAATCCTTGATAATTTGCACCTGTATTAACATATAATCCTGATATTGTTTTATTATCTCCATTAAATGTTCCTTTAAATTTGTTTGTTGTATTTCCTATTGGTGTCCATTTATTCTCTTCTGAACCTTTTAAATCTATATCATTTGCTAATTTTATTTCCTTTCCTTCAAAACTTTCTCCATTATTTACTCTTTCTCTGAATTCTATTAATTCCTCCGCTGTTCTTATCTTCGAAGGAGATACTATTTTATCTACCTCTCCAGTTCCTATTTTATATTTATCATTACTATCTATTACATGTATTTTATATGTTCCATTTTCATTTACATTTATTTGTACAATATATTTCTCTTCTTGTTTTTCTGGTATATCTATTTTTTTACCATTTGCTACTATTGTTTTTAAATCTCCATTATAACTTATTGTATATGTAATAGTTGCTTGTGAATACGTTGTATTATATGCAACACTTGCTTCTATTTCTATTTCTTGATTTTCTGTTCCTTTTCCATATGAATCTACAATTTGTAGTGTATTTCTGTCTATCTCAAATTTCCAATCATCAACTATTACTATATTTTCATTTTCTACTGACATATCATTTTCAGCTAATCTATTATCTATATATTCTTTTGAATTATAACTTTCATCTGAATATTTATCTGATGCCAACTCCATTAAAACAAGCTCTAATTTTTCTCTTGCAGTAGCTTCATCCATTGTTTCTGCCGAGTTATTTGCTTTTCCGAATCAGTCCATCCTCTCCTGTTATTGTTCTTATTGCTACTCCTGCTAAAATTAACAATATTATTATCGTTATTACTAATGCTATTAGTGTTATACCTTTATTATTATACCTATTTTCTATTATTTGTTTCTTCATTTGTATTCCCCCATTTTTTATTGCATGAAATTATTTTTAATTCAATAAAATTTTATATAATTTCATTTACTTATTCAAGGGATACAGCTGTTTTTGTTAATAACTTTTTTACATAATATTAAGCCATTTAATAATTATTTAACAAATTTCGACATAAAAAATGAGACAAATGAGGACTGTCCCCTTTGTCTCACTTAATAAGTATTTTTTCCTTCTAATAATTCATCATTCTTTATCCATTCTTTAACATCTACTTTTATATATTCTTCTTTATTATTGCCTCTAACTATTAACTCTTTAATGCCTGCATTAATAATCATTTTTCTGCACATTTGACAAGAGTTTGCTCCTGGCTCATATTCGTTTGTATCTACTCTTTTTCCTACTAAATACATTGTAGCACCAATCATATCTCTTCTTGCAACACTAAGCATTGCATTTTGTTCTGCATGCACAGATCTACAAGCATCATATCCACCATGATGTATTTCTGGGAATTTTTCTTTTTTAGTACAATATCCTAAGTCTATACAATTTTCTCTTCCTCTTGGTGCTCCTGTATATCCTGTTGATATTATTTCATCATTTTTTACTATAATACATCCAAAATTTTTTCTTAAACAGGTTCCTCTTTCAGAAACTGCTTCTGCTATGTTTAAGTAATAGTTTGTTTTATCAATTCTTTTACTCATTTTTACATCATTCCTTGCTACTTTTGATTTTATTTCATAGCTTCTTCTACTGCAACTGCTACTGCTACAGATGCTCCTACCATTGGATTATTACCCATACCAATTAATCCCATCATTTCAACATGTGCTGGTACTGAAGAACTTCCTGCAAATTGTGCATCTGAATGCATTCTT
>CANQWL010000036.1 GCA_947627555.1 uncultured Clostridia bacterium | reverse complement strand
ATCTCTACTTAATATCTTCATAGCATTTATGAAATCTGTATTGTAGTATCTTTCAACAAAATCAATTACATCTCCGTCCCAACTATCTCCAAAATCGTGAAATGATTTATTATCTACCATAAAAGATGCTGTTCTTTCATTCCTAAAAGGAGATTTATACCATATCCTATTACCTCTTGTTTTACCTTGTCCTAAATAATGTTGTGCTACCATAATTGGCGTTAATAGTTGTTTTATTTGTTCTGGATTATTCATACTTCATTTCCCCAACAGTCCCAACCTTCTACTTCTTGTCTTGCAAATAATTCTATCTTTGGAACTTGTCCAACTAATTGCTCTATTCTTTCTCTTGCTTCATCTGGCTTTCTACTATGTTCTCGTCTCTCTGATATAATACAACTACTAACATAATTACTTTTTTTTAATTTACTAGGCTTTCCTTTTGCTCCAATTAAACATATTTCGCAATTACTTTTTGTATAAAATCCTATTCCAAAAAACGGTTTGCCATTTTTTTTATTTGTTTTTATCCAACTAAATCCTAATGTTCTATATGTAAATCCCCATTTTTCAATAGTTTGTAAACCTTGTATTAAGTTAGGAAATGTTACCCATAAAAACAAAATACAATCTTCTGCAGTTATTTTTTTTACAATTTCTCCTAAATCTTCTATTTCTTTTTTTGTCATACAACTATAATGTCGTGCTACTCCTCCGCCCATTTTCTTCCAAGTGTGAACATCGCTATATTTCCAAGGTGGGTCTGCATATATTATATTGTACTTGTTGTCTGTGTTATATATATCTACTTTCATTTTTCCTCCTCCACAAACTCCATAATAGCTTCATTGAAAAATGTACTTCCCATTTTGATATATTGCTTGTCTATTTTTTCTCTTTCAACTAAATCAGCATATTTTTTTGTTGCATACCACATTTGCTTATTATCGAGTTTTACTTTTCTTCCAGCATACATTTTTCCTTCAAGCCAAGCCTTATAGTGTCTATATGCTGTATTTTTACCATCTTTTCTAGGATACAATTTCCATATTTTATCAAAATTGTCTGCTAATTCTGTTTCCTTCAAAGGTGGATTCTCTTGTCCATCTTCTGATGGACATATATATATATTATCTTTAGTAGATGGATTATTTTGTTCCGTTGTTTTTAACGTATGGGTATGTGTATTTTCAACGTATGGTACGTTATTTTTACCGACTAACTCTTGATAAATTTTCCCAAAAGTATAATAAGAAAATGAGCCTTCTTTATTTCTTATAGATTTATGTTCTAAAATACCTTTGTTAGACATTTCTTTTAGTTTCCTATACAACCTGTCTTTACTAGTAAACCCTAATATCGGCATATCATCTAAAAGAGATTGATACCTTATCCAAAAAAAATCTTTTCCATCTATTATTTCTTTGCTCATTTTAGGAGAAAAATCTACAATCCATCTCAAAATAAGTAAATCTGTTAAATCTAAACCATATTCTATTGCTTTTTCTTGATTAAATCCTTCAACTGTATATTTCATAATTTCCTCCTATGTTTTATTAAAGGGTAGACTTTATTTTTTGCCTACCCCTAGTTGTTTTTTACTTAAAATGGCAGAGTATCTTCTGAATATGTATCTGGATAATATTCACCAAATGTATCATCATTAAAATTGCTTTCTACGGTTTTTTTAGGTTTAGAGGAATAAACTTCATCTACTCCATCTTCAAGCACCTCAAAATCCATTATCACTAATTTAGGGAAGTATTTATAAATTGGTCGTTTAAGATTTCCATCTTCATCTACTTCTCCTGTATCAATTCTAAAAAATGTTATAAATCCATTTGTTATGTTGATTTTCGTTTTATTTTTTACTTCAACACCTTTTTTGAAACCAACATTTATTTTCATAAATATTTTTTCTTCTTCTCCAGTTTCTTTGTTGCTATCTGTACTAACAAGTGTTGTTTTATAAACACCTCTATCATCTTTTAAAATTCTTGCTTCGCCTGATATATTCATTAGTTATCCTCCTTATCTTCAAAATAATAAATTGCTATTACACTTATAATCCCTAGCACTAACAATATTGGTGCTGTCCAAGGAAATAAATTTGTTACAAAATCTACAATTTCCATAGCAATTACAAATAATACTAGTTCTAATACTAGTTTTAGTATTGCTTTGCCTAATTTTTTCATATTAGTTATCCTCCTTGATTTCTTCAAATTGTATTGGATTATCACCTTCACTATGGTCGTTTACTTCATAATCATCTACTATTAAACTCATATAATCTCTAAGTTCTTTTGGATTTTCTTTTATCATCTTTTATAATTCTTCTTTGCTATTTACTTCTATTTCGCCTTCTAAATGTCCATATCTTAAATATCCATTTACATAATCACAATCTTGACTAATTCTAAATTTCATAATTTTTTACCTCCACATTTTATAAATTTATTTCTGCTTCTATTTCATTGCAGATTTTTTCATAATCATTTACTCTAATTTGTTCTGAACTTTCATAACCATATCTTGCTAATACTCTTTTTGCTACTTCATTATTTCCATTTGCTATTGCATATAATCTTTTACGTTGTGCTTCTGATATTAGTTTTGATGCTTGTCCTACTGGCTTTTGATATGTATTTTGTGGTTTGTTATTTGCTTTATCTTGTTGCTTTTTATAAGCATCTGTATCAGCATCTTTTGTATCATCTATACAGAATAATCCATTTAAAGCATATTTTCTTGCATAAGAACTTGATGCACCTGTTACTTGACTTCCGATCCATACCTTTCTTTTGTTCTTCTTCTCTTGCATAAGCAACATTTTCTATTGTTTGAATACAGTCATCTTTTGTATTTTCTAAGTCAACTAATGTTGCGGTTGCTTTAATATAGTATCTTTGTCCTATCATTACTATTTCATCTGATATATTTAATACAACTTTATTTTCTTTGCATAAAGGTTTAACTGCCTCTAATATATCTTCACAACTCCTGTAATCATAATTACCAAAGTTGTTGTGTTGATTTTTTGGTGCTTTCAATTCATTTTGTATGTTTAATAATTTTTCATATATATTCATCTATTTTTCCTCCTATATCTTAAAAGTTTTTAAACGATTATCCTTATCATTAATTAGTTTTTTAAATTCTTCATCAGATAATCCAAATATTTCAATATATTCATATTTAGAACAATAATCAACTTGTATATTATCTTCATCATATACATTTGTTGTATAATCTCCTACTATATTCTTTATATTAAATGCTTGTATATTGGGATAATTTTTTTGCAAAAATTTTTTTAGTTTTTCTATTTTATCTATTTTCATATGTTTAGGTTTTTGTTTTGGTTCTTCTACTTTTAAATCTCTTATATATGCTTCTGCTTGTTTGACTGTCATTTTCGTTTTTTCTACAAACATATCAAATAAATAATCTTCTAAATATTCATATTTAATCCATGAAATAACTTTCTTTTGTTTATTCTTTGACATTTTTGCATTATAATGACGGAAACAGCATAATAAAAATCCTAATTTTTTATTAAATACATCTGATTCATGTTTAAATGACTTTGTTATTGTCCCATCTTTCCAATGGCATACACAAACATGTTCATTAATAATGTATCTTTCTGGCAAATCTGGCTTTTCTTTAAATAAATCTACCCCAAAATTAAGTCCATTAATATTACAACTTAATGGTTTTAATAAAGCTTCAAAACCTTCACTCATTTTCTTCTTCCTTTCCTTCTACCAAAGTACCATTATCAAATCTTTTGTTTAATTCATCTTCTATTTGTTTTATTGTACTTTGATGCGTTTTTATTTCTCTTTTTTCACATAGTAATGTTCTCATTAAATGTTCATTTGACATTTCACTAATCTTCATCATCTTCACCTGCAATTCGTTCACAACTTTGTTTATACGTATCTTGTTCTTTATCAAAACAACTTTCACAAAGATAACCTGTTTCACAATCATAGTATTCTTGTCCTTCATATATTTCGTCTCCACATACATCGCAATTAAAACAAGTCTTTGCTTCTTGAGGGTCTAATTTTAACCTTTCTGCTTCTAAATCTAAATAATCCATATCTCATCTTTTCCTTTCATAAGATTTGTTTGACTTATTTTTTGTATTATTGTATAATGTAATTAAGTTCATATATTTAAGCTTATTGGAACTAGGTATTTTTAAGCGTTAATATCTAGTTCTACTATTTTATTTCTGTAGTTTTCTAATGCTAAATTAATTTCATTGTTAATTGTGCTTTGTCTTTTTTTCCATTGTAAGTTTTCATTGTTTGTTTCTTGGATTTGTTCTAAAATTGAAATAAAATCGTTATAATCTTCTTTTTGATTGTAATATAATTGTTGCTCTAAAGTTTTTACTTTATCAACATTTACTTTTTTCTTGAATAAAAATTTCATGATATCACTTCCTTTCCTTAATAAAATAATTAAGTCTTGTCATTAGTTGTTATTTAAATAATCGTGTCTAGTTTCAAAATATTCTAGTAATTTACTTCTTAATACAAACATTGGCTTTGTATATTGTTGAACTGCTAAATCTTTATCTTTAAAAATTTTGTATACAGCTGGTTCTGGTATTCCAAATTCTTCTACAACATCTTGAACTGTCATTATTTCTTTTGCCATTTTCTTTCCTCCTTCCTATTTGATTTTTGCTAATTCTTTCATTAAGTCTTTTTCTTGAATTTAATTCAAGTTTAATCTTAAAAAAAATATAATCCTATTTCTTCTTTTGGAATGTCTAATATGTCTTTTTTACAAGCCTTGGTTATTTCTTCTGATGTAAAATAAGTTTTCCCTGCAAATCTACTACTTAGTGATACTGCAGATATTCCAATTAATTTTGCAAATTGAAATTCCGTACCTATTTTTTCTTTTATTCTTCCCCTTAATTTGCTAAAATCGTTCATTTTATCACCTCTTTTCTTGAATTAAATTCAAGTTGACTATATATTATCAAATCATATTTTGTTTGTCAATATATTTTTTGAATTTTTTTCAAGTTTTTTATATTTTATTTAAAAATACTTGATTTTTATTAAAGTTTGTTTTATAATATCATTATGGAGGAAATAAAAAAATGAGTGATATTGTTGAAAAATTTTCTATCAGATTAGGTAAAGCTTTAGCAATAAGAAATATGAAACCAGTCGAATTACATGAAAAAACAGGATTAAGTGAAAGCCTTATTAGTAAATATCTATCTGATACTGCTGTTCCAAGACAAAACAAAATAAATTATATAGCAACAGTTCTTGATGTTAGCCCTGTCTGGTTGCTAGGATATGATATTCCTATGGAAAGAGTTCCTTTTGATGAATCAAGCAAAAAAAGAAAAAAATCCTTCAATAAAAATAAAAGACTTTTTCCTATTTTAGGAACTGTAAAGGCAGGATATGATTATTTAGCACAAGAAAATTGGATAGGTTATATAAATCTTGATAAAGAAGTATCTGACCCAGAAAATTACTTTGCCTTACAAATATCAGGAAACAGTATGGAACCTGTGCTGTATGAAGATGATATTGTTTTAGTTCACCAACAAAATGATGTTGAAAACGGGCAAGTAGGAATTGTCTTAATTAATAATGAGGAAGCAACAGTTAAAAAAATTATTAAATATGAAGATTATATTGAATTAATTGCTTTTAATTCTTACTATCCTCCAAAGAGACTAACGAAAAAAGATAATTTTAAGATTATAGGAAAAGTTACAGAAGCTAGAATTAGCAAAATATTTGAATAAATAAAAAGATAGTGTGTCGTCGCTAAACATACACACTATCATAAGTCAAACAAATTCTCGAAAGAATTTGCACTTTTATTATACAATATTTGTATTTAAAATGCAACTCTTTTCGAGGTAATTGAAAGGAGTTTTTATTATGGAAAAAGAAAAGAAACAAAAAAATGGAGGTCCTAAAACTGTAGCAAATGGAGAAGGTTCATTCTATCATTCAGAAACATTAGATAGATGGATATTTCAATATACAGAACCTTCTGGTAAAAGAAAAACACTTAGGCAAAAGAAAAATGAAAGTGAAAGAGCTTTTAGAAAAAGAGTTACAGCAACAAAAGAAAAATTAGATAATGGCACTTATATTGGAAAAAGCAAAGATACTTTTATTGAAATATTAGAAAATTATGTTAAACAAAAATATGAAGACGGTCTTGTTTCTGCTAGGACTTACGGCAGAGACAAAGCAACTATTAGACAAATCCAAAAGTGTTGTGCCAACTTTGTTAATAAACAAATTCAAAAAATTACTATTACAGACATAGAAAATAGCAAAAAAAATATGCGTGAATATTCTAATTCTATAATTCAAAAAATGTGGATATTAATAAATAAAACTTTTAAAATTGCTTATTCAAGGAGGAAAATACCTTTTAATATTATGCTAGACGAAACATTAACTAAACCAATTTCTAAAAAAGAAGATAAAAAAGTTGAAGCATTGACTATTGAAGAAGAAAACAAATTAATAAATATTTTAAACAATCAAGAATATAACCATAAATATAGAGATATAATTTTACTTCAATTATATACAGGAATGAGAATTGGAGAAGTGTTAGCATTAAGTATAGATTGTATTGATTTTAAAAATAATACATTAACAATTTATCGTACTCTTACACAAGATGATAAATTTAATGTTGTTATGGGTAAACATACAAAAACATATAAAAAATCTACTGGAATAGATAATGGAAAAAGAACTTTTCCTATGAATAATAATGTTAAAAATTTAATAGAAAAAATATTGTCTAATAAAATTAGCAATATAAACGGTCTATTGTTTTGGGATAACAAAAATAATACTTTTATTAAACCATACGAAATTAATAGTTATTTATTACGAATAAATAATAAATATCATATTACTAACACATCTTTTCATTCTCACAGATTAAGACATACTTTTATTACTAGGTGTGTTGAAAATGGCATAAATATAAAAGTTATTCAAACTATTGTAGGGCATGTTGATGGAAGTACCATTACAAATGATATTTACACTTCTGTTTCAAATGATTTTATACAACAAGAATTAAAGAAAATAAATTAAAAATACTATTGCATTATTATTGCATTAAAATATAAAGATAAGCCATATAAAATTGTTGGTATTTCAACATTTATATGGCTTATTATATTTGGAGCGGGTAGCGAGAATCGAACTCGCGCGACCAGGTCGGAAGCATGGCATTCTACCACTAAATTATACCCGCATATTTTATTTTTTCTATTTCAAATTATAACTTTATATTTATTGCAAATCTATCAACAAAACACATTAAGTTCATTTTAGTTATTGGTGGAGATGAGGAGAGTTGAACTCCTGTCCATAACACTTTCCATATAAATCTCTACAAGTTTAGTTTATCTTTTTAATTCATTTTATTTTCACCGACAAACAAGTTAAAATAAAATATAGCTTTTTAAAATACCCTCTACTTTAAAAGCAAAAGTAGATTTGTTTCCCACATTTTATGACACTTTATCTAAATAGGTGGGGCTATCTAGAAAAGCGTAGCTGCAATTAGGCAGCTAATGCTAATTCTTCGTTATCAGCGTTTATTTTTATTTTCGCTTTTTTTAAGTGGCCAAAGCGACCATCCACTACTTGCAATTTATATTTCTGGTGTAATGTCGAAACCATTACATCCCCATATACATTATTTATTATACAATATTTCTCTTCTTTTATCAATATTATATTATTCAATTTTTCACAAAAAAACAAGTATACAATTTTGTATACTTATTTTTATTCCATTTTTTTCTTAATTTTAGGATATGCTTCATCATCTATATTTGATTTACTTTCAAATTTTTCTTCTCTACTTATTGTATCTAAAATTTCATAATTTTCATTTTTCTCTTTTCCTGTATATTCTTTATTATTTTTAAGTTTTTCTGCCATTTTTGCATATCTCTCTAAACTAATTAGAACCATAGCACCATAGCCATTTTTAGTTAAATATACATTTTCATTTTCTTGTAAAACAATATTTTCTATTTCTTGGTATTTATTTCTTAAATCTGACACTGGTTTTATATTAATCATAAAAATTTACTCCTCTCTCTAAATAAAATATTTATTTTTTATATTTCCATTTATTTTAAAATTTATTTTTTCAACTTAATAACACTATTTTTATTATTTTATCCATTAATTAATTTGTTATTCCAATTCTTTCTTAATTTGGAAACAATTTTTTTAAATTTCATATACTATTTTAGGTGATAATTATGAATGGAAATATAGTTCCTACAAATATTCCTTATAATTTTTCTATTTTGAGACAAAATCTTGTTTCTTTAATAAGAACTTACCCCTTTTTAAATGTTCAAATAGTTGGAAATAGTGTTTTGGGTAAACCTATTTATGTTGTAAAACTTGGTAATGGACCAAAAAGTGTATTTTATTCTGCTAGTATTCATGCTAATGAGTGGATTACTAGTGTTGTGCTTATGAAATTTATTGAAGATTATGCTAAAGCTTACATTAATAATAGTAATTTATATAATCGTTCTATTAGGAATTTATTTAATACATGTTCTATTTTTATTATGCCTATGGTAAATCCTGATGGTGTTGATTTAGTAACTAATAATTTATCTATTAATTCTAATGCATATATTAGTGCAAAAAATATTGCTTCTAGTTTTTCTAATATTCCTTTTCCTAGTGGTTGGAAAGCAAATATTAGAGGTGTGGATTTAAATTTGCAATTTCCTGCTGGTTGGGAACAAGCTAAAGAAATAAAATATGAGCAAGGATTTAATAAACCTTCTCCTCGTGACTTTGTAGGTTTTCGGGCCTTTAACTGAACCTGAAGCATTAGCTATATATAATTTTACTCTTTCACATAATTTTTCTTTAACAATTTCTTATCATACTCAAGGTCAAGAAATTTATTGGAATTTTCAAAATATTAATCCTCCACGTGGATATGAAATAGGTACTCGCTTTGCTAATGCAAGTGGATATTTACTAGCAGATGTTCCTTATAATTCTAGCTTTGCAGGATATAAAGATTGGTTTATTCAAACTTATAATCGTCCTGGATATACTATTGAAGCAGGTATTGGTGAAAATCCTCTTCCTATTTCACAATTTCAAAAAATTTATGATGATAATATTGGAATACTCATTTTAGGTGCCATTTTATAATTTAATTATATATACTTTTTAACTAATTATGGTTTTAATACTACTTTTATACAATTATCTTCTTTTGCATCAAAAATTTCATAGGCATGTCTACCTTTTTCTAATGGCAATGTATGTGTAATAATATCTGTTGCATCAATTTCTCCTTTTTTTATCATCTCTAATATTGGCTCTACATATCTAGTTGCAGGACATTGTCCCATTTTTAAAGTAACATTTCTTGTAAACATATTTCCAAGAGGAAAATTATTATATTTTGTTCCATATACTCCAACTAGTGCAATATGGCCACATTTTCTGACTGCTTGTGTAGCTATTTCAATTGCAGATTTGGCACCACCTTGTAATTTTAATGCTGTTTCTACTTTTTCCATTATTGACATTTTGCCATCTAATCCTACACAGTCTATTACACAATCTGCTCCTCCATGCGTAATTTCCTTGATATATGCACCTGTTTCATCATATTCTTCAAAATTTAATATTTCAGCCCCATAACTCTTAGCATGTTGTAATCTATATCCTACTCTATCTACTGCTATAACTCTTGATGCACCTTTTAGCATACACCATTTTATTGTAAGAAGTCCCACTGGTCCACATCCAAGTACTGCAACTGTATCTCCTTTTTTGACATTTGCAATTTCTGTACCCCAAAGAGATGTTGGTAATATGTCTGTTAAAAATAAAACTTGCTCATCTTTCAATTCTTCTGGTATCACTTTTGGTCCAACATTTGCGTGTGGTACTCTAATATATTCTGCTTGTCCTCCTGCATAATCTCCATATGATTTACTATATCCAAGTAATCCTCCTGCTTCACCATATTCGTTAGTATTATCGCATTGACTATATTCTTGATGTTCACAAAAAAAGCAATGTCCACATGCTACTGGAAATGGTATTACAACTCTATCTCCTTTTTTTATATTCTTTACATCTTTTCCTATTTCTTCTACAATTCCCATAGTTTCGTGTCCTAAAACAAATCCATCATACATTCCTTTTACTAATCCATGTACTAAATGTAAATCAGATCCGCAAATAGCAGTTGATGTTACTTTTACAATAATATCATCATCTTTCTCTATTCTTGGATCTTCTACTTTTCTACAATCTACTTTTTGAATTCCATCATATACAAGTGCTTTCATAAATACCTCCATTTTTCATTTTAGAGATATTATTTGCATTTTTCTAATTTGTTATTCACATTTGTATTTTTATAAATAATATTTCATTTTTACAAATTTACTTCTTTTGATAGTGTATTAAATTACTGAAAGCTCCTTATATTTTTTTTAACTTAAATTAATATTCAAAATTATTATCCTTTATATTCACCACCATTAATATGCATAACTTGCCCTGTAACATAAGAGGAATCTGCACTTGCCAAATATATAAATAATGGCGCTATTTCATATGGGTGACCAGCCCTTCCCATTGGTGCATCAGACCCTAGTGTTGGTATTTTTTCCGCTTCCCAACAAGCAGGTTGCAGTGGGGTCCAAAATACTCCGTGGAGATACTGCATTTACTCTTATATTTTTTGCTGCTAAATTAGTTGCAAGTGACCTTGTAAATCCTACAATTGCTCCTTTACTTGTTACATAGTCTATTAATTCTGGTTCACCTTTAAATGTTGTTATTGATGTAACATTAATAATACTGCTACCAGGCACCATATATTTTAATGCTCTTTTTGTTAGATAAAACATTGAATATATATTTGTTTTCATTGTTAAATCAAATTGTTCATCTGTTATGTCTAATAGGCTTTTTTGCTGATATTGTACAGCACTATTATTTACTAGAATATCTATTCTTCCAAATGTATTTATTGTTTCTTCTACAATTTTATCACAAAAATTTGTGTCTTTAATGTCTCCTGCAAGTAATAAACATCTTCCTCCAAGCTTTTCAATAAATTCTTTTGTTTCTTCTGCATCTTTATGTTCATTGTAATATGCAATTACTACTGTTGCTCCTTCTTTTACAAACCCAACTGCAACAGCTCTTCCTATTCCAGAGTCTCCTCCTGTTATAATTGCTACCTTATTCATTAGTTTTCCAGACCCTCTATAATACGGATTGTTAAATATTGGCCTAGGATGCATTAAATATTCCATTCCTGGTTGTACATCTTGATGTTGTGGTGGGAATTCTATTCTATAATCTTTGCATATTAAACCATACCCTTGGTCATCTATGTATTTTAGTCCATAATCATCTTGCCCATTATTATTGGAAGTATAATATTGATAATTCATTTTTACTATCATTCCTTTCAAGGCATAAATTTAGTTGAAAAAATCAACTTTTTTAATTATTTTTTCAACTTTTTTACCTCTTCTATTTATATTCATTAAAAAAAATTTTGTGAATTTTATGAATTATCTTAATTGCTTTTTTTTATTATTTTTCTAAATACCTTTCATACATCCCATTTTCGTATATAAACAAATCACCTATTTTAGCAGTTTTATATAAATTTTCTGGAAATTCTATTTCTTCAATTCCTTCTATTCCACCACCAATAAGATTATTTGAGTCATATAACCATATTCTACCTGAATATTTTTCACCTACTTCATAGATATGTCCATCAATTCTTTTACTATCCAAATATTCTTTTTGTTCTTTTATTTTTTCTTGAATCATATTATCTATTTGTTTTTCAATAGTTTTTGTTGCTTCAGTATCTAATATAAAATTATCATCTTGCTTTCTTAAAACACTCCCTAAAGTTGCACCTTTTGGTAGTTCTCCCATTGCTTTTGTAATTACTTCATGGCTTTTGCTTTCTTCACAAATACATAAATTATAAGAATTATTTTTGTTTGTACTCATACCATATATATAGTACATTTCTCCTTTTTCTGTTGTATCTTTAGCATAATTTTGTAAAATGTTATTTCTTTCTGTTAGCATTTCATTTTTTATTTTTGTAATTATCTTTGTATTATCAATTGTTAAATTCTCTGAATTTAAGTTATTCCATATACAATTATTATTAGGTAACCTAGAACTCTTATTTAAATTATTTTCTAAATAATTTGATAATTCTTTCATAAAATTTTGCACAAATTTATTCTCCTTTAAATTATTGAATATATCATTTGCTAAGTTTAAATTCAATATGCTTTCACTCCTTCGTTTTCTGTATTTATATCTGGAAATCTACTATTGATAAATAGTAGTAAGAATTAAATTAGAAATGATTATATACTATTTTACAAAATTTTACAATAGTTTCAAAGCAATTGATTGAAATTAATTTCTTTATAGATTCTATAATAGCTTATAATTATTCTTCACGACTATTGCCTGTTGCATAATCAATAATTATTCCTGGTTGCACATTGTAACAATAAACATTAAAGCAAACTCCTTTACCATTATCTTCTACTGACCATGCTTCCATTTGTACACCACTTGCTAAAAGGTTATTTTCCTTATAAATAGGAGTTACTCTATATAATACATGATTGCTTTTATTTTTATCAATATAATTTGCTACTTGGTCTTCAAATGGTAGCATACCTTCTGTATTTAAATATCTCGTTCCTGTAATTAAATTATTTTTATTTGCATTTTCTCCAGCAAGTTGCCAACCAATTAAATGGCATCTATTATATAAATATTTGTCTTTAATTAAATTATCATATCTTTTTTGTACCCATCCTGAAAGATCTTTAATATTTCCTATTTCACCTCGTTCCTCACCATCTTTTGGCATTGTCTCTTTGCAAATATTTGCATATGCCACACCGCTTCTTCCTAAACTATCCCATTCACTATATTTTTCAAAGCTTTGAGTTGTATAATCTTCTGAACTGAAATATGGAATATTATTATTTATTTCTACATAAGGATTTGATGAATACTCTGGAATTGTAGACAAATCAAATAAAATATCTTGTTTTATAGTAGTATTTTCTATATTGTTTTGATTGATGTTTTCTTCAAGCTGTGTATCTTGATTTATATATGTATAAATTAAAATACACATAACTGCAATTATCCCGACTATACCTTCCCATATATTCTGTTTTCTACTTTTTCTTGTTTTACTCATAAATTGTACCTCTTATTTTGATTTTTTTGCATTTCCTATTTCTAAATTGTATCAATTTTTTATTTATACTATCATAAAAGCATATAATTATCAAATTGACATATTTTATCTTTATAAATCGAGTAGAGGATAATTCTTAATGAATTTCTCCCCTCTCACACCACCACTCAAGCGGTT
>CANQWL010000035.1 GCA_947627555.1 uncultured Clostridia bacterium | reverse complement strand
CTGCTTGGATCATCCAAGAAGCTACGGGGTCTGTAGCAACCTCTCCTATGATATTTACAGAACCGTCAGTTTTCTTTTGAACGTCCAAACCTTCTTGTCCTGATATGGTTTCTGTTTCTCTAAAGGTTAAAATATTTCTTGTTGGATAAATTTTTCTTAAATGAAGCTCGAATGCTGTTTCTTGAACACGTATATTCATTGTTTCATAAATATTTTCTATCATTCCCATAAGCATTGTTGTTTTACCACAACCTTGCTCACCTGTAATTGATACAATTCTTGCTCCTTTTACTAAGTATTTTAATAATTCTATTGATTCATCGCTTCCTGGTTCCCCTTTAAACCATTGTTCTAGTGTTGAACGTTTTACGTCGAATTTTCTTACAAAGAATGCCCATGTTTCTGAGAAGCTTGGTCTTACAACAACAACACGAGAACCATCTTTCATTTCATTAATTTTATATCCATTTGTGTCTGATAATTGTCCTGGATTGTTGTATTTATAAATATTTTGACATACTCTTTTTAATTCTGCTTCTGTCCCAAATGATAAAAATGCTAATCTAATAGATTTACCTTGGAAAAATATCCATATACTATCACAAGCTCTTGGAACTTTATGTTCTGCAATTTGGTCTAAATAATCTCCATCTGTTTGTGCTACTTGGCTTAAAAAGCTTTCTGGTAATCCAGATACACCACCTGAAACACCATCAATGTTCATATCTCTTACTTCATCAATACTGCTATAACCTTTATAGTGTTGATATATTCTTTGTACTACAATACTTAATTTATCTTCAAAAGATAATACAATATTTTCTTTTTCATATATTTCTTCTATTTCTTCACTAGTTATAACATAAGAAGGTTTAGTTTCCCCTTCTACGTATTTTAGTTCTGCTAAATTATATTTTTTTATCAATTCTGTTAATGCTTCGTAACCAAATTCTACTTTATATGCATAAATTAATATATCAAATTTATCTTGTGCTGTTAAAAGTGATGGTATATCAAATGGAATTGATTTTGATATGTTTGTTTCAGTTACTCCATATTCTTTTTCTAATAAATCAAATATTAATTCTTTTACATATTTTTTATCATTAACATCACCATATGTACAACCTTTTAAAGCTTTCTTTAATTCATATTTTTTTTGTTTTCTTCTTTTTAATTCTTCTTCAGATAAACCGATATCATATAAATTTACTTTTGTTATTTCATTTAGTCTGTTTTTTACAAATTGAGTCATTTTTTCTAGTGTATATGTTTTATCATCTATGTCTATTTGTTGTTCTACTTCTGCATTTTGTTTCTTTTTTATAGTATAGTAAATTAAATATGATGCAAGTCCAATTATGATTAATGTAAAAATGATATTTGTAATTGACATTTAAGTTACCCTCCTTACATCCTCATTGCTAAATCTTGTAATCTATAAATTATATTTTCTGATGTTCTACCTACTTCTGCTAAAAAAAATCCATTTCTGTCATCTTCATCCACCTTTCTTACATTTAAAAACAAATCTGGAACTTTAGCTTCTTCAGCTGCTTCAAAAAATAATGTATTATACGGAATGGTGGAAACTTTATTTTTTTCTTCCATATATCGTGATATGTTTTTTACTGTATATTTTGAAAATTTATCATATCTTGCAATTAAAATTAGAGATTTTTTTGATTTTAATATTGGCATTTTTTCTCGTTCTGCAATAAATTTATTAATACTAGATAATCTTTGGCTTAATGTTACTACAATTAGATTAGACTTTTCTAATATTGGTTTTATTAAACTTTCTCCCATTTCGTAGTCTAAATCTACTAATACTAAATCATAATATTTATTAGCTGTAGTAATGATATCTACATAGTTTTCTTTTAACTCATCATATCTTTCTCGTTCACCTATAAATCCAGTTAAAATTTCAAATGTATCTTTAAATATAATTTTTGTATAATTTGTAATGCTTTGTGGTGTTATTTTGTTACTTTTTATAATTTTAGCTAATCCTTCAATACCATTTTCTATTCCAACATTTGTATTTGGGCCAAATAATCCGGAATTTTTCTTAATTTTTTTGTCTTTCCAAAAACAATTATTAATTGTTTTATCATTATATCCCGTAGAAACTAACAATATTTTATAATTATGTTTAATTGCCATATATGTTGCAATAGCTACAGCAGATAAAGTTTTACCTGTTTGTTCTTTTTCATTGTTCCAAAATGTTACAATTGACATTTCTACACTCCTCTTTCTATAACTTTAATCGCTTTTCTAATTTTTGCTTCATTTGAATTTTCAAGAATCTCTTCAACAATATAAGCTAATCCATCTTTATATTGAATGCTCAATTTTTTTAATTTTATTTTTTCAACTCGTTGATTTTCATATATAACATTTAAATCCCCATTTTCAATAGGAAAATATATTATTCCTTCCCACAAAATTTTATATTTTTCTGAAATAAAGTTAAGATAATCATCCTCTTCTTTTGACATTTCTTTTGAGAAACACACTTTTGTTAAGTTTATGTTTTTTTCTAATCCTGTAAAAATTTCTAATCCTCTTTTTAAAGAATATACATCAAAAGCTGTTACAAAATAATTTTTGTTTGCTTCTTCTATTTTAAAATTATTAAATCCTTTTATGTTGTCTATATTTATTAATACAATGTCATATTTGGGTTGTTTATTTGCTATACCTAAATATCTTTCAATGTCTTCCATATTATTGAATCCTACTGCTACATCCATTTCTTCAAATTCTGTTATATATGTTTTCATAGGTTTTATAGTTGGTACAATATATCTTACTTTTCCGAATAAGTGTAGCATCAATAATTAATACTTTTTTCTTTAATGTCGTTAGTATTTTTCCCACATATAATATTAAGTCTAATTTTTCATAAGCTCCTATAAAACCTATTTTTTTCATATGTATCTTCTCCTTTACTATTGTACTGGTTCTACTGATAGTGAATCTAAATATTCTTTTCTTGAATTTTTAGAATTTGTTATACTTTCGCTCATACCTGATTCAACTTTTGATTGGCTTTGTTCTCCTTGACTATTAATTAGACTATTAATATAATTATTTCTTAAATCTGCTGCACTTGTATTGTTATATCTGTTTCTAATTTCATTCATTGCTTTTTCTAGAATATTTGGATCACGTTGTAATAATGCTGTTGTTTCTCCACTTGCTGGATATGTTGGAATTGCCGCTTCTTGCATTCCTGCTTCAGTATATTTAGTCATATATAATTTAGAACCATTTATTCTATATGCATCTACAATTGCACAGCTCATATGTAGTATTTCATCTTCTGATAAATTAACCCATATTGTGTCGTTTGAATCAGTTCCTCCAATATTTGGTATTTCTATTTCTTTCTTTGATAATACTATATAATCTTGTCCTGTTGGCAACATAAGTCTTATATCTACATAATCTCCTGTTACTAAATCAATTGGTAATACAATCATATTATATTCTTGTTTTCTAACATCATTTTGAAGTGTATTATTTCCTTTTGCAATTAATTCTGTTGTAATTAATGTATTTTTCTTCATTGTTACTTTTGCAATTAAAGGTACACTATTTAATTCAATATATTCTTTATCGTTATTTTTATCAATATAATAGTTTTCCGTTTCTTCTTCTTGTTTTACTTCATATTCATCGTTATCTATTGTAATATATAATTGTGCTTCGTTATTTTTATTGTATTTTGTATAAATATTATTTCCTTCTTTATCTTGTAATGCATAATTTTCAATAATACTTAAATCACTTGTTGCATTACTTGGAACCAAGTTTCTATTTACAGTTTGCATAGTAAACATATCAGTTGTAATTACTTGTCCTGAACTAACATCTTGATTTAGTACATAAGCTTTAACACTTGCTTGTAACTCTTCTTTTTCCTTTTCGCTATATTCTTTTAATTTCATAAATAATAAAGCTACTACAAGACTAGCTATTAATAACATTAATAACATTCCTAATAAAAATGAATTTCTTGCTTTTCTTTGCATTGGATTTGTTGCCATGACAAATTCCTCCCTTAATCTTATTTTTTATATATTTTTTTACAAAATATCCATCTATTTTATTTTAACTCAATTGATTTTCAAAATCAATAAATTGTGCATCTGTAATTAAAAGTTAATGTTATTGTAATATTTTTGTAATATTTATATTAAAAGTATCAAAGGCAATAGCTTTTTTGAACATAAAAAAACAGTATCAAAAAACTTATCTATTTTGATACTTTCTTTTTGACACTGTTAAAAACAAAATTTTTCTATTGCGTTTGCTACACCTTCTTCATTATTAGAGCTTGTTATATAATCAGCTTTACTTGTTACAATAGGAGTACTTCCCTTCATAGCAATTCCTAATCCTGCATTTTCTATCATTTTTTTATCATTTATATTATCTCCAATTGCAATTACTTCTTCTTTTTTTATATTTAATTTTCTAATTAAGATTTCTATTGTATTCCATTTATCTACATCTTTTAATGAAATTTCTGTATAATAATATTCTATTGAAATATCTTCTGTTCCTTGTTTTATAACTTTTCTAGATATATGTGAAACATCTAATACTTCAATTCCTTCTACATTTCTTAATTTTCTTATTATAGAATTAAAAATTGTTTTATTTTCATCACATACTGTAATTTTCAGAAATTTTTCTTCTGTATCTTGTATATATTTGTACATATCCTTAACAATGTTAATCACTGTTTTTTTATTATCTTCTTTCTTTAAGTTTTCTTTATGATAATATAAAACATTGTATTTTAATCCTGTTGCTAAAATTGCTTTTTCTGTGTACACATTGTATGATATACTATTTTCCTCACATATTTTTATAATTTCTAAAACTTTTTTCTTTGGTATATATTTTTCATATATTGTTTGATTATTTTTTATATCATAAATAAGTGCTCCATTTCCTGCAATAAAGTAATTATTGCTTCCTATTTCATTTGCTATTGCTTGAATAGAATTTATTGGTCTTCCAGAAGCTATTATAATTTCAATTTCTTTTTCAATTGCTTGTTTTATTACTTTTTTTGTGTTTTCTGTAACAATTCCATAACTATTTAGCATTGTTCCATCTAAATCTATTGCTACTAATTTATACATAAAATTTCTCCTTTATTATTTTCTTTCTAAAATTGCACCTTCTTCATTATTATATAAAATTGTATATTTTTCGTTTTCAAATGGTTCATAGTTTAGTTCTTTTTTATCATATATAATATACTTTTGTTCTATTTCTCCATTTATCCAAGATTCTATTGTGTTTTGTTCATCTTTTCCTATAATCATAAAATTTACAAAAAAGTAAGGGTTATCATATAATTGATATAACCATCTATTTTTTCCAATTATATCTGATGCAATTATGTATATATTATCTTTTTTATCTGATAAATTATTTTTATAATAATCTATAATTTCAAAATATTTATGGTCTATTCCAGTATTATCCTTTTTTTGTATTATAGAATAATTTGTATAATATATATCAAATAACTTTTTTAAATTGTCATATTTATAGCAACATAAAAGCATAATTGCATATGCAAATATACATACTATTTTTAATGGTATTGTATTTTTATTTATAAGAATAATAGTACCACTATAACTAGAAATGATTATTAACATCCACAATAAGTAATATGATTTATAAAAATAGTATGAAGACACATATTTATATTTTAAACCTATTCCTAATATCATAGCAAATAAGAGCTCAAAAAATATCAATGTATTCAAAAAATTTATATTTTTATTTTTTATTTCATAGTAAAAATAAGCAATTAAAGGTGGAATAAACAATATAAAGTTTGATATTAAGTTAGAATATATGTATCCTTCTGCGTTTATAGCATTAAATCCAGGTCCCATACTTCCTTTTAATAATTCTTTAATATAAAAATAATATATTCCACAAAGAAATGGTAATATTAATATATATATAAATGTTATTAAATTTTTTATTGAAATAATTTTTTCTTGCCTCTTTTTAATAGATATAATTAAAATTGTTAATATTGAAATATACACAACTGGCGCAAAAAAGTAATATGTAAAAAATAAGCCTAAATTTAATAAAAATAATATTATTATTCCGATAGTATTATTTATTTCCTCTTTTAAAAGATATCTCATAAATATCATAATTGTAATTATAATATTTAGTCCTAAAGAAAGATAAGAGAATCCACTTATTTCACTATTTAGTGGATATCCTAACATATATAATATTGTAAAGACAACTACAACTATGTATTCTTTAGTTTTATGTTCTTTATTATTTAATAATGAATAAATTAAAATTCCAGACAAATATAATATAAATAATTCAAATATTATTGATACATTTACAAAGTCTTTTGTACTTGTTAAAAAACATCCTAAGGTTTTAAATAATATTCCTAAATTAACATACGAACCAGTCATAAATGTTTGAAATTGATTTACTCCAAATATATCACTAGAATTTTGTGTTGTTAATAATTCTGAAGAATTATAGAAATTTATTGCTGCACTATAATGATTTGATGCATCTGTTACTTCATAGTAAATATTAAATGGAAAACTAAATTGAATATATGCTACAACACATATTATTGCTAATAATAGTATAGCTACAATTATATCTCTTATTCTTATATAATATTTCTGAATTTCTTTTGTTTTATACAAAATTATTACTACTAATATTGTCCTTACAATAGATATTAATGATAATGCAGTTAAACTTATTTTTATATTTAGTATATTAAATATAAATGTTATAAAAATATTAAAACACATTAATATTATTATTGATAAAGATATCCAAGTTAATATATTTTCTTTTTTCTTTGTTTTTTTCATAAGTAGAAACATTATAGTATATAATGTCTCTAATAAAAGATATACTATAGACATTTTTTTCTCCTTTTATAAAATACATTTTACTATAAAATTTTTTTTAAATCAACAAAATATTTTTGCAAAAATTTCCTGTTTATTTTTTATTGTTTTTGCAAATGATAGTATTAGAAAAAGCAAAAAAGTTTTTTCAAATGTAATATTACAGGAGGTGAAAAAACATGGCAAACTCAAGCAATAGAAAATTAGTTCCAGAAGCTATGACAGCTTTAGATAAATTCAAATATGAAGTAGCTAGTGAAGTTGGTGTTAACTTAAAAGATGGATATAACGGAGACTTAACATCTAAAGATGCTGGTAAAATCGGTGGACAAATGGTTAAGAAAATGATAGAACAAGCTGAAAGAAATATGAAATAGTTTTTATTAATATTTATGACTTTTATATAGTAAAGTTCTAATAAAATATTAACCTATAATATTAATTAAGGCAAGAAGTTAAATTTTGTTTTTTAAATATTTGTAATCTCATTATAATTTGATTATATAGATTATTCGTACAGCTCTAAGTACATAAGTACTTTTTGCTAACGGTTAAATTAAAAGGCAGGATTTGATTTCCTGCCTTTTATGTTTGTTGTTATGTTTTTATGCCTCTGGCTCTACTAAGCCATAATTTTTTCCATCTTTTAATTTATGTATAACATTTACTTTACCTGTATCAACATTGATAAATACTAGAAAATTATGTGATGGTTTTTCTTGTAATTTTAAAACAGCATCTTCTGGTGTAATTGGTTTAATCTCATAATATGATGTTTTTATGATTTCATTGCTTATTTCAGATATTGCGTTTTCTCCTATTTCCATTGCTTTTATAGATGAATCTTTCATCATTTTTTCTTTTTTTGTTTTTGTTTTTCTAATTTGTCCTTCTAATATATCAATATCTTTATCAATAGAAGCATACATATCTTTATCTTCTGTTACTGCTCTGTATTTTTCTCCACCTGCTGTTACATAAATTTCAGCAATTTGTTCATTTTTCTCTGTTTTTAATGTTACTTCTGCCTCTGCATCTTCAAAGTATTTATCTATTCTGTCCAATTTCTTTTCCACATATTCATTAATTGCTTCTGTTATCTTTAGTTCCTTTCCTGTTATTTTTATTTTCATAAAAATCGCTCCCTTCTTCTTTTCGTTATTTTTATGTTATATATTTTATTATATATGTTTCTTTATTTTTTTGCAAGTTTTTAATTTTTTAAAATAATTCTTCTATTTTATATTCTTTTTCTAACTTTTCATTAAAATACAATTTTGTAATTAATTTAAATTCTTCTAAAGATTCATCTTTAATATGAAATGAATATATTTTTTTTGCAGGTGCTGTAATTGTATATTTTATTGCATTTTGTGTACTTTCACTCATAGTTAAACATGATGTATCCTGTTTACTACAAATTTCACATTTAAAGCCATTGTCTTGTATGCTAAAATATTTTAATTTTTCTTTTTCTTTACATTTTGCACATTCATTAATTTTAGGTGTAAATCCTAAAATACATAATAATCTTAATTTGAATACACTTAATACAAAATCTAAATTTTCTTGTGTTTCAGATATAGTATATAGTGTATTTAATAATAATTGTAGTATTTGATAACAATTTTGATTTTCGTGTGTTATGTCTTGTATTATTTTATTTATATGAACTGCATATTTGAGCTTGTCTAAATCTGTTCTTAAATTATAAAATACTTCAATTGGTTCTACTGAATTAATATGATATGTATTAGTCCCTTTATACATTAAATATTCCCCAAAGCAAAACATCTGTGTTCCAGCTAAAAGAGCACTTTTAGGTCTTCTTGCTCCTTTAGCTACACAAGATATTTTTCCGTATGCCTGGTGTTAACATTGTAAGCATTTTATCAAAATCCCCTAAATTGTTTTCTGCTAATATAATTCCATTTATTTTTACATTTGACATTTTGTTTTTATTCACCCTTTTGTTTTTTTATTGTTTTTATTTTTACATTGTCTTTCTTTTTATTATTTGTTATCATGATTTTCTAAATTTAGATTTGTTATTTCTTGTATTTCTTTAATATTATTTTCTATATTTTCTATTTGTTTTAATTCTAAAAAAGCATTTATATCACCTGTATTTTTAAATGCATCCCATGCTATTTTTTTTATCATAAGATCACTTCCTTTTTTAAAGTTTTACCTTTAACTTTATCTTTTGCATTTTTAAGTAATTTATACAATTATTTTAAATATTATAATTATAATCATTTAATCAAATATGTTTATATTGTTAATTAAATAGTTAAATAATTATATAAAAATAATATTAATCTAATTTATATAGTTATTGTAATTTGAATTTTTTTACAATATTATCATTTTCTTGCCAGTCTTCCTTTACTTTTACCCATGTTTTTAAATTTACTTTTAAGCCAAAATTCTCCTCCATATCAATTCTAGCAAGTCTTCCAATTTTTTTTAACATTTCTCCATTTTTTCCTATAATTATTCCTTTATGAGAATTTCTTAAACAATATATTGTTGCTTCAATATCATATATATCTTCTCCATTTCTATTTTTTCTTTGTTTCATTTTTTCTACTTCTATATATATACCATGTGGTACTTCATCCTGCAATAGTTTTAGTGCTTTTTCTCTTATTGTTTCTTCTGCTAATTGTCTTAAAGTTTGGTCAGTATATTCTTCTATACTATAATATGCAGGACCTGGTTTTAGGTTATTTTCTATTTCATCTAACACAATATTTTTGTATTTTGTATTTGTCGCAGATATTGGTATTACTGCTTGAAATTCATATTCTTTGCGATAAATGTCAATTAGTCTTAGTAGATTTTCTCGTTTTACCAAATCTATTTTATTTATTAATAATATTGTTTCTTTTTTTGCTTCTTTTATTTTTTCTAATATGATTCTATCTCCTTTTCCAATGTCTTTGCTTGTTGCCTCAATTAGAAATAGAATAATATCAGTATCTGCAATACTTGTAAAAGATGTTTCTACCATTGTTTCATTTAATTTTGTTTTTGGTTTATGAATTCCTGGTGTATCTATAAATATTATTTGCGAATTTTCTCTATTTACTATTCCTCTGATTGCTGTTCTAGTTGTTTGTACTTTATTTGCAATTGCTGCTACTTTTTCTCCTACTAGTAGATTAAGCAATGTTGATTTTCCTACATTAGTTCTTCCTATTAATGTTACAAATCCTGATTTGAATTCTGCCATATTTGATTTCATCTCCTATCTACAATTAATCGTATTTTATTTTTAAATTATATTTGTTGTTTTATTTATACTTTTGACATGAATTGTTAATATTTTAGTATAAAATTTATTATTATTATACACTATTTTTTTGCTAAATTTGTAGAATTTAAAGTTTTTTATATAATTTTTTTATATATTTTTTTATAAAGTAACTAGAGGTCAGCATTCGCCAACCTCTTTGCTTTTATAGTTCACACTCTTTTTCCAATATCTCTTTTTTTGCCATGTATAGCATTAAAAAAAATATTGCATGGCCAAGAACTACGGCTGCCATTATAGGCAAGGGCCTTACTAATAAGTATTTAAAAATAAATATAGCTATAAGAACTGCTACCCAATACCAAATTTTCATTGGCACTTTTTTTAATGAGTATATTGTTTTTCTTATAGCCATTTTTTTCAACACTTTTTTAAAAGCCCTTCCATCCCTCAGATTGTCACATTCTACCATGGTCATTCTCCTTCCTACAAATGACTATAAAAATTGCGTGTTACTAGTTAGTATTTTATCATATTTTACATAATTTTGCAACTCATATAAAATAATTAATTTAAGCAATTAATCTATAAATTTTGTTAATAGAAAAGGATATGAAATCATAAAAGATTCACTTTTTTTAGTGAACCTTCTATAATCTTTATGCATATGCTTGACGTTTTTTGAAATTAAGTAAATTTGTAATTTCATTTTCTGTATTTTTTGCTCTTTTTGTTTTTCTAGCTCTTTCTTGTTCAAGCTCTCTTTTTTGTTTTTCTGCAACTGATTGACAAATTGCTTTTTGATATGTAAAGTGTGTATCTTGTGCTATTTTACTCCAATTATATTCATTTCTTACTTTGTTTTTTGCTTTTTTTATAATATCTGCACATAATTTATGATCATATAATAATTCTAATATAGAATCTGCAATTGAATTTGGGTTTCCACAATATGTTTTCATTCCATTTACCCTATGTTCTACAATTTCATTTAGACCTCCAATGTCTGATACTACTACTGGATTTTCTGACAACATTGCTTCTAGTGCTACAATTCCAAATGGTTCATATGTGCTTGGAAATACTGCTACATCTGCTGCCTTATACATTCTTTGTACATCTTTTCCTACCATATGTCCTGCAAAATATACCTTATTTGATATTCCCATTGCATTTACTTGTGCTTTTAGCTCATCTATCATTCCACCTTTTCCACATATTACAAGTTTGCTATCTCTGTATCCTTCTAATATTTTTGGCATAGCTGAAATTAAGTGTTGTACTCCTTTTTCATATACTAGTCTTCCCATAAATAGTATTATTTTTTCGTTGTCCATAGCATATCTTCTTCTGAAATTATAATCTCTTTCTATTCCATTAAATAAACTCATATTTACTCCATTTGGTACTACATTTATTTTTTCATAAGGTAAACCAAATAGTCTTTGTAGTTCATTTTTCATATAATTACTATTTACTATTACTTCTGCTGATTCGTATGTTAACATCCATTCTGTATCATTTATATATCTTTGTGTTTCATCATGTATACCACTATTTCTTCCTGCTTCTGTTGCATGTATTGTTGAAACTATTGGTATGTTGTATGAATTTTTTAGCGTTTTAGCAGCATATGCAACTAACCAATCATGAGCATGTATTACATCAAAATTACCTTCTTTTAACATAATTTCATTTGCTTTTGCTACCATATTAAAATTCATTTGCATAACCCAGTCTATAAAGTTGTTTGGATTAATCATATAGTTATCTACTCTATATACTTTTACTCCTTTGTCATCTTCAAAATATGGAGCATCTCCATCTCTATATGTAATTACTGTAACATCGTGTCCATCTTTTAGTAATGTTTTTGATAAATCATATACTACTCTTGATATTCCTCCTACTACTCTTGGTGGGTATTCCCATGATAACATCAATATTTTCATTGATACGCTCCTTTTTACTAATATTTTCTTTTGTTATAATTTTATTTTTTTCGACTTTTTTCTTATTGTTTCTATTGTATCTATTTTTTATAAAAAAGTAAATGCTTTTTTCAATTTTTTTTATTTTTATTAATTATTTGTTCTTAATTTATCTTAATATACCTAATTTAAAAAACAAAAATTAATTAAATTTTTTCTCTATAAAGGACGTATCATAATTATTATCTCTAAAATCTTTATCATTTAAAATTTTTAATATAAAATCTGTATTTGTTGTAATTCCATCAACAACTAGTTCAGCAACTGCACTTTTCATTTTTGCAATTGATTCATTTCTATCTTTTCCATGTACAATAATTTTTGCTATCATAGAGTCATAAGTTGGAGGAATTTTGTAGCCTGTATAAATTGCTGTATCAATTCTAATTCCATTTCCTCCAGGTAAATGTAAATCTGTAATAGTTCCTGCACAGGGCATAAAGTTCTTTTCTGGGTTTTCTGCATTAATTCTTACCTCCATGCTATGACCTGTAATAGTAATATCTTTTTGTGTATATTGCAATTTTTCTCCACTTGCTATTCTAATCTGTTCTTTAATAATGTCTACACCTGTTACCATTTCTGTAACTGGGTGTTCTACTTGCACTCTTGTATTCATCTCCATAAAATAAAATTGTTTATTTTTGTCTACTAAAAATTCAATTGTTCCTGCATTTGTATATCCAATTTCTTTTACAGCTCTAACTGCAATATCTCCCATCTTTTTTCTTGTTTTATCATCTAAAATGCTTGAAGGTGTTTCTTCTAAAATTTTTTGATTTCTTCTTTGTATTGAACAATCTCTTTCTCCTAAATGAATACAGTTACCATGTTCATCAGCTAATACTTGTATTTCAACATGTCTTGGATTTTCTATAAATTTTTCTAGATATAAACTATCATCATTAAAAGAAATTTTTGCCTCTTGTTTTACTAAATCATATTCTTTTTCCAACTCTGGCTTAGAATAAGCAATTCTAATACCTCTTCCTCCGCCACCTGCTGATGCTTTAAGTATTACTGGATATCCAATTTTTTGTGCAAGTTCTATTGCCTGCTCTTTAGAGTGTATTAATCCTTCTGATCCTGGTACTACTGGAACTCCTGCCTTTTTCATAGTTTCTTTTGCCTTTGATTTATTTCCCAATAATTCAATTAATTTATAATTAGGACCTATAAACTTAATTCCCATTTCCTCGCATATTTTAGCAAAACTACTATTTTCTGATAAGAAACCAAAACCTGGATGTATGCTATCTGCACCAGTCAAACAAGCAGCTTCTAATATTGCTTTCATATTCAAATAACTTTTACTAGATAGCGCTGGTCCAATACAAACTGCCTCATCAGCTAAAGTTGTATGTAAAGCCTTTTTATCAGCTTCTGAATA
>CANQWL010000034.1 GCA_947627555.1 uncultured Clostridia bacterium | reverse complement strand
TGCTTACAGATATATTATCAACACTATTAAATAATTTTGGAGTTGTTTCTAGTGAATATGGAGTTATAAAGACATATAATGTAAAAATAAAATTTAATTTTCCTAATTATAAAATTAAATTAAAGGAATGATGATATGAAAAACAAAAAAATAATTTTATATATTTTTTTAGTATCAGTAATTTGCATAATTGTAAGTTCCCTGTCTGTTGGAATTACAAAATTATATTTTTCAATGAATGGAGATACGGATTATAAAAAATTAGGTATAGGAATAGATGAATATGATATAGAATATTGCACAACATATACAGAAGACTTTTTAGATGGAAAGTATAAAGTATATAAGTTAAAAAATTATTATACAAATAGTATGGAGAAATTTAAAAATCAATTAGAAGAAAGTAATTTATGGGACAAAAACAAGTATTATGAATACATAATGAAAGAATTTTCAGAAATAAAAGATGATAGTATCATTCCTATAGACAGAGAAGATTTATATTATTATAATGGAAAAAATGCTTATGCAATATTTGATTTAAAGAATGCAAAATTATACTATTATATAAATAGGATATTTAATAATTATGTAGATTACCATAAAGATTTAAACTTAGATACTAGAAATTACATTAGTAGAGAAATATATGATGTAAGAGGTGGACCACAAAATGATGGAAGAGACTATTATGTATATAAATTTACAGAAGAAAGAGGAAAGGATATAATTGAAGAATTAGAACAAAACCAAAAATGGAGCAAAAATAGATTAGATGATGATAAATTAGAAAATTTTGAATATAACAAAGAAGTCCTTGACATTAAGAATGGATATTATTATTATGAATTAGTATGTAGAACAAGAGATGAAAACAAAAAAAAGAATGTTATTAAAGAAAATGCAACGGGTTACGAAATAGCAGTTTATGATGTAGATGAAAATATTTTATATTATTATTGGGAAAGTATATAGTATAAATAAAAATTTATTATATCAAAAGTAAAAAATTATATATGGTAATTAAATATGGTATTTAATTAATGTTATAGTAAAAACCTCCTAATAGAAAAGTAATCTTTTATTAGGAGGTTTTTATGATGAGAAAAGAAAAATACATATATTTTATAAAAGATAATGTATATAGGATAAAAATTATAAGAAAGAGTCCTATGATTAATTTTGATAACTATTTTAAATGTAATTTTGAAAAAGCTATAAAAATTAGAAATGAGATATTGAGAAAAAACAATATTAAATTAAATGAAAAAATTAATACAAATAGAAGTGTCTTAATAGATAAGTATATTTATAGAACTATAAATAATAAATATAGATTGTTTATTAGAAGTGGGAATTATTATTATTCTAAAACATTTAAAACATTATCAGAAGCTAAAAAACAGAGAAAAATAAAAATGTCAGAAAAAATACTAATAAATAGTAGAAAAGGAAAAGAGAATGCTAGCATAAATGAATTTGTTAATATATGGTTTTCAATTTATTGTTTTAAAGAATTAAAGTCTACGACATCATATTCTATGATGAATACGTTAAATAAATATGTATTGAAAGAATTGGGGAGCGAGAAAATTTCCAATATTACTCCTTTAAAATTGCAAAAATATTTTTCTAATTTAAAATCAAAACACACAGATATTTCTGATAAAACTATTTATAGAATCTATAAGGTAATGAAAAATATGTTTAATAGAGCAATAGACTGGGGATATATTTCTAACAATCCAATTAATAAGGTAAAATTTAGAAAAACTAAAAGCAAAGAAACGATAATCTATTCCTGTGAAGAGTTAATAAAAATTTTATCATTATTAAAAAAAGAGGATATAGTTTTTAATGCAGTTTTTTCATTAATTATTACAACAGGAATAAGAAAATGCGAACTATTAGGACTTAATGTGGAAGATATAGATTTTACGAATGGAAGCATTACTGTAAATAAAAATGTAAACTGGAATAAATTTAAACATAAATATGAAGTCACATTACCAAAAACACCATATAGCTACAGAACATTACCATTACCTAATGAAGTGGTGAATATATTAAAAAAATATCTTTTACAAAGAGAAAAAGTAGTTAAACAAGGTGTTAGTAGTTTATTTATCAATAAGAAGGGTTGCCTTCTTGGATTTTCATACTTAAATTATAATTGGAAAAAGTTTATTAAGAAAAATAATCTAAAATATGTTACTATTCATGGATTAAGACATAGTTATTGCTCTTTACAAATGAATTGTAATTCGGAACTTGCTGCAATTGATGTTAAAAAGTTAATGGGACATTCTCAATTAGAAACTACATTTCACTATACACATGCTAATCAGAATAAATTTCAACAGGCAGTAGCTGTTTTTAATGAACATAGCAATATAAAAAAAGAAAGAAAATTAAGATTTAATCAAATGCTGTCATTATATACAAAGAAAAAATTTACTCTGACTAAAGATATAGAAGAATTACTGAAATTTATATTTAATTCTAATAATAGTGAAGATTATAACTACAGCTTAATAACAGATTATATAGATAAGAAATATCCAATATTTAAACAAATTGATATATCTAATATTGATACAGATAATATATGGGATTGGTTAGAGGAACAGAAAGAAAAATATGGAAATGAGTTTATAATGATTTCATTGGCATAAGTTTAGTTTAAAATTAATGTGAGAAAATACTTACATTAATTTTTTTATTTATTATAAGTATGTTGTAAAATAATAAAAATTGTGCTAAAATAGTTGAGAAAAAATAGAAAAAAATAATGTAATAGGTTGGTGTCTAGAGGGCTAAAGTGTAGGATAGAAATTTCGGATAGTAAGTCGCGAAAATGTCGCGAATTTTATAAAATAGCATTTAAAATTATTTAAAAATACAAATTAAATTTAAAAAAATAATTTAAAAAAACATTGCAATTTATTAGATTTATAAAGGCTTTTAAAAAAATCGAACACTATTTGAAATTGTAACCGAGTTTCTCCTAAGCGACCGATGGGGGTTCGAGTCCCTCTAGGCACACCAATGATAATTTTCTTAATTTTATAATTATAAAGGAAGGAGGAGAAAAATGGCTATATATGTAATTTTTGGCATTATAGTATTATTAGTTATATATATTTTTGTAACTTATAATAATTTAATAAAAAAGAGAAATATAGTAAAAGAAGCTTTCTCAACAATGGACATATATCTAAAAAAAAGATGGGAATTAGTTCCTAATTTAGTAGAAATTGTAAAAGGATATGCTAAATATGAACAAGAAACATTAAACGAAATAACATCTTTGAGAGTTAATAGTTATGATAATATGAATATTAATAAAAAATTAGATATTAACGAAAAATTAACAGAAGGAATTTCTAAAATAATGGCAATTTCAGAAAATTATCCTGAATTAAAAGCAAGTGAAAATTTCTTACAATTAAGTCGAGATTTAACAAAAATTGAAGATGAAATAGCTAATAGTAGAAAATATTATAATGGAGCAGTTAGAATATTAAATAATAAAATTCAAATGTTTCCAAGTAACATAGTAGCAAATATCTTTGGATTTAAATTAGCAAATATGTTTGAAGCAAATACAGAAGAAAAAAATAGTATAAAGGTGGAATTATAAAATGAAAAAACAATATTTAAAATATATTTTTGTATTTATTGTACTTATTCTATTAATAATGTTTGCAATTCCAAATAAAACTTTTGCATTAACATCTTCTGGAGGTTATACAATTGAAAATTACGATATTAATATGATTGTAAATGAAGATAATACGTTTGATATAACTGAAAGAATAACAGCATATTTTGAAGAATCTAGACATCGGTATATTTAGAAAAATACCATTAATAAATAATGTAAAAAGAATAGATGGAACTACATCAAAGAATAGAGCAAAAATAACAAATATTGGTGTAAGTGAAAATTATACAACATATAGAGAAAATGGATATGAAGTTATAAAAATAGGAGATAGTAGTAAATCAGTTATAGGTAAACATACATATACGATAAGATATACTTATAATATAGGAAAAGATCCGTTAAAAGATGTAGATGAATTATATTATAATTTAATAGGAAATGAATGGGATGCCAATATAGGTAATGTTAAATTTAAAGTTACAATGCCAAAAACATTTGATAAATCATTATTAGGGTTTTCAAGTGGATATGAAGGCTCAACAAATAATATAGATGTTCAATATAATGTAGATGGAAATGTAATTAGTGGATATTTAACAGATATTTTAAGAGCAGAAGAAGCATTTACAATTAGACTTACATTGCCAGAAGGTTATTTTGTAGGAGCTAGTTCAAATGTAGATATATATTCTATTGTTGTAATAATAATTTGTTTAACATGTGTTTTAATTGCAGATAGATTATGGTTTAAATATGGAAAAGATAATGAAGTGATAGAAACTGTAGAATTTTATCCACCAGAGGGATATAATTCGGCAGAGGTTGGTTTATTATATAAAGGATCTGCTGATACTCAAAGTATAATTTCATTACTTATATATTTAGCAGATAAAGGCTATTTGAGAATTGAAGAAACACAAGAAAAAGGAAAATTTTTAGGTTCTAAAAATTTTAGAATTACAAAACTAAAAGAATATGATGGAAATAATGAAAATGAAAGAACATTTTTTGAAGGATTATTTGAAAAAAAATATAATATAGATACAAAAAAAGTTAGAGAAATTATGAAAGAAGCTAAACAAAATGGCAAAAAGATTACATATACTGAAGCCACAACATTAGTAGAAAATGATATGCCTGAAAAAACTTCTGTAACTATGGATGATTTGTACAATAATTTTTATACAACATTAAATTGGATAGAAAATAAGCTTAATAGCAAAGAAAATAAAAGTAAAATATTTGAATCAAATGCAACTGGAAAGATAAAGTGGATTATATTAATGATTATTGCAATATTTATATTAATTACATTTAAACCTGTTGTGGAATATGCTGGAATACAAGAAGCCATAATTGCAGTAATATTTATTGGAATTGAATTTTCAATATTACCTCAGATAGTCTTTTCAAAAGTTAAAATGATTTTCAAAATATTGATAATGCTTTGGTATGCATACTTTTTATGGGTACCTTTAAGTTCTATAGTATTCCCTGCATTAGCTGGCAATACAATGTATATAGTTACATATATTGTTGGTATAATAAGCATAGCAGTTTTAGCATTATTTAAAAAAATAATGCCAAAAAGGACTCCTTTTGGAACGGAAATGTTAGGAAAATTAAAAGGATTTAAAAGATTTTTAGAAACAGCTGAAAAGCCTCAACTAGAAAGTTTAGTTACTCAAAACCCAGAATATTTTTATAATATATTACCTTATACTTATGCTTTAGGAGTATCAGATGTATGGATAAAACAATTCGAAACAATTGCCATCCAAGCTCCTACTTGGTATTATTCAACAAATAACTTTAATATGCATGAATTTGGTCATTTCATGGATAATACAATGTCAGTTGCAAAAACTGCAATGTCTTCTAGCCCATCAAGTGATGGCGGAAGCGGTGGAGGCTTCTCTGGAGGAGGATCTGGAGGAGGTGGAGGAGGTTCTTGGTAATCTCCTTTTTCTCTAAACATAAAAAATATAGTTAAAATAATATATAAAATAAAAAAGAAAAGGAAATCTTATGGAAGAAAAATTTATGAAAATAGCATTAAAAGAAGCGAAAAAAGCTTATGATAAGTTAGAAATTCCAGTAGGTGCTATTATTGTAAAAGATGGAAAGGTAATTGCAAAAGCTCATAATTTAAAAGAAACTAAATTAGACACAACAAAACATGCAGAAATTTTAGCTATTCAAAAAGCAAGCAAAAAGCTAGAAAGCTGGAGACTATTAGATTGCGAAATGTATGTAACGCTAGAGCCATGTTCTATGTGTGCAGGTGCAATTATTAACGCAAGAATATCAAAATTATACATTGGAGCATTAGATGAAAAAACTGGAGCTGCTGGTTCAGTTTTAAATTTATTTGAAGATTATACGTTTAATCATAAAGTACAAGTAGAAAAAAATATTATGAAATTAGAATGTGAAAACATTTTAAAAAATTTCTTTAAAATGTTAAGAAAACAAAAAAAAGAACAAAAAATATAATATATACGGAGGAAAACATGAGAGAAATGATTCGATTGTTAGTTCACAAAAAATATTTTCATATTTGTATAATGATTGTTATGATTGCGATAATATTGTTTACATTAGGTATTATTGTTTTAAGATACAATGTAGAGGGAGAAACAAATATGCCATTTAATCTATCAAAAATCACAATTATTAGTTCATCAGAAGGAATAGATAAAGATAGCGGAGAAAATAAATGGGCATTTGACATTAATCAAAATAATGATATATATATGTATATAGAAAAAAATAAACAATATACTAAAGAAGAAGCAATAAAATCAATTAATATTACTAATATTAGTGTAGAAAAGCAAAAACAAAAAGGTAATATAATGTTTTACAAACCAGATCAATTATCAGAAAATACTATTTTTCAAAATAAAGACGAAAATAGAATAGACAAAATAGAGTATATAGGAGATATGGAATCAAATGTCCAAAATTTAAAGATATCTAATCAAGGTGGAATTGTAGCATTTAGATATGCTAATGATAAAATTGCAGAATATATTTCAAATGATGAAGAAATTAATCATAGCAATTTGTTAAAAAAAGCTAATGTAATACAGGAAGATTTGACAGCAAAATTATATTTCAACATAAAAATAAAAGTTGAGTCTGGAACAGAATATCAAGCAGATATTTCTTTAGACTTACCAGTAAATAATGTAATAGAAGAAGGAACAACATCAACAGAAATGACTGAACTAGATGATATTATTTTCAAAAGAATATAAAAAAATCTTCTGTTTGCTTGATAAATTGAACTATTCATTATATAATACAAATGGTATGTACTTAATCTTTGTATGGAGAGTATCCAATAGAGACCTATGAATCTTGTCAGGTCCGGAAGGAAGCAGCAATAAGTAGTCATCTCTATGTGGAATACTTTCCATAGAGAGATTAAGAACTACCATTTTTTCAAGTTTTATAAATTACATTAAAAATAAATTAATTGATATAAAATTGGATATAAATAAATTATGTTTTTATATAAAGGATGTGAAAAAAATGGGGTACACAGCTCTTTATAGAAAGTTTAGACCACTAACATTTAAAGAAATTGTAGGACAAGAGCATATTACGCAAACTTTGAAAAATCAAATTTTAGCTAATAGAGTAGGTCATGCATACTTATTTAATGGAAGTAGAGGAACAGGAAAAACTTCTGCTGCAAAGGTTTTAGCAAGAGCAATTAACTGCTTAAATCCAAAGGATGGTGAGCCATGCAATGAATGTGAAATATGTAAAGGAGCAATAGCAGGATCACTAACTGATATTGTTGAAATGGATGCAGCTTCTAATAATAGTGTAGAGGACATTAGAAGTATTCGTGAAGAGGTCAACTTTTTACCAACAAAAGCAAAATATAGAGTATATATTATAGATGAGGTTCATATGTTATCAACAGGGGCATTTAATGCTTTACTAAAAACATTGGAAGAACCACCAGAACATGTAAAATTTATTTTAGCAACAACTGAGCCACAAAAATTGCCAGCAACAATTCTTTCAAGATGTCAAAGATTTGACTTTAAAAGAATATCAAATGAAAATATAAAAAAGAGATTAAAAATTGTTTGTGAAGAAAGTAAAATAGAGATTACAGAAGAGGCATTAAATATTATAGCTATACTTTCTGAAGGAGCAATGAGAGATGCATTGTCAATTTTAGAAAGATGTGTGCAAGATGGAGAGAATAACATTAATGAAGATAAAATTAAAGATTTAGTAGGTATACCAAAAATAACTTTTGTACACAGTATTACAGAGTCAATTATCAATTATGATGCTGAACATGCATTAAAAGATATCGATTTAGTTCTTGAACAAGGAAAAGATATTAGCAATTTACTTTGGGAAATCATAAAATATGTAAAGGATATTTTAGTTTATAAAACATCAGAAAAGTTGGAATTATATAGTCAAGAGGAAATACAAAATATCAAAAAGCTATCTGAAAATGTTTCAAAGGAAAAATTAATTGATTTAATTTATCAATTATCACAATTAGAAAATGAAATAAAATGGTCTACTCAAAAAACAATTATGTTTCAAGCAGGAATAATAAAATTATGCAATAAACAAGTAGAAATTAGTGGTAAACTTGAAGAAAGAGTAGAAAAAATTGAAAAATATTTAAAATCAGGAAAAGCAAATATTGTTCAAACAAACAACCAAATTAATAATCAATTAAATAATAATTATGTGAGTACAGCATATGATTCAAGTATTAAAAAAGGAGCAAATTCTTCTGTAGTGGGAACTAAAGTGGAAGAAAATTCAAATTCTCAAAAAGCAAATCAGGTAAAAAAGACAACTAGTAAAAAATTTTCAACCAATTCAGAAGAATATTGGCCAGAAATTGTAAATGACTTGAAACAAAGCGGAAAAATTGTTTTATATACAAATTTAATGAATACAAAAGCAGTAGAAATGAATGATATGACAGTTGGAATTCAATTTCCAAATGGCATGACAGCATTTGGAAAAACAGTATTAGAAAAACCAGAAAACATTAGGGAAATATCTAATTTAGTATCTATAGCTTGTGGAAAAGAAATGCAAATTAAATATATAACAACTCCGCAAGAAATTCCAACAAGAAATGTTAGAGAAGATTTACAAAATTTAGCAAATGAATCAGATATTCCATTTAATGTAATAGAATAAAAATTAAAATTAAAATATAAGGAGGAAACAAAATGAGTAAAAGAGGAGGATTCCCAGGAGGAATGGGAGGATTCGGAGGAATGAATATCAACAATTTAATGAAAGAAGCTAAAAAAATGCAAGCAGATATGGAAAAATCTCAAGCAGAATTAGCAAGTAAAGAATTTGAAGCGTCAGCAGGAGGCGGAGCAATCAATGTAAAAGTATCAGGAGAAAAAACAATCAAAGAAATAAAAATAAAACCAGATGTTGTTGATCCAGAAGATGTAGAAATGTTAGAAGACTTAATTTTAACATGTGTGAATGAAGCACTAAGAAAAGTAGACTCAGCACAAGCAGACCAATTAGGAAAATTCAACATACCCGGATTAGGAGGGTTTTAGAGGGATTTAGGGACGTTCCTTAAAATCCTTTTTTACAGGGAAAAGGGGACAACCTTTGAAATGTTTTTATGGAGGAAGTTTAAATGTCATTATATTCACCATCAATTGAAAAACTAATTGAAAGTTTTGAACGATTGCCAAGTATTGGACATAAAACTGCAGCTAGACTTGCATTTTATATGCTAAATTGTACAGAAGAAGAGACAAATGAATTTGTTTCTTCTATCATAAATGCTAAAAAAAATTTGAAATATTGCAGTAAATGCTATAATATATCAGACACAGACCCATGTTTTATTTGTGGAAATCCTAAAAGAGATGCAACTCAAATTTGTGTTGTAGAAGATGTAAGAGATATCATTGCAATGGAAAAAACGCATGAATTTAAAGGAGTTTATCATGTTTTACATGGCTCAATATCACCAATGAATGGAATAGGGCCAGATGATATAAAGATTAAAGAACTTTTATCTAGATTAATGGATGGACAAGTAAAAGAAGTAATTTTAGCAACAAATCCTAGAGTAGAAGGTGAAGCAACAGCTATGTATTTGTCTAAATTAATTAAGCCTTTAGGGATTAAAGTTACAAGAATTGCTCATGGAATTCCAGTAGGTGGAGATTTAGAATATACAGATGAAATTACATTAACAAAAGCATTAGAAGGTAGAAGAGAAATCTAGCATTAAATAAGATAATTTTTTTTGAATGGGAGATTAAAAAGATATTTTTTTATAGTAACTCAAAAGTTAAGACTGTTCTATTGATCTTTTAGTTGCAATAATAGATAGGTTATCACCAAGGGCTTCAAAAAAATCAGACAAGATAGAGATTTCATTAGTAGATAAATTTTCACCAAGGAAAATAGCAAGAGAACTAGCAAGACCAATTAAATCACAGCTGGATAAATTATCAAAGCACATAAAAAACACCTCATTTTATTATATGAGGTGTTTATGATTTTGTGCGAAAAAAATATATATAAATTTTTAATTATATTGATATTTTGTATAATATTTCTCCTAATTATCTAATAATATTTTGCAAATATTTTGCGTAGAAAGTGGTTTTGCTAAAATATTTGTATTTTTTCTCATACTTTGTAATTTTTCATTATTAGATAATAAGTTTTCAATAATTATTTTGCTATCATCTGATTTTCTAATCCATATAGCAATACCATTACTTTCTAAAAATTCTGCGTTTTCTTCTTCCTGACCTGGAATTGGATTAATTATTATCATAGGTAAGCAAGAGGCTAAACTTTCGGATGTTGTTAGTCCCCCTGGCTTTGTAACAACTAAATCAGATATATACATTAATTCAGGAACTTGATTCGTATAAGATAAAATTTTTATATCATCTAATTTATTATGTTTTTTTACAATTTCCTCAAAACCTTCCTGCATTTTTGGATTTTTTCCTGCAATTGCTACCATTTGTATATTATGATTAGATGTTACAAAATTTTCAAATATTTGTAGAGTTTTTGTTTTTCCTAAACCAAATTCTCCACCACCAAAAAATAGAATAGTTTGTTTTTCTTCAGAAAGTTCAAATTTTTTTAATAAAGCATATTTATCATATTTTTGAGAAAATTTATTAGAAATAGGTATACCTGTTGCAAATATTTTTGTTTCAGGAATATTTTTACTTAATAAATATTGTTTCATTTTGTCATGTGCAACAAAATAATAATCTGTAAAGTCATTTCCTACTAGCCATTGGTCATGTGGAGAAAAGTCTGTCATAATAGTTGCAATTTTTGCATATATTTTTCCTTTTCTTTTTAAATAGCTACACATCTGACTTCCGAATGGATGAGTAGAAATAATTAAGTCAGGTTTTTTTTCTCTTAATAGTTTTAATAATTTAATTGCCATAATTTTATTTGATCTTGAGGAAATATGCGCTAAAGGTCCTTTTTGAGAGTCAGAATAAATTCTACCCCAAACCCAAGGTGCTTTTTTTGCCATTTCTTGATAGGCAGTTGTTGTTACTTTTTCTATAGTTTTATTCACATATTTCATACAATCTATTAATTCTATGTCCATATTATTATAATTTGCATCAATGAAATCATAAATTGACTGAGCTGCATGCAGGTGTCCACCACCATAAGAGGCATAAAAAATTAGTATTTTCATAAATTCTCCTTTGATAGTAATCTTTGTATATAAAACTATATTATCATAAATATTAAAAAAATTCAAAAAATGGAATATTTTTTTAAAAATGAAACAAACTAATTTTAATTAAAATTACTATTCATAGCTGATAAGATTTAAATGTCAAAATGTTAATTATATAGATTTAGCTATAAATTGTAACGATTAAAAAGAAAAAGGTGATATTTTGAAAAATATAATAAAAATTATTTTATTATTAATTATGCTTGCAACAATAGTTATTTCTAGTATTTTTTTAGTAAGTTTGATAGGAAATAAAAATACAAGCTATGCTGCAAGTTCGGGAACTTCTGATATTCAACTTATGGCAAGAGCAATTAATGGTGAAGCAAGAGGAGAACCCTATGAAGGGCAAGTAGCTGTTGGAGCAGTTATTCTGAATAGAGTAAAAAGTTCAAAATTTCCAAATACAATTGCAGGTGTAATATATCAATCAGGTGCATTTACAGCAGTTGCAGATGGCCAAATCAATCATCCAATTGAAGAAGGTTCAACTGTATATAAAGCTGCACAAGATGCAAAAAATGGTTGGGATCCAACAAATGGATGTATTTATTATTTTAATCCACAGACTGCTACTAATAAGTGGATATGGTCTAGACCACTTGTAAAAACAATTGGAAAACATAGATTTTGTAAATAAAATTAAAAAAATATTTAAGGAGTGTTCTATTTTTCCTGTAAAAAGGTATTTTAAGGAACGTTCCTAAATCCCTAAGAAAGGAAATTGTTATGAATAAATTAGTTGATTGGAAAAACAGGTTAAAGAAAGGTCATATGTTGAGTGTTATATGTGCACTTTTAATTATAATTGCAATTTTAGGAGTTATTTTATATAAAAAACAAAGGGAATATAGACAAGCTTCTGAAAATAGCTATAATATGGCTTTTTATGAATTAGTCGATTACGTTCAAAATGTAGAAGCATATTTAGCTAAGTCTTTAATTTCAACAACTCCTGAACATGGAGCAGAGACATTAACTAATGTATGGAGAGAGGCTAATCTTGCACAAAGTTATTTAAGTATGTTACCTATAGAAAGTCAGGAGCTAGAAAATACGGAAAAATTTTTAAATCAAGTAAGTGACTATTCGTATTCTTTATCTAGAAAAAATATTTATAATGAAAGTTTAACACAAGATGATTTAAAAAATTTGCAAGATTTACATGGATATAGTGTAGAATTAGAAAATACATTAAATCAATTATCAGAAGATTTAAATACAGGAAGATTACAATGGGGAGAATTAACAAACAAAGGAAATATGGCATTTGCACAACAGGTAGATAATGTATCTAAAGAAAGTTTTAGTAATTTAGAAGAAAATTTTCATGAATATTCAGGTTTAATTTATGATGGTGCTTTTTCAGAACATATGACAAATGGAGATCCAAAAGGTCTCACAGGAGAAGATATTGAGGAAGAACAAGCAAGGCAAAAAGCAGAAGAATTAATTGGAAAAGAAAATATAAAAGAAATGTCAAATTTAGGTTATTCAGAAAATGCAACAATTCCATCATATGACTTTTCTATTACTGATAAAAATGAAGATACAATTAATGTGTCAATTTCGAAAAAAGGTGGACATGTTGTTTATATGAATTCAAATAGAGATGTAAATTCAGAAATGATATCTCAAGAAGAAGCAAACCAAAAAGGAAAAGAATATTTAGCACAAAAAGGATTTCCAAATATGAAAGAAACATATTATTTAAAACAAGAAGGAATTGTAACAATTAATTATGCTTATATGCAAGACAATGTAGTAATATATCCAGATTTAATTAAAGTAAAAGTAGCTTTAGATAATGGAGAAATATTAGGATTAGAAACAACAGGATATTTAAACAATCATGAAGAAAGAAATACTGGTAATGTAAAAATTACAAAAGAAGAAGCAAAGAAAAATTTAAATGAAAATTTAAATATAGAAAGCGAAGGTTTAGCAATAATTCCAACAGAATGGAAGACAGAAATACTATGCTATGAATTTAAAGGAAAGGTAGAAGAAAAAGAGTTTTTAGTATATATAAATGCAGAAAATGGAAGAGAAGAAGATATTTTAGTAATTCATAACACACCTAATGGAACTTTAACAATGTAAGAGTGCCAATGGTTCCGGGGTTGCCAAAGGTTCGAGGGTTGTCAATGGTTCCGGGTTTAAATGGCAACTAACTAGTTG
>CANQWL010000033.1 GCA_947627555.1 uncultured Clostridia bacterium | reverse complement strand
TCTATTCCGTTTGCATCTATATCAAATAGAAGTTACATTTGATATAGATGCAAACGGAATAGTTCACGTATCTGCAAAAGATATGGCAACAGGAAATAGTCAAAATGTATCAATTACAGCATCAACAAACCTTACAGATGAAGATATTGATAAAGCTGTAAAAGATGCCGAAGCACATGCAGAAGAAGACAAAAAGAAAAAAGAAGAAATTGAAGTTAAAAACAATGCAGAAAGTTTAATATATAATAGTGAAAAAACATTAAATGATTTAGGAGACAAAATTAGTGGAGAGGAAAAAGCAAAAGTAGAAACAGAAATCGAAAACACTAAAAAAGCTCTTGAAACAAACGACACAGACAAAATTAAAGAAGCAACAGAAAAACTAACAAAAGTATTCTATGACATGTCAGAACAACTTTATAAAAATGCAAATCCAGCAGGAGCACAAGGAGCAGGAGTAGATCCAAATGCCGAAGCAGGAGAAGGACCAAAAGCAGATGAAAATGGAAATGTATATGATGCAGATTATAAAGTAGAAGATGATAATAAATAATAAAATAATAAGAAAGAGGGATTAGGGGATGTCCCCTAATCCCGTTCTTAGGAGGAAAAAATGGCAGGTAAAAGAGATTATTATGAAGTTTTAGGTGTAAGTAAAAGTGCAACTGATGATGAGCTAAAAAAGGCTTATCGTAAATTAGCAAAAAAATATCACCCAGATGCAAATCCAGATAATAAGCAGGAGGCAGAAAAGAAATTTAAAGAAGTAAATGAAGCATATGAAACTTTATCTGATCCACAAAAAAGGAAAATGTATGATCAATTTGGACCAGATGGTCCACAAGGATTTGGTGGAGCAGGAGGCCCTTTTGGTGGTCAAGGTGGATATTATTCATATAGTACATCTGGATTTGATGGGTTTAGTGATTTTGGTGATTTAGGCGATATATTCTCATCTTTTTTTGGAGGAGGATTTGGAGGAAGGTCTTCTAGAAAACAAAACGGACCAAGAAAAGGTTCAGATTTAAATGTACATATGGAAATTACATTTGAACAAGCATTTTTAGGAGTAGAAAAAGAAATAGTTATAACGAGAGATGAAGAATGCAACACTTGTCATGGAACAGGAGCAAAACCAGGAACCTCGCCAGTAAAATGTACAGTATGTAATGGTACAGGTCAAGTAAGGCAAGTGCAAAATACTATCCTTCGGACAAATGCAAACGACAAGAACTTGTAGTAATTGCCATGGAACAGGTGAAGTAATACAAGAACCATGTGAAACTTGCCATGGAAAAGGAAAAGTAAGAAAACAACCAAAAATAAAAGTAAAAATACCAGCAGGCATTGATGATAATCAAACAGTTGTATTAAGAGGAGAAGGCGAACCAGGAGAAAAAGGTGGACCTAAAGGAGATTTATATATTACAGTAAAAATAAAAAGACATAGTATTTATACAAGAAAAGGAAATAATGTACTATGTGAAATTCCAATCACTATTACTCAAGCAACTTTAGGTGCAGAACTTGAAATTCCAATGGTAGATGGAACAAAAGAAAAATATAAAATTCCTGAAGGAACACAGACAGGAACAAAGTTTACTATTAGAAATAAAGGATTTAAATCAATTAATTCATGTTCAGTTGGAGATTTTGTATTTACTGTTATAGTGCAAACTCCAAAAAGATTAACAAAAGAACAAAGAGAATTATTAGTTAAATTGGCAACTACAATGAATGAACAGCCACCAATAAAGAAAAGAGGATTATTTGGATAAATATAAAAAAAGTTGAATAAATAATAATAGATATAAAGGTATTAAAAATTAATAATGAATAGCTACTGAAATAAACTTTAAAATAATACCTTTATATTAATTATTATTTTTTATTATTATCATTAAGTATTTTCTTATTAGTCTCCGTTAATATTTCCATCTGAGAAATTGCTATTTTATTTAGTCTGATTAACCTTTCAGATTGTTCTATTCTTTCATTTATATATATTGAATTTATATTTTCTAAATTAGCTAAACAAATTAATTCGTTTATTGTAGCATAATCTCTTATATTTCCTTGTTTATCTGGATTTTTATCTCTCCATTTTTTTGCTGTCATTCCAAATAAAGCCATATTTAACACATCTGCTTCTTCTGCATAAACAATACTTGTTTCATATTTAGTAAGTTTTTTAGGAATTAAATTTTTCTTTATTGCATCTGTATGAATTTTATAATTGATTTTTGAGAGTTCTCTTTTTGCATCCCAACCCAATTGTTTTTGTTCTTCTGTTTTTAATCTTTCAAATTCCTTTATTAGAAGCAATTTAAATTTCGGACTAATCCACATTCCAAATTCAAAAGCAATATCTTTATGTGCATAAGTTCCACCATATCTTCCTGTTTTAGCAATAATTCCAATACTATTTGTTTTATTTACCCATTCTTTAACGCTTATTTTATAACTATTTAATCCTGCTTGACTTTTAATTATGGCGAATTCGCCATAATTAAAATTAGAATTGTGCAATTCTTCCCAAATTCCTAAAAACTCTATTGTATTTCTATTTCTTAACCAATCTGAAATGAAAAACTCTCCATCTTTTGACTTTAACATATCTGTTAATGATATGTAATCTTCATTATCTATATTAATATATGTGATTTTATTATCTAAGACATTTAATTCTTTCATAAATCCTCCTTACATACAAGAACTTTTGTTTGATTATATAATTTTTATATAAACATGTCAATAAATTTTGTAAAAATTTGTAAATTTTAAAAATATTATTAAGAAATGTTAAAAAAGAATAAATTAACTATTTGATGATAAAGAATGCTATAAATAAAACAAACTATAGCATAATTAATAATTTTATGGTATAGTATAAAAAACGAACATGTGAAGAAAATTAGTAGCTAAAATAAACTAAACCAAATATAGAAGGGAACAATTAAAAATGAAAATTATATTAGCATCAGGTTCACCAAGAAGAAAAGAATTATTAAAATTAATAGTACCAAAATTTGATATCATAGTAAGCAATATAAATGAAACATTAAAAGAGGGATTAACGACACAAGAACAAGCTTCTAGACTAGCTTATATAAAAGCAAAAGATGTGTACGAAAAAACTAAAGGAAATAGAATAATAATTGGTTCAGATACAATTGTAACAAAAAATGAAAAAATATATGGAAAGCCAAAAAATGAAAATAACGCCAAGCAAATGATAAATGAATTAATAGAAGGTAATAAAACTCATAGTGTAATTACAGGACTTAGTGTTATTATAGAAAAAGATGGAAAATACGAAGAATATAAAACATTTGATGAAGTAAAAGTATTTTTAAAAGATATGTCAGAAAATGAAATAGAAAAATGGATAAATACAGGAAAAGCGATGGATAAAGCAGCTGCATATGGTATACAAGAAGAATTTTGTGTATTTGTAGAAAAAATAGATGGAAACTACACAACAGTAGTAGGGCTTCCATTACATAAACTTTATGATATAATTAAAGAATACATATATTAAGGAGTAATAAAATGAAAAGATATACACAAAGACAAATAGATGAATTAGCTAATATCCTTAAAAATGATGGTGTAATTAGTGTGCCAACTGATACTGTATATGGATTATGTGCACGTGCAAATTCATTAAAAGCATATGAAAAATTAATGAAAATAAAGAATAGACCAACTAATAAGTTATTTCCTATTATGTGTGCAGATGAAGAACAAATAAAACGCATTGCCATAGTAAATAATCAAGTTGAAAATTTAATTCATGCATTTATGCCTGGTCCAGTTACTTTAGTTTTAAATAAAAAGCCTGAATCAATTACATATACTAATGATATTGAGTCAAATATATCTATAAAAATAGCTATAAAAACAGATACTTTAGCAATAAGAATGGCTACATCAAAAGTTTTACAAGAATTAATTTATAAAGTTGGAAATCCAATTTTTATGACTAGTGCTAATCAAAGTGGAAAAGAAGTATGTAGCAATTTAGATGAAATAGAAAAGGCATGTCCGGATTTAGATGGAATGATGGAAGGCAATGTGTCATTTGGCAAAGAAAGTACAATAATAGATTGTACATCAGAAAAAATGAAAATTCAAAGACAAGGTGTAATATCTATAGAGCAAATAACAGAGGTACTTAAAAATAGCTAAATACATAAAAATATTAAATGAAAATTACAAATATGACTATTAAATTAATTAATAAAAAAGGGGAAAAAATGAAAAAGAAAATACTTAAAGTAATAATAGGTGTGCTAATTAGTATTTTAATAATATTTTTAGCCGTAATTTCCTATTTCATGATTACAAATACACAAACAAAAGAACCAGAAGATATTTCGCAAAAATACAATCTTGAAGTTGAAGAATATATAGGAAGAAAAGTATTTGTTGTAACGCCAAAGGAAAGAGAAAAAACATCAACAGTTATACTATATTTCCATGGAGGGTCCTATATGGCAGAGGCAACAGATAGACATTGGGAATTTATAGAAAAACTAATCAATGACACAGGAGCAACAGTAATATTTCCAGATTATCCATTAACACCAAAATACAATTATAAAGATGTATTTAACATGGTAACTCCATTATATAAAGAGATAGAAGATAGGATTGATGTAGCTAATCAATTAATTGTAATGGGAGATTCAGCAGGAGGGGGATTAAGTTTAGCATTATTAGAAAAAATCTCAGAGGAAAATCTACCAATGCCGAAAAAAACAATATTAATTTCGCCTTGGCTTGATGTAAGGCTAAACAATCCAGAAATTGAAAAAGTACAAGAAAAAGACCCACAATTAAATAAAGATGCTTTAAAATTAGCAGGAATAGCATATGCAGGAGAAGATGGAATTAATAGTTATTTAGTAAATCCAATTGATGGAGATATATCAAAATTAAAAAATGTTACAATTTTTATAGGTACATATGACATTTTGAATCCAGATGTTCATGAATTGGCAAAAAGGGCAGAACAGCAAAATATTAATATTGAAATAAAAGAATATGAAGAAGCAAAGCACATTTGGATAATTGATAGAAATAGTGATGAACAATTAGTTAATCAAGCTTATCAAGATTTATTATCCACAGTTAATGAATAAATGGTGGAAATTAATTTAAAAGAAAGGTCCTATTATGAAAGATAATAAAAAAAATAAATTAACATGGAGAAAATTAGACAATTCTGCTAAGATATTTCCATTATCTACTGGTAAAAAATATAGTACAGTATTTAGATTATCAGTTCTACTAAAAGAAGATATAAAACCTCAATTACTACAAAAAGCAGTAATAGATACATTAGAAAAATACAAATCTTTTAAAGTAAGAATGAAAGCAGGTTTTTTTTGGTATTATTTAGAACATAACACAAAAGATCCAATTATAGAAGAAGAAAAAGATTACCCATGTAAATATATTAATCCAAAATCAAATCAAGGTTATTTATTTAAAGTAACCTATTTCAAAAATAAAATTAATATAGACATCTTTCACGCATTAACAGATGGAAACAGTGGTACAACATTTTTCAAAGAAATTGTATATACTTATTTAGAATTAAGCCACAAAGAAGAATTAAGTTCAGAAAATAGACAAATCAGAAAAATTGAATATAACACAGAAGATAGTTATATTAAAAATTATAATAAAAAAGCAAAATCAAATGCTTCAGGAAAAAAAGCTTATGAATTAAAAGGTAGAAAAATAAAATTAGGTGCAATTAGTGTAATACATCAAATTATAAATTTAGAACAATTAAAAGAAGAAAGCAAAAAGTATAATGCAACACTTACACAATATTTAACAGCAGTTTTAATGTATGCAATATATCAAGAAAACTATATCAAATATAAAGGAAAAAAGCCAATTAAAATATGTATACCCGTAAATTTGAAAAAATATTTTCCATCAAAAACAATGTCAAACTTTTTCTCTTATATTACGATAGTTGCACAAATAGAAAAAGACAATATTAATACATTTGAAAAAATGATAGAATTTGTAAAAAAAGAATTTCAATATAGTTTGACAGAAGAAGAAATCACAAAAACAATGTCTTCTAATGTAAAATTAGGAAATAATATTTTTATAAAAGCTATCCCATTATTCTTAAAAAAAATATTAGTTAGGTTAAGTTATATTGAAATCAGAAAATATACAACAATTACCTATTCTAATATAGGAAGAATTGGTATGATAGGAGACTATAAAAAGTATATAGACTATTTCTTAATGTTAATTGCTCCAGAGCCAGTTGAAAAAATAAAATGTTCAAGCTGTACATTTGAAAATAATATGGTGTTTACTTTTACATCAATTTTAGATAATAACAATATTGAGAAAAAAATTTATGAGTTCTTAACTGAAAAAGGCATTGAAATAAAAATAGAAAGTAATGGTGTTTTAGATGATATATCCCCAGAAACTAAGCAGTAAAAAAGGTAACAAATTAATCAATATTTTGTTGATTAGCTCTATTTTACTAGCATTTATATTAATTATAATAAATAGATTAACAACCCCATCAATTCCATGGGCAGCACTTGCTAATTGTGGTATTATTTATGTATGGATTACAGTTTTATATTCTATAAAAAAAAGAATAAATATAGCAGGACATGTATTATTGCAAACAATAATAATATCAGCAGTTTTACTATATATAGACAAAGAATTAGGATTTAAAGGATGGTCTATACATATTGCAATTCCAATTGTTTTAATGATTGCAAATCTTACAATGTTAATTTTAACAATTGTAAGTTATAAAAAATACATAAAATATGCTATTTATCAATTAATTATTGTTTTAATTAGCATGATACCAATGGTGTTTATTATGAAAAAAATGATGCAACCTACTGTATTAAATATTATCGCAATTGCAATATCTATTATTAATTTAATAATTAGTTTAGCTTTAAGTTATAGAGATGTAAAAGATGCAGTAATAAGAAAGTTTCATATGTAATTTATAAAAAGAGGTGGAACAATGAAACAAAATGTTATTGAAAAAAGTTTGGTAATAAGAAAGGAAACTCCTTTTGATAAAGTAAGACGAGCATTGATTATGATGTTTTTTAGGGAAGAGTATGAGGTTGAAAGAAAGCTAGATGAGATTGTGAATTATAAAAGAGTTGATGTTTCTAAAATTGTTATACCAAAGGAGATAAAAATATAATAATATCAATATAGATTAATAAATTTGAAAAAATAAGCGAATTGAAAATTAGCTTGAACGAGCTTTTTGAAAATTTATTAATTTATATTGATAAATAAAAAATTAAGTATCTTACAACAAATATAGGAAATGGTGATAAAAATGAAAAATATAAAAGATTATAATTTAGAAGAACTAAAAAAAGAAATGCAAGAAATAGGTGAAAAACCTTTTAGAGCAGAGCAAATATTTAAATGGCTATATCAAGAAAAAGTAAAAAGTTTTAATGAAATGACAAATCTATCTTTAGAACTTAGAAAAAAATTAGAAGAAAATTATAGCATATGTAATTTCAAAATTATTAAAAAGCAAGAGTCAAAAGATGGAACAATTAAATATCTATTTGATGTATTAGATGGTAATGCAATCGAAACAGTTTTAATGAGTTATCATCATGGATACAGTATTTGTATTTCCTCACAAATTGGATGTAAGATGGGATGTAAATTTTGTGCTTCAACAGGAATTAATTTTATTAGAAACCTAACAAGTGGAGAAATTGTAGAACAATTATTAGCAGTTGAACAAGATACAGGTGTTAGAATTTCTAATATTGTTTTTATGGGAATAGGAGAACCATTAGATAACTATGAAAATGTAGTAAATAGTATTAGAATTATTAATAATCCAAAGGGGCTAAATATTGGAGCTCGTCATATTAGTATATCAACAAGTGGTCTAGTTCCAAAAATTTATAAATTATCCGAAGAAAATATTCCATGTACTCTATCAATTTCTCTTCATGCTACAAATAATGAAAAAAGAAGCAATATGATGCCAGTTAATAACACATATCCAATTGAAGAGTTGATACAAGCATGTAAAGATTATATTGCAAAAACAAATAGAAGAATTTCTTTTGAATATGCTTTAGCAAAAGATAATAATGATAATTTAGAAGATGCAAAGGAATTAGTTAAGCTATTAAAAGGAATGTTATGCCATGTGAATTTAATTCCAATTAACAAAATTGAAAATGGTAAGTTTGATAAAAGTTCGAATGAGAATATTATGAAATTTAGAGATTATTTAAATGACCATGGAATAGTTGCAACAATTAGAAGAGAGTTAGGCTCAGATATTGATGCAGCTTGTGGACAATTGAGAAGAAAAAATCTAAAAGAATAATATAAAACTAAAATGTAAGCCTTAGTTGACAAATATCAAGCTAAAAATGGTAGAATTTGCAATTAGGCTCTGATATAATTTAATTATAATTATAAATTTATAATTAAATTGAAATTTGAGAGGGTGATACAAATGAAACTAAATAAAAAAATAATTAAGATAAGAAAAGAAAATGGTCTTTCTCAGGAGGAGTTTGGAGACAAAATTAATGTTTCAAGACAAGCTGTATCTAAATGGGAAAACGAAGAAGCAAAACCAGACATAGAAAAAATACAACAAATTGCTAAAAAATTTAATGTAAGTTATGAGTATTTACTAAATGATGAAATCGAAACTATAGAAAAAGTTGATAAAAGTTCTAATAAAAAAGAAACAAAAAACAAAACAAAAAGTGTTTTAAAAGTAATTCTTATTATATTTATTATATACTTATTAATATGTATTTATAAATTTGTAGTTTTCTATAGGTTTTATACAATAGCAGATAGTTTTTCAGAGAAAAATTATGCAATAATTCAAAATAGCAGTATATACACTAAACCAACACAGGGAGAAGATATAACATTCTATACAACAAAAGTTGGAAATAAAATACTAGAACAATCATATTCTAAATCAAATATTATAAAAGATGAAAATGGAAAAAGCATTCCATATTCAATAACATATACAGACATTGAAAGAAGAGAAGCTTATGATTTATACTATGATAAAGATAAACAAAAATATGTGTATAATGATAGAAAAAATGATATGATAAATGATGAAGAAATAGAAGAATTATTCGTAGACAAAAATGCTATAAAAGAAAATACTTTAGATAGTATTCCATCAAGCTTTAAAGAAATATTCTGGTCTTCTATTAATCCAATGTTTTACTATGTAGATATATTAAATCGTGAAATTAGATTCTATTCAATAACAGATCAAGCATATAGATCAGTTAAGCTTTCAAAAGATTATTTATTAGAAAGAGTATATATACAAGCAAAAGATGGTAAATCAATGGATGTAGTGTATAGTTACGATTATATTCAAGATCATTTTAAAGAAATAGAAAATCCTATTGAAACATATAAAGATAAAATTATATTTGAGAATTAAAAATAAATTATGCAAAAAAGGACATTTACTAAAAGTAAGTGTCCTTTTTCAAAACTATATAAAGGGTTTTACTTTACATAGATGCAATTAAATCATCCATATTGTAAAAACCAGGTTCTTTAGTAAGTAAGAAACGAGCAGCTTTAACAGCTCCATCTGCAAACACCTTACGAGAATATGATGTGTGTTTGATTTCAAGAGTTTCATTCTCACTAAAGAATTGAACAGTGTGCTCGCCAACGATATTTCCGCCGCGAATTGATGAAAGACCAATTTCATTTTTTTGTCTTTGTCCTTCACGTCCATAAACAAGGACTTTGCTGTTTCCTAATGCTTCGTTGATAGTATCTGCAAGCATCTTGGCAGTTCCGCTAGGTGCATCTTTTTTTCTGTTATGATGTGTCTCACTGATTTCAATATCGCAATCAGAAAGTTGCACAGCCATAGCTTTTAAGATGTTTTTAAACAATGCCACATCAAATGACATATTGGCTGACTGGAAAACAGGTATTGTTTTTGAAAAAGTCTTTAGTGAAGAGATATCACTCTCACTCAGCCCAGTAGTAGCAACAACAATAGGAATATTATTATTTTTAGCAAATTCTGCTATGCTACGAGTTGCTACTGGTGCAGTAAAGTCAATGACAACATCAGGAAGTAAATCTCCTAAACCAACATAGATTTCTTTGTTGTTAGAAAAAACAGGGAAATTTCCTGAACTACTAACCCTATCAAATCCACACATTACCTCCATGTCTTCAGTGTCATTTACGGCAGAACAAACAAGTTCTCCCATTTTGCCATTACAACCAGATACTAAAACTTTTTTCTTTGTCATAATAGTCCTCCTTTTATGATATTAATACAAAATATTACAAACGAATAATAACATATTTTACATATACTTTCAAGAAATTTATATAATAAAATTTTATTTTATATAGATTTATAAATTAACGAAACCTTCTGTATTGTACTATATTGTCTTGAAAAATATGTAAAAAGATAGTATAATATAAGCAATGATAATTTGCACAATTATCTTGATACTGTTTTCAAAAAAGGTTATTAAAAATACTTAACTTAAAGGGGGAAGGCATTATGCAAAAAGTAAAAATATTATTTAGTGAAAATGAAAAAATAATACGGTCGGAGATTGTTGAAAATGGGAATGGAATAGAGTTCTGTATTATTTCTGGATTTAAGCCAGGAACTAAGGAATTTGAAAAACTATTTCCGATAATTCCTATTGAAGAGATTTCTTTACAAGAAGATTTTATGAAGTACGAGCCTGAAAATTCAACAGAAAAAAGAATAAAAGAAAGCATAAAAGAGGCTAAGGAAATGGGAATGAAAAATTTCCGTAAACCATGTATGGATCCATCTTTTGCAGCTGATGGCGAGACTATTATCTATTGTGCTGGAGAAAAGCCAGCAGTAGGTAAATCAGAATTTTGGTGGGAAGAAAATGCCAAAAAATTTATGCCAGAAAAAAATAGCAGAATAATTAATGACTTAGAAAAAGATGTATCTTTAGGGGTATTGATAAGATGTCTTGTAGAGGAAAATCACGATGTAAGAGATGCATGGAAAATTGTGTGTTCTGATAGTGAAGATGTTAAATACCCTAATGAAACAGGAAAAAGAAATATAGGTGCATGGTGTGATCTTTATGGAGATAAATGGAAAATAGTTAAAAAACGTAACACTTCCATTTTTCTGGGATATGCTGGCTGTGGTTTGCGTCAGCACGCTTTGGCAAGTAATTGTATCCTTGGTCATAATACCTATTATGATGATGCCGTTGGAGAAATTGTAATTGATGAATAAGAAAACAGTATTAAAAATATAGAGATTCTGTAATAGAGTCTCTGTATTTATTTTATATGATATACTTGTTTTTTCATATAAAATGAAATATAATTTAAATAGTTAAATAGACACAAAAAATAAAAGGAGAAGAGGAAACACAATGTCGTTAAAAGATATAAAATTACCATTTGCAAATAAAATACAAGTATATGCATTTGTAGGACCTTCAGGAACTGGAAAAAGTTACAGAGCACAAATGGTAGCAAGTGAAAGAAACATAAGTTATATTATAGATGATGGATTATTAATAAAAGAAAATGAAGTAATAGCAGGAGAATCTGCAAAAAAAGCACCTACAAAAGTAGGAACAGTAAAACATGCTTTATTTTATGAAGAAGAAGAAAAAGAAATCATTATAAAAGCATTAAAAAAATATAAACCAGAAAAAATACTAATATTAGGAACATCAGATGGAATGGTACAAAAAATAGCAGCTAATTTAGGTTTACCAGAAATATCAGAAACAATTTATATTACAGATGTAGCAACAGAGCAAGAAATGAAAACAGCAAGAAGAATTAGAGTAACAGAAGGAAAGCATGTTATACCAGTTCCAACTTTTGAAATAAAAAAAGATTTTTCAGGTTATTTATTAGATCCATTACAAATTTTTAAATCAAAAGGAAAAGGACAAAAACCATATATTTCAGAAAAATCAATAATAAGACCAACATTTAGTTATATGGGAAGATTTACGATATCAGATGTGGTATTTAGACAAATTTTAGAATATTTAGCATGCCAAACACCAGCTATTTATAAAGTTTTAAAGACTCGCGTGGAAAATTATGGAGAAGGAGTAAAACTTTATATGGAAGTAACAATTGTATATGGATACAATGTAGTAACAGGTTTAAATGAATTCAAAGAAAAGTCAAAAAAAGAAATAGAAAAACTAACAGCTATGAATGTAGTAGAATTAAATGTAGTAGCTAAAAATATTTATGTAGAAGGTCAGGGGGAACAGTAATGTCATTTATAGTAGCAATTGATGGACCAGCAGGTTCAGGAAAAGGAACAATAACAAAACTTGTAAGTGAAAAACTAGGATTAATAAATATTGATACAGGAGCAATGTATAGATGTGTTGCATTAAAAGCACTAAACGAAGGAATTAATCCAAGTGATATAGAAAAAGTAGAAAAAATGTTAGAAGATATATCAATTGAAATAAAAAGAAATGGAAATAATCAAATTGTATTTTTAGATGGTAAAGATGTATCTTACGAGATAAGAACACCAAAAGTAGATGCATGTGTTGCAAAATTTGCAGAATTAGCTTGCGTTAGAAATAAGATGAAACCACTACAAAGAAAAATGGGAGAAACTCGGAAATATTATAATGGATGGTAGAGATATTGGAACTACAATATTTCCTAATGCAGATGTAAAAATATATTTAGATGCTTCAGCAGAAGAAAGAGCAAAAAGAAGATATAAACAAGATATAGAGGCAGGTATGAATATTACTTATGAAGAAGTATTGAATGAAATAAAAAAGAGAGACATATCAGAAACACAGAGAAAAATATCACCATTAAGACAAGCAGAAGATGCAATATATATTGACTCTAGTAATTTGACAATAGAAGAAGTAGTAAATAGAGTTATTGATATTATTCAAGAAAAAAAGAAAATATAGTTATATTTTGAAAGTTACATGTATTATAATTTATAAAAATTAAAATTTATTGTTGAAGCTAATTTTTGAAGAAATTCTAAAGAATGTATAAGGAGGGCAAGATGAAAAATTTTTTTAAAACGATAATAAGGGGAATTGTAAAAGGAGCAATTTATATTTATTGTAAAATAGTATATAGAATGAAGGTAGTAGGAAAAGAAAATATTCCTAAAAAGGGACAAATTATAATTTGTGGAAATCATAAGAGTTTTTTAGACCCACCATTAATAGAAGTGACATGTGGAAGATATACTAGATTTTTAGCAAAAGAGGAATTAACAAAAAGTAAATTTTTAGCTTTCCTAGGAAAAGTATTTGATGCAATTTTAGTAAAAAAAGATTCAAAGGAAGTGAAAGCACTAAAAGAATCTTTACAAACTTTAAAAAACGGTGATTGTTTAGCTTTATTTCCAGAGGGAACGAGAAATGGAATAGCAAAAGGAGAAAAAGTAAAAGATGGAGCAGCATTTTTTGCAGTTAGAAGCGGGGCAAAAGTAATACCATGTGGTATAAAAGGTGGAAAAAAAGGTGATTGGAAAGTAACTATTACATACGGGAAGCCTTTAGATTTTAGCCAATATAAAGGAACGAAAGATAAAGAAATACTAGACAAAATAACAAATGAGATTATGGAAAATATTTTGCAACTTGCAAAATAAAATAATAAAAACTAATAAGTAACCAGAGGATATGCCTCTTGGTTATTTTTTTGTTTAAAACAGAAATTATTCATAATCTACAATTTTTATATATAACTAAAATGTAACATAAAAGTGTTTACAAATAAAAAGTGCAATGTTATAATCTATAATATATAATAACAACTAGACATAAATTATAAAATACATAAAAAATCAAATAAGAGAAATACTATAAAAAATCTGTAAAAATGAATTATACAATAATTATTTAAAATTTTTGAAAGAGGAGAGAAAAACAAATGAGAAAGAATATTAGAGGAATAACATTAATAGCACTAGTAATAACAATAATAGTATTATTAATATTAGCAGGAGTGACAATAGTAACATTGACAGGAGAAAATGGATTGCTTCGGAAGGGCACAAAATGCAGCAGAAGAAAGTAGATATAAAAGAGCAGAGGAAAAAGTAAAGCTAG
>CANQWL010000032.1 GCA_947627555.1 uncultured Clostridia bacterium | reverse complement strand
GATTACAGCAGGAACTTCTGTAAATACTGCAACTGCTACGAAAGGTAATTATGCAGGTACAGTAGGACAATCAAAAAGAATGGAAGCTTTAGAAATTGTAGTTGTTCCAATTAATAAAACAACAACTAATAAGAATACAGCAAGTACCTCAAAAATGATAACATATGGAGCACATGTTCAAGACTATGGTTGGGAAAATAGCTATAAAACAGTAGGAGGAGAAAGTGAATTAAAAGTAAAAACACCTTCAGCAAATAATGTAGCTGGAACAACAGGTAAGTCAAAAAGAATGGAGGCATTAGAAATAAACTTTTCAGCTCCAAATGGTGCAAAGTTGAGATATCGTGCACATGTTCAAGATTATGGTTGGATGAATTGGGTTACAGCTGATAATATGAGTGGAACAAATATTGCGGGAACAACAGGACAATGTAAAAGAGTAGAAGCTTTTCAATTAGTTGTAGAAGGTCTTGAAGATTATGATATAAAATATCGTGTACATGTTCAAGATTATGGATGGATGGATTGGGTTACAGCAGGTAAATCTATAAATACAGCAACTATCAAGAAAGGTAATTATGCAGGAACACAAGGTGAGTCAAGAAGAATGGAAGCTTTAGAGATTATTGCTGTTCCATCAGAACAAGCAAAAGCAAAAGCTGCTGCTCAAGCAAAGGCAGAGGCAATGGCAAAAGCAGAAGCAGAAGCTCAAGCAAAAGCAGAGGCTCAAGCAAAGGTAGAGACTCAAGCAAAGGCAGAGGCTCAAGCTCAGAAACAAGCTGAATCAAAAAATAATCAAAATTCAAATGTTCAAGAAAATGAAACTATTGAAGATAATCATACTCATGTATATTCAGAATGGCAAGTTACAAAACCTGCTAATTGTGTATATGATGGAGTAGAAACGAGAACTTGTGAATGTGGAGCGACTGAAACAAGAACAATTAAAGGCGGACATAAATTAGAAGCTGCATCATATTTAGATAGAGAACCTACATGTACAGTACCAGGTCAAGAAAACAGCTTAAAATGTACTGTTTGTGGGCAAGTTTTCTTTAAATATATTAAACAATTAGGTCATGAATGGAAAGAAGAATATACTACAGTACCAGCTACATGTGAACAAAATGGAGAAAGATATCAAGAATGTACTCGTTGTAATGAAAAAAATAATGTAACTATAATACCTAAAACAGGACATGAATTTGAAATAAAACAAGTAGCAGCTACTTGTACAGAAAATGGAAAAACTATATCAACATGTAAAAAATGTGGTAAAGTAGAAACTAAAATTACAGAAAGAGCAACGGGACACAAATATGGAGCTTATAGTGATGATGAAAATGCAACATGTACGCAAGATGGAACAGAAAGTGCAACATGTGAAATATGCAAAGAAAAAATTACTCGTACAAAATTAGGAACAAAGAAACCACATAATTATCAAGTAATTGAAGAAGCAGTACCAGCTACATGTACACATGATGGGTATACGGAAATTAAAAAGTGTACTAATTGCAATTACCAGATAGGTGGAAATAGAATACCATCAAACGGACAACATAATTGGAGAGAAGAAGATATTGTTGTTAAAAATACATGTGTTGGAAGTATAGTAAAGAAGACATGTAGAAATTGTCAAGCGATAGATATAGTAAATAGAGCAACAATCGGTACAGGACACAAATGGTCATCAGATAATTATGAAACTGCAGTTTGTGAAATATGTGGAGAACATGCACCAAACTGGACTAATACATGGTCTTATAACATATATCAACCAGCACTTGCAAAAGCAATTAAAGAAAGTGGAGACAAAAAATATAGCAATATGAGTGATGAAGAAATTCTTGCAAAAGTAAGAGAACTTAGACTTAGCTATAATAACTTAATAGACACAGAAAACGGAATAAAAGTTCTTAATGAAGAATTAAGAGCAAAAGGTGGAGACAGACATCGTGTTGTATGGTTTGTAGGATATACTGCAAATACAAATGAATGTGTAGGATTTGAAAATGGCAAAGCAGGTGGTTATGATACTGTAATTACAGCTGATTGGACATTTAAAAGAGAAGCTCCAGCACCAAGAAAAGGATATAAGTTTATTGGTTGGTATAATGCAGGAAATGATGAATTAAAAACTGATAATACTACTTTAATTACTACATGGAGAGATAAAGATAAAGTGTTTGAAGCTCGTTATCAAAAGATAGATGAAGCTAAATAATATTCCTAATATGAAAAATAATATAATAAATTAGAATAATAATTTATAAAAATAACCTTGAATTAATATTTTTCAAGGTTATTTTATTGTTGATTATAAAAGATAAAAATTAGAATAAAAAATGTGTAAATATAGTATAATTTCATAAAATCTGTAAATAATACTAAAAAATAGTAATTATATTATGGAGGGAGCATACTAATGAATAGAATTATAGTAACATTAATTTCTATTATAGTAATAGTAGGAGCTATTTTTACAGCAGTAATAATATCTGATGATAATAAACAAAACGAAGATAAATTAATAGAAACACAAGAAATTGCAGAAGAAACAATATTAGATGAATGTACAGATGAATATGAACAAATAGAAAATGGCAATATAATAGAAACAAATAGTAATGCCGAAAAAATATCACCTAATTGCGAATTTATTCAAAAAATATATTATAGTAAATGTGGACATACTATAAGTAATTATCTGAATTTACCTAAAGAAATAGTAAATTTAACTCAAGATGAGTTAACAGAGAAATATTCAGATTGGAAAATAGAAAAATTTGAAAGTAATCAAGTAGTTTTATACAAAGAAATAGATGCAGAATGTGGAGAACATTATCTAGTAAAAAACAAGGAAGGAAAAGTAGCAATTTATAAAATATTAGATGATAATTTAGAAAATCTAGAAGAATTAGAAATAACTGATATTTATACAGAATATTTAACAGATACAGATAAAATAAATATTGATAAGGGAATTAGAGTTAATGGAAAACAAGAGTTAAATCAACTGATAGAAGATTTTGAATAGCATCAAGAGTATAAAGAGAGACGGGTCTTTTTGACACAATTATAGTTTATAATTAAAAAAGTTGTCAAAAAGACCAGTTCCATTTGACAATCAGTAAAAAAAGGTGACCGAGGAAAAACACTCCATTCGGTCACCTTTGATTATTTTTTATCAACCGTTACTTCTTTTTTCAAATCTTTTTTATCAATAAATCCTTTTTTATATAAATCTTTTATATACATAATTAATGCAAAGGTTGTAGCAATAAGAGCTAAACAATATAATATAAAATCTAGATTATTCCATATACTTAAAGAAGGTTCAAATTGTTTTAATAAAAGAGAAACTACAATTGCTATATAAAATAATACGGTTGCTAATTTTCCATACCATCTACTATAGACTACAACATCTTTTCCATAAAGAAATGATGCACCAACTATCATTATAAATTCTTTTAATAAAACGATTAATAAAATCCAGATAGGGATAATGTTTTTAATTACTAAAGATGTAAGTGTAGCTATTTGAGTTGCTTTATCAGCTAAAGGGTCCATTAGTTTTCCAAAATTAGATATTAGATTAAACCTTCTTGCAATAAACCCATCAGCTATATCAGTTAATCCTGATATTGTAAAAAATATAAAGGCTAAGATATAATTTCCTGTAAATATATTAATTACAATAATAGGAATTAATAAAAATCGAATTACAGTTAGTGTATTTGGTACATATTTTAACATATTATACTCCTATTTTACTTCAAATTTTAATTCATCATTTTTTAAGTCAATTTGTATTGTTTGACCATCCATAAGTTCACCTTTTAAAATCATTTCTGATAATTCATCTTCAATATATCTTTGAATTGCTCTTCTTAATGGTCTTGCACCAAATTTTATATCAGTTCCTTTAGTTAATATAAAATCTTTTGCTTTATCAGAAATGTTCATTTTTATATCTTTATCATTTAATGCTTTTATAGTATCTTTTAACATTAAGTCAACAATTTCTAAAAGTTGCTCTTTTGTTAAAGAGTCAAAAGCAACAATTTCATCAATTCTATTTAAAAATTCAGGTCTAAAAACATCCTTTAAATTATCAATAATTTTATTTTTATCAACTGTCTGTTTTCCAAAACCAATAGAATTTGTATTTAAGTTAGATCCTGCATTAGATGTCATAATAATAATTGTATTTGAAAAGCTTACGGTATTTCCTTGGCTATCTGTTAATTTTCCGTCATCTAATACTTGTAGTAAAATGTTAAATACATCAGGATGAGCTTTTTCAATTTCATCTAACAATATAATTGAATAAGGTTTTCTTTTAACCTTATCAGTTAATTGACCAGCGTCATCATATCCTACATATCCTGGAGGTGCACCTATTAATTTTGATGTTGAATGACTTTCCATATATTCAGACATATCTACTCTAATAATAGAGTCCTCACTTCCAAACATTTCATAAGCTAAACTTTTGGCAAGTTCTGTTTTTCCTACACCAGTAGGACCAACAAAGATAAATGATGGTGGTCTTTTTGTACTTTTTAATCCAGCTCTATTTCTTCTAATTGCTCTTGCTACACTGCTAACAGCTTCTTCTTGACCAATAATTCTTTTGTGAAGATTTGTTTCCAAGTTTAAAAGCTTTTGTGTTTCTGCTTCTGTGATTTTTTTAACTGGAATTTTTGTCCAGCTTTCAATAACATTTGCAATATCTTCAATTGTAATCTGTCTAGGTTTCATTTTTTTTGTTAATGTATCAATTTCTTCAACTAATTGGCATTCTCTTGTTTTTAAGTCAGCAGCTCTTTGGTAATCTTCTGTAGAATCTGCGGCAATCACTTCTTCTTTTTCTGTTTGAACTTGTGTTAATTCTTGTTTTAGCATTTCTAGCTTAATTAGATTTTTATTTTCTAAATTAATTTTTGAACAAGCTTCATCTAAAATATCAATTGCTTTATCTGGTAAAAATCTATCATGAATATATTTTTCTGACATAATAACTGCACTACGAATAACATCAGTAGAAATTTTAACTTTATGATATTCTTCATAGTATTTTTTTATTCCCTCAAGTATTCCAATAGAATCATCGATATTTGGTTCTTCTACTAAAACTTGTTGAAAACGTCTTTCTAATGCTGAATCTTTTTCAATATATTTTCTATATTCTTTTAAAGTAGTAGTACCAATTAATTGAATTTCTCCATTTGATAGGGCAGGTTTTAAAATATTTGCTGCATTCATAGAGTGCTCTCCATCACCTGCACCAATAATATTGTGTATTTCATCAATTACAAGAATGATGTTTCCATATTCTTTACATTCATCAATAATTCCCTTCATTCTTGATTCAAATTGTCCTCTGAATTGAGTTCCTGCAATAATAGATGTCATATCTAATAAATAAACTTCTTTATTTAATAATTTTGCTGGTACATTTTGGTTAGCAATTTTAATAGCTAATCCTTGCGCAATTGCAGTTTTACCAACTCCAGGTTCTCCTATTAAGCAAGGGTTATTTTTAGAACGCCTATTTAAAATTTGTACAATTCTTTGAATTTCTCTATCTCGACCAATTATCATGTCTAATTCATTATTTTTAGCTTTATTTGTTAAATTGGTACCAAAAGTATCCAAAAACTTTTTCTTTTTATTAGTTTTTACGTTTTTCTTTTTTTCTACTTTTACTTTTTTTCTAGAAGAGCTACTTTCTTCTTGTTCACCATTTGATTTTTTATTAGATCCTGTAAACATATTAGAAAATATAGATCCTAGAGGGATAGCTGCACCTGTTATTTTTGGAGAATCAATATCATCATTTTCTCCTTGAGATGCATCAAAGGTAATAGCTCCTTCAATATCTTCTATATTTTCTAAATTAATATTTTCAGCTAAATCTTTAAAAATACTTTCTAATTGTTTTGACATGTCACTTAAATTTATTTTATCATTTGATAAAATTTCATTTTGTCTGTACAATACTTCATTAGGATTAATCCCTTTTTTCTTGGCACAATCATAACAATATCCTTCCATTGTTTCTTTACCATTTTCTATTTTTTTGTAAAAAAGTATGGCTGGATTTTTATTACATTCTGAACATAACATTCTTTTAATTCCTCGTTTCTATAATTTTGCAATATATAATATCATACATCAAAAAAGCTTAATAGTCAATAATTTTTAGTCGGTTGTTGAAATAAATGTAATAATCACTTGAATTTTTCATATAAATATATTATAATAATATATATAAAAAATATAGGAGGATATATTTATGGCAGAAAAATTGACTTTAAGAGGTCCTAGTAGTTCGTTAACAGTTGAGGCAGAGAATAGTGAGCTGTTTAAAAAGTTCTTAAATTGGCTTAAGGAATACAATCCAGCTCCATACTCAACGGATATGGAGTATTATCCAATAATAACAGAACAGCGGATTATAGCTTGCCGGTTAAAGGCTCGGAAGCTTAATCTTAAAGTTAAATAACGGAATTGTTAAGGATGCTGTTTTGCATCAGAAAAATGCTGGAGAATAATTGCTCTCCGGCATTTTTTAAAAAATAAAATATATTAAAGAATATTTAATTTATAAAATATTAAAATTTAAATAAAGTATATTTGGATTGCGAAATAAAATCAAGGATGATATAATAAAGTCACTTAAAAGAGAGGGATTGAAATGAATGTAAAATTACCAAAAAAAGAGAAAATAAGTAAAAAACAAATTATAATATACTCTACAATCATAGTATTTTGTATTATTGCAGTAATTATAGCATCTTATGTTCAATTTTATGCAAGAATTAGCATTGCAGAATTAATTGGAATTAAACAAAAAGAAGAGTATGGGGAAAAAACAGAAGAACAAATTGAAACACTTAAATCTGAATTTGATACTATATTTAATAATGCTATACAAAATGATGATGGAACTAATAATAATAAAAAAGTATACAAAGATAGAGATTTAGTATGTACTAAATATGAAAAAAAAGAAACTAGATCAAATAGTTATGATATGGATATTCATATACCATATATTAATATTAACAATGAAACAATACAAAAATATAACGATGAAATTGAAAATATATTTGCATCTAAAGCAAGAAATGTATTACAAAGTGCAAACAAAAATACAATTTATACAGTAGAATATGTTGCAAATATAGAAGATGATATTTTATCATTAATGATTCGTTCTAATCTAAAAGAAGGTGCAAGTGCACAAAGAGTGATAATACAGACTTATAATTATGATTTAAGAAATAATAAAGAAATATCATTAAGTGAAATATTAAGAATAGAGAAATTAGACAAAAAAGTAGTACAAGGAAAAATTGATACTGCTATTCAAGATGAAGAAAAGAAAGTAGAAAATTTAAAACAATTAGGATATAATATTTTTAACAGAGACATTGAAAGCGATATATATAAAATAGAGAATGTAAAAGAATTTTATTATGTAGGTGATACAATATATATTATTTATGCTTATGGTAATGACTCTTATACAACAGAAATGGATTTGATAATAATATAATATATAAATTATTAATAATTTATATAAATAATGAGACAATTGGATTAGCCCAATTGTCTCATTTGAAAATAAAAGGGGATGTTTTTTTATTTAAATCAGATTGCTTATTAATAGCTTACTGATTATAGATGTATTTTAACAATCTAATTTGCCCATTGTGTGAACTATAGGTGAAAAGTTATAATAAATTATGGTTGTTCTCCTAAAGTAATTGTTAATTCTTTTTCTTCTCCATCTCTATTAACTTTTATTTTCATTTCATCACCAATTTTATGAGTATTTTTTATTTCGTTTAATTCATCCATTGTAGAAATTTTTTTGCCATCAGCTTCAATTATAACATCACCAATTTTAATTCCTGCTTTTTCACCTGCAGAAAAGTCATCAACAGATTTTACATATACACCAACTACTAATTTATATTTTTCAGCAGTTTTTTCATCTAAATCTATACCAGAAATTCCAACATATGGTCTTTTAACTTTACTATATTGAATTAATTGTGATGTTATGTCTGTTGTTGAGTTTATTGGAATTGCAAATCCCATTCCTTCTATTCCAGTTCCAGAAAGTTTTAGAGTATTAATACCTACTACTTTTCCTTCACTATTTACTAATGCTCCACCGCTATTTCCTGAATTGATAGCTGCATCTGTTTGAATTAGGTTATATTGTTTTCCATCTGAATCTGTTACTTCTCTATTAACAGCACTAATTACTCCACAAGTAATACTACTTTCCATTCCTAATGGATTTCCAACAGCCATTGCGAATTCTCCAACTTTTATACTATCAGAATCAGCAAATTCTGCTTTAGAAAGACCTGTTTTTTCAATTTTTATAACTGCTAAATCTGTTTGCTCATCAGTTCCAACAATTTTTGCTTCATATTCAGTTTCATCATTAAATAAAGTTACTGTTAATTTTGTAGCTTCAGAAACTTCGTAATAAGATTCTGAAGAAGATGTTGCAACAATGTGATTATTTGTTAAAATATAACCATCATCACTAATAATTATTCCAGATCCAGTAGCTGTTGCAGTAGTTGATTGACCTCTACTTCCAAACATAGATAGTAAAGAGTTAACACTATATTCTACTTTAATACCTACAATTGATGGTAAAATCTTATTAGCAGCATATACAGAAGTATCTGAATAATTTTCAAGTGATGTTTGCTTTACATATCCATTATTTTCAGGGCTTCCAGAATTTGAACTTACATTTGAGAAATTTGTATTCAATAATTTAGATTTAATAGATGGAACACCAAAACAAGTTCCAATAACAAGAGAGCAACCTAATACTCCACTGAAGAAAGGTAATAGAAAACTTTTACCAAATCCTGAATTGTTATTTTTTGTTTTTTCAGTTTTGTATACCTCTTTGTATGTACTAGGATTTTGTACAGTTTTAAAGTTTTGTGAATTTTCTTTTTTTTCATTTTCTTCCATGATAAGACCTCCTAAAATTTCTTATTATATAATATCCTAATATGACTATATAATACAATAGATTTGTGAAAATTTTGTGAATAAATTGGAAAATTTTTATTTTTTATATTCAAAAAACATCGTTTCTTTTGATAATTTTTTATTTTATCAAAGTTACGATGTTTTTTAATTATTTTTTAGTTTAACCATTATAAGGTCCAACTTCATAAACATAATCACTATACCAAAATCTAAAGTAATCTGCATTAGCTGGAATAGTAACTATATGTACTTTCACCCTATATTGATAACGATAAAGCAGGGTAGCTCCAGAAGAATTGCAGATATAGAATTCACCACCTTCTCCAGTATTACTATCACAATAAACTCTTACTTGTTTACCAATCATATCAGGACTAATCTTTAATATTCTATCACGATAAGAATTATTAAAACGTGTTCCATCATTTCCATCATATGCAGCAGGTCCTAAGGCATCAGCTGCTAAATTAAGTGTAATATTTTGAGATGTCATTTTTGTAATTTCATGATCTTTTATTGTTTTTGCTAGTACTTTTCCAGAATTCTTAACTTTTATTGTTTCTGTATATGAATTCCATGTTGCTCCATTATCTAAACTATAAAGATTATTTGTTTCTTCTCCTTCATATTCTATAGTTACTTGTTTGTTTAATTCCACTCCATTTGGTGTTAATATAGGATAAATGCTGGATTGATTTTGTGAAATTACTGGTTTTGCATTAATATCTGCTTTTAAAATATATTCTTCTGCTTCAGTATCGCTTTTACGTTTTATTTTAAAAGTATAATCTATACCTGATACAACAGTATAATCTATTGCTAACTTTTTTCTATTTGCATTTATTGTATTTTCATCTGGAGTTTGTACTTGTTCTATTTCATCATCACTTTCTATTGTTATTGTAAGATAAATGTTATTTCCACTTGTTGAATTTACAACATATATTGTTTCTATGCTATGTTCTTCTTGTCCTTGTATTTCTTGTTCTTGTTCATTAAGAACTTTAGATAATAATCCACTTTTTTCTGTTACATTTTTTATTGTTATACCTGCTAATATCAGTAGTATTACAATGGCTATTACAAGTAATATTAAAATTATATATTTTTTATTTTTCTTCATTTGATTTTTTCCTTCCTATTTCATTATGACTTATGTCTAGTTGTTTATACAATTAAATTATAACATCTGCATTTATATTTGTAAACGATTTTTATGTTACATTTTAATTACAGGCTTTCCGTTTTAATAAAAATATTGAAAAAAACTTGACAGAAAACAGATATATGTAGTATAATAATATTCGTTACAAGAAGAAGCCAAAACTTCTCACCTTATCTAATAAAAGGAAAAAGGTTAGAAATTCAATAATTTTAGCATATTTGTGCTATCTTTTATATTGGAAATTGGCTTGTAACAAAAGTCAATTTTTTTATTGGAGGTGTTTTATATAAAACAAGAATTACCAACAAATAGGCAAATAAGAGCAAAAGAAGTTCAACTAATAGGAGAAAATGGTGAAAAAGCAGGAGTAGTATCTTTTGAAGATGCAATTGCACAAGCTGAAGAAAAGAACCTAGATTTAGTTTTAGTGTCTCCAAATGCAAATCCACCAGTTTGTAAAATTATGAACTATGGAAAATACAAATTTGAACAAGCAAAAAAAGAGAAAGAAGCAAAGAAAAAGCAAAAAGTATTAGAAATAAAAGAAATAAGAGTTACTCCTAATATAGAAGAACACGATTTTAGCTTTAAAGCTAAAAATGCTAGAAAATTTTTAGAAGATGGCAACAAAGTAAAAATAACAGTAAGATTTAGGGGAAGAGAAGTAAATAATTCAAAAGCAGGAGAAGTCGTTCTAAACAAATTTATAGAAGAATTAGAAGAAGTATCTGTAGTTGAGAAACAACCTAAATTAGAAGGTAGAAACATGTTTACAATTTTAGCAAAGAAAAATGCTTAAATTAATATAAACAATTATAAAGAAACGAAAGGAGCGATGGCATATGCCAAAATTAAAAACAAATAGAGCTGCTAATAAAAGATATGGTTTAACAGCAACAGGAAAAGTAAAAAGAACAAAATCAAATAGAAGACACTTATTAGCAAATAAAACAAAAAGACAAAAAAAATCAGGAAAAGTTCAAGATGGATATGCAGACAAAACATGTGTTAAAACAATTAAAAAATTATTACCATATGGTGGATAATACTTAAAAAAGGAAGGTGAATATAAAATGGCAAGAGTAAAAACAGCAAGAACAACAAGAGCAAGACACAAAAAAATATTAAAACAAGCAAAAGGATATTATGGTGCAAAACATTATAGATTTAGAAATGCAAATCAAGCAGTAATGAAATCTTTATCATATGCATATGTAGGAAGAAAAGATAAAAAAAGTAATTTTAGAAAATTATGGATAGCAAGAATAAATGCAGCAGCAAGAATGAATGGTACTACATACAGCAGAATGATAGCAGGATTAAAAAAAGCAAATGTTACAATAAATAGAAAAATGTTAGCTGAAATTGCTGTATCAGATCCAAAAGCTTTTACAGAAATAGCTGAAATTGCAAAAAAAGCATAATAAAAATGACTAAAGGGATATGTCCCTCGGTCATTTTTTTTAAAATTAATAGTTAATATTATATAAAAACAAAAGTGACCAAGAGGTATGTTCTCTTGGTCACTTAGGCATTTATTGCTTTTTCATTTTAGGTTTTGAAATAAGAGAAGCCAAATATCCGAAAAAAACAGCAGCAGCAATACCACCAGCAGAAGCCTTAACACCACCAGTAAAAGCTCCAACTAATCCACTTTGTTGAACACTTTCAATAGCGCCTTTTGCTAAATTATATCCAAATCCAGTAAGAGGAACAGTAGCACCTGCACCAGCAAAATCTACTAAATATTGATAAATTCCTAGTCCACCCAAGACAGCTCCAGTAGTTACAAAAATAACTAAAATTCTAGCTGGTGTTAATTTTGTTTTATCAATTAATATTTGACCAATAATACAAATAATTCCACCAGTTACAAAACATTTTAGTAACATCATCCAATCAAATACATTTGCCCAATTAATATTCATAACACCTCTCCTTTCATTAGGGATTATGGGACATTCCTTAAAATCCCTTTAAATTTCTATACTAATTGCATGAGCTATTCCAGGTATTGATTCTCCTTGTTGAGAACTAGTTGAGTTCATTAAAGCTCCAGTAGCAATTAATAGAATTTTCTTTATCTTTTTATCTTTTAGTTGTTTGAAAAAGTATCCAGAAAATACTGTACCACAACAAGCACAACCACTTCCTCCAGAGTGAGTATCTTGTGCATTTTTATCAAATATTAAAACACCACAATCATTATAATTTGATTTAATATTATATCCTTGAGATTTAGCAATATCAATTGCAATTTCTTTACCAATATGTCCTAAATCTCCGACTTATAATTGCATCATAGTAGCTAGGATTTCTACCAGTATCTAAAAAGTGAGTGATTAAAGTATCTGCAAATGCAGGAGCCATTGCGGCACCCATATTATTTGCATCTTTAATTCCCATATCCACAATTTTACCAGGAGTAATATGAGTAATATAAGGTCCTTGTCCATCTTTTGAAACAATAGCTGCTCCACTACCAGTAACAGTCCACTGACTTGAAGGAGGTCTTTGATTTCCAAGTTCTAATGGAAACCTAAATTGTTTTTCAGCACTACAAAAATGACTAGAAGTAGCACATAAAACATTTTTAGCAAAGCCTTCTACAGCTATTGCACCCAAGCTTAAAGATTCAACAAAAGTAGAACAAGCACCGAAAACTCCGAAAAAAGGAATATTAAGTTCCCTTAAACCAAAGCTAGATGAAATACATTGATTTAGTAAATCACCAGCAAACATACAATCTATTTTATCAGCAGGAACTCCAGATTTATTAATAACAGTATTTACAGTTTCTTTTATAATTTTACTTTCAGCTTTTTCCCAAGTTTTTTCTCCCCAAAATTCATCATCTAAAGTTTGATCAAAGTATCTAGAAAGAGGCCCGTTCAGCTTCTTTAGGACCAACTATACTTGCACATTCAACAATAGATGGAGGGGTATTAAATCTAATTGTTTGCTTTCCTAATTTTTCCAATAAATCATCTCCTAACACGTTAAAAATTTTTAAAGTTTTAAGCTATTTTAAATAAAAAATTCAAATGATTTTTTAAACTAAAGTAATACTTTGAGTATTAAAAATTAAATAAATAATACCTACAAGAATAGAAGCTGAAATTCCAAAAACAAGAACAGGGCCAGCTACTGTAAACATTTTTCCTCCAACTCCCATAACATATCCTTCTGATTTATATTCCATAGCAGGAGACACAATAGAGTTTGCAAAACCTGTAATTGGAATTAAAGAACCAGCACCTGCAAATTTACCAATTTTATTAAAAAGATTTAATCCTGTTAAAAAAGCAGCAATTCCAATTAATAAAATGGAAACAATTGTACCAGAAGTTTGCGTATCAAATCCTCTTTCTTTACATATATTAAGTATAACCTGACCAATTGAACAAATTAATCCACCAACCCAAAATGCATTAAAACAATTTTTTAAAATTGGAGAATTAGGTGACTTTTTATCAACATATTCTTGATAAGTTTGTTTTGTTTCTAAAGGATCCATAAATTCACCTCCTACTGATTATCATTACGATTTAGATCGATTGAAAAACTTAAATCTAAATCAACAAAATATTCTGAAATTTTATCTCCATCAATTGTGGCTTTCTGTTCTAAAATTTTTACTTCTGACAAATAATCTATTGTTTTAGATGCTTCAGAAATTGCTTTCACAATAGCATCTTTCCATGAAATAGTTGAATTGCCAGTAACAATTAAATGTTTTTTTATATCCATAGTAAACCTCCAAAAATATTTTATAGCTATCATTTCCGAAAATTAGAAAAAATATACAAAATTAGTAGAAAAATTTAATAAAAAAGTATATAATTTTAAAAGATTGCCAAAGGTTGCGAGGTTGCCGAGGTTGCCGGGGTTGCCAATGGTTCCAAGGTTGCCAATGGTTCCGGGTTTAAATGGCAATTCAAATTGCCATTTAAACCCGGAACCATTGGCAACCTT
>CANQWL010000031.1 GCA_947627555.1 uncultured Clostridia bacterium | reverse complement strand
CAAATAGCCTCATCAGCTAAAGTTGTTTGTAAAGCCTTTTTATCAGCTTCTGAATAAATAGCTACTGTTCTGATGCCCATTTCTCTACATGCTCTAATAATCCTAACAGCAATCTCTCCACGATTTGCAATCAATACTTTTTTTAACATAACTATATCCTTTCTGAGACAAAGGGGACAGTCTTCATTTGTCTCATATTATTTGTCATTTTTTGTCATTTTCTGTTGTTTTTGTTTTTGCTTTTTTCTACAAAATTCGACTTGTTTTATGAGACAAATGAAGACTGTCCCCCTTGTCTCACAACTGCAAAGGTTAATTCTCCTTTGACTGCTACTTTTCCGTTTACAGTAGCTATTGCTTCTCCTATTCCTATTGGTCCTTTTCTTTTTATTATTTTCACTTCTAATTTTAGTGTATCTCCTGGTATTACTTGTTTTTTAAATCTTAATTTGTCTATTCCTCCAAATAACGCATTTTTTCCCTTGTTTTCTTCCATTGATAAAATTGCTACAGCTCCTGTTTGTGCTAATGCTTCTACTATTAGTACACCTGGCATTATTGGATTTCCTGGAAAATGTCCTTTAAAATAATACTCACTTTCATTAACATGTTTATATGCTATTGCACTTTCTCCTGGTGTATATTCTTCTACTTCATCTATCATTAAAAAAGGTTCTCTTTGTGGAATAATTTTTTTAATTTCTTCTTTATCTAATAACATATTATGCCTCTTTCCTTTCATCTTATTTTATAACTTAAACTTATTTATCAATTAAAGCTATTTATAAAATTTATCTGTTAACTTAATCTATTTTATTTTAAATAATGGCATTCCATATTCTACTATATCTTCATTTTTTACACATATTTCTACGATTTCTCCATCAAATTCTGATTCAATTTCATTCATTAATTTCATTGCTTCTATAATGCATAAAACTTGACCTTTGTGAACTTTGTCTCCTACTTTTACAAATGGTGGTTTGTCTGGTGATGAGCTTTTATAAAAAGTTCCCACCATAGGACTTTTTACTATATTAAAATTTTCTTCTTGTTTTTTATTTTTTTCTTGCTCCGCATCTTGTACTGCTACTAAGCTACTTTCTTGTTCTTTTTGTACTACTGGAACTGTCATTGGGCTACTTGCTTCTATTACACTTGCCTGTGGTGCAGTAATTACTACTTCTTTGTGCGAATTTTTAGTCATACTAATTTTTATTCCATCTGGAAATTCAATTTCTAATGAATCAAGTTTTGAATTTCCCATATCATCCATCAACTTTTTTATTTCTTTATACTCCATATAAAATCATCTTCCTTTCTTAATTAAAGAACTTTAAGGATGTTCCTTAAAATCCCTCCAAAAAGGAAATTAAGGAACGTCCCTAAATCCCTTTAAATTTTCTTTAATAAAATACTACTATTGTGTCCTCCAAATCCTAATGAGTTTGACATTGCATATTTGATTTCTTGGTTTCTTCCTTTATTTGGTACTATGTCTAAGTCACATTCTTCGTCTGGTACTTTATAATTTATTGTTGCTGGTATAAATCCTTCTTGTATTGCTTTGCTACATACTATTGCCTCTATTCCTCCTGCTGCTCCAAGCAAATGTCCCGTATGTCCTTTTGTTGAGCTTACCATTACTTTTTTTGATGCTTCTTCTCCTAATGCTGTTTTTATTGCTTGTGTTTCACATGAGTCATTTAAATGTGTTGATGTACCATGTGCATTAATATATGTAATTTCTTCTGGTTTTACATTTGCCTCCTCCATTGCCATTTTCATTGCTCTTGCTCCACCTTCTCCATTTGGTGCTGGAGATGTAATGTGGTATGCATCTGATGTTGCTCCATATCCTACTATTTCAGCATATATTTTTGCTCCTCTTTTTTTCGCATGTTCATATTCTTCTAATACAATTATTCCTGCTCCTTCTCCCATTACAAACCCATTTCTTTCCTTGTCAAATGGGATACTTGCTCTTGACTTATCTTCAGATTTGCTTAATGCTTTAATATTTGTAAATCCTGCTACACTTAATGGAGTAATTGAAGCTTCTGTTCCCCCTGCTATAATAATATCTTGATATCCATGTTTAATCATTCTGTAACTTTCCCCAATACAATGTGTTCCTGTAGCACATGCTGTTACCATTGCAACTGATTCTCCTTTTGCTCCAATATCAATTGCTACATTTCCTGTTGCCATATTAGAAATCGCCATTGGTATATACATTGGAGAAACTCTATCTGGGCCTTTTTCTACACATTTTTGATTTTCATTTTCTATTGTTTCAACTCCACCAATTCCTGAACCTAATACAATTCCTACTCTTTCCATATTTTCTTTTTCTTTATCTAGGTTACTATCTTTCCAAGCCTCTCTTGCTGCAATCATTGCATATTGAGAAAATTTATCTAATCTTTTTGCTTCTCTTCTTTCAAAATAATCTTCTGGATTATACCCTTTTATTTCTGCTGCTAATTTTACTTTAAAATTGCTTGTATCAAATGCAGTAATTTTATCAATACCACATTTTCCCTCTTTTATACCTTTCCAAAACTCCTCTACATTATTTCCAATTGGAGTAATAGCTCCAAGTCCTGTTATTACAACTCTTCTTTCCATTTTTTCTCCTTTCAGGAATTAGGAGACATTCCTTAAAATTCCTTCAAAAAGGAATTTTTGGACACTCCTTATCTCCATCTTTTAATTTACTTTCAATTTTTTTACATTACCATTCCACCATCAACATTAATAACTTGCCCTGTAATGTAAGAACTTTTTTCTGAACCTAAAAAATAAATCAATTCTGCGACCTCTCTAGCTGTACCCATTCTTTTTAACGGTATTTGATTATAGATTGATTCTTTTATCGAGTCAGATAAAACATTTGTCATATCTGTTTCTATAAATCCTGGTGCTACTGCATTTGCACGAATATTCCTTGATGCCAGTTCTTTTGCTATGCTTTTTGTAAATCCAATTATTCCTGCTTTAGATGCAGAATAGTTACATTGACCTGCATTTCCGGAAACGCCTACAACTGACGATAAATTAATGATACTACCATTTCGTTGTTTCATCATATATTTCGTAACAGCTTTTGTAACTAAAAACGTACCTTTCAAATTAATTTCTATTACTCTGTCAAATTCTTCTTCTTTCATTCTCATCAGCAGATTATCTTTTGTTATTCCTGCATTATTAACTAATACATCGATTTTTCCAAATTTATCTATTGCTTTTTTTACTATTTCATCAATTTCTTGTTGATTGGAAACATCTGCTTTTAAAATTAAACTTTCAACACCTTTTTCATCAAACTCTTTTTTCAAAGCTTCTACATCTGTTTTGTCTGATACATAATTTATTACTACATTATATCCATGTTCTGCATAAGTTAAAGCTACTTGCTTTCCAATTCCTCTTGATCCACCTGTTACAAAAACTACATTATTTTCACTCATTTTTTCCTCCTAAATTATATTTTTCAATTTAAATTTATTAAATTTTTTTGTTTTGAATAACATTTATTTTTCTTTATTTAAATAATTTTCTAAAGTTTCTAAACTATTAATATTTACTATGTTTGCTTCTTTGTTATCTTTTTTTATAAATCCTGTTAAGGTCTTTCCCGGTCCTATTTCAACATATTCCTCAACTTTTTCTTTTTCCATTAGCTGAATTGCTTTATCAAATCTTACAGGACTGATAATGTGATTAGCAAGAATTTCTTTTATATTGTCTTTTTCTTGATAATAAGTCCCATCTATGTTTTTAATTACTTTTATTTCATTTATTCGATTAAAACTTATTTTTTCCAATTCTTTTGCATAAGCTTCTTTTGCTGATTTTAATTCACTTGTATGAAAAGGTCCACTTGTATTAAGTTTTATTATTCTCTTTGCTCCTGCTTCTTTTAACTTTTCTATTGTTTCATCAATTGCATCTAGTTTTCCTGATATAGCTGTTTGTACTTGACAATTATAATTAGCAGGTACTACAAATTTTCCTTTTTTTCTCATTTCATTGCATATTTCTTCAATTTTTGAAGAAGCTAATCCTATAACTGCTGCCATTGAATATTTTTCATCAGGAATTAAAGTTTCCATGTAATATCCTCTTTTTTGTATTAATCTAATTCCATCTTCAAAACTAATAATACCAGCATAAATCAAAGCTGCATATTCTCCTAAACTTAATCCTACTGCAATTTCTGCTTTTATATTATTACTTTTTAACACTTCTAAAATTGCTAAACTTGTTGTTAGTATTGCAATTTGTGTATATTGTGTTTTATTCAACATTTCTTCTGGCCCTTCAAAACATAATTTCTTTATATCTATTCCAGAAATTTCTGATGCTCTACTATATATATTTCTTGCCTCTTCATATTTTTCATAAATATCTTTTCCCATTCCAACAACTTGCGTTCCTTGACCTGGAAATAAAAATGCTCTTTTCATATTTTCTTTTTCCTTTCTTTAGTTGCCGTTCCGGGTTTGCCAATGGCTCTTGCCAACGGTTCCGGGTTTAAATGGCAACTTGTCAATAATTCAGGGTTTAAATGGCAACATATTAGTTCTTTAACATATCAATTATAAATTTTAATATGTTGCCATTTAAACCCGGAACCGTTGGCAACCTCTGGCAACCTCTAAATTTCTAGTAAGATTGTCCCTGTGTTTAGTCCTCCACCATATCCTAATAAGATTATTTTATCGCCTTTTTTTAATAAATTTTTTTCTATCATTTCATCTATTGCTATTGGTATACTAGCACAGAATGTGTTTCCTGTATGCTTAATGTTTGTATATATTTTATTGGTGTCTATATTTAGTCTTGTTGCTATTGCTTTAATTATTTTGATATTTGATTGATGTGGCACAATGTATTTTATATTTTCCATTGTTTCATTTGATTTTTTTAACAATTGCTTTATATTTTTTACTGTATTTGTTACGGCATATTTATATATTTCTTTTCCATTCATAAATATATTTTCATTTGATTTGCAAATTAGAATTTCATTATTTTTTCCATCTGCTTTTATATTTGAAACATATAATTTTTCTTCTTCAGTTTTTCCTATTAAAGTTGCTCCTGCACCATCTGATAAGATAATAGCTGTACCAATATCAGTACTATTTGTATATTTTGACAAAACATCGACTCCTATAACTAGAGCTTTTTCTATTTTTCCTGTTTGTATGTATAAGCTTGCTATATCAAATGCATTGATGTATCCACTACATCCTGCTAATATATCTAAACAGATACATGGTGCTATTTCAAATTCTTTTTGTATATAATTTGAAATTCCTGGCATTAAGCAATTAGTTGTAGTTGTTGCTACTATAATCAGCCCTATATTTTCTTTTGTTATATTTTGTTCAAATAAGTTTTGCACTGCATTTTTTGCCATTTCTTCTATAGTTTCTTCTTCAATATTATATCTATCTTTAATTCCTGTTCTTTTATAAATATAATTTTTTTCTAAATTTAACTTGTTTTCCAATTCTTCACTTTTTATTTTTATTTTTGGTAAATATTTTCCACTTGCAAGTATTTTTATATAATTCATATAATCCTCTCTTTATTTTGTATTTTCCATTAATTATGTTTATTAATTTTTTTGTAATTTTATAATTTTTTAATCTTTTAATCTTATAATTTTACAAAAAACTATATTTCTTACTTATATACTTTTATATAATCTTTTATATTTATATACTATTTTTTTATTTTTTTCTATTAGTCTAAATGGTCAGGACAAAAAAAGAATTTTAAATTTTTATACAATTTATTATTGGTAAAAAATTTAAAATTCTATATAATTACACTATTTTTTCTATATTATCTCTATTATTTTATTTAGAATTGTAATATTCAATTCATTTTATTCACTATATTCATCATCATTTTGTTCTTCACTTGCTTCTTCACTTGCTTCCTCATTATCATTTTGACTATCTTCTTGATTATTATCTGAATTATTATCATTATCTTCGTTTTCTTGATTTTCATCTGACTCTTGAGAATTTTCTTCATTATTAGTTGTTTCTTGTTGATTATTTTCTTCATTGTTATTTGAATTATTATTTGAGTCATTCTCTGTTGTCTTATTATCTGAATTTGTTTTTCTTATTCCTATACTTTCTAAAAATTCAACTGCATTAAGTTGATTATTATTATATGAAATATAATAATATTTTTCTTCTCTATCTATCATCATATAAATACTGTCAGCTACTATTCCAAATAATTCTTTTCCTTGTGAATTTATTAATGTATATTTTTTATCTTTACCTGCAACTATTACATTGTAATCTGGGATAACAAGTAAGCTCAATTGATTTTCACTATTTGTATTAATATATCCTATACTATCATATTTAAAGTCTACTATTTGTTTTCCTTTTTTATTAAACAATCCCCAATATTTTCCTTTTTTTACAGGAATCAAATTATCTGCTAATATATATCTACTTTTTATATCATTATTTTCAAAACTTGATGCATCTATTCCTATCTGATCGTTTTCAAAGTATATTTTAACATTTCCATTAAAATCAATTACTCCATATTTATTATCCTTATTAACTAAATATAATTCAGATTCAACATCCATTAATTGTATATCATTATAAATAATTTGTACTTTTGTTTCTTTTGTTTTTGATAATATACCTTTTTTGCTATTGTCTGTTACTAAAAAATCTTCTGTATTTTCTAAAAATAATATATCATCATATTTAGCTTCTAATATTGTGTTTCCGTTACTGTCGATTACTCCATATTTTTCTTTATCATTTTTAGCAATAATAATGCCATCTATAAGTGCTTTTTGGTTTGCAAATACATCACTTATTTCTGTATATCCATAATTAATAACTTGACTATTATATAATTCGACTAAATATGGAATTGTATAAACATAAATTTCATTTTCTTGTTTATTATATTCAAAACTAATATCAAAGGCTTTCTGTATTGTGTCTGATGATGCATATAATATTCCATTAATTGCTTTTACAGGTTCATTTATATATATTTTTTCATAAATTTCATTGTCACTTTCTAAATCTAACTTATACATTTCATTAGAACCTAGTGTAAAATTTACAATTTCATGTGCTCCTTTAATGTAACATCTACTTTGTTCTTCTGACTTTTTACCATATTCTCCATTATAGCTTTCACAATCAAAATAACTTGCAATTTCTTTAATTGGAAGATATACTACTCCATTTTCTTCAATTACTAACAATTCTTTAAATTTTTCATCTACTTGTCCATTAAATATTACATTTAATGTTTCATTTTGTATATACACCAAATAAGCTGAAACTCCAATAATAATTAGAATAATAAGAATAATAAAAATTAAAATAATTGTTGTTACCTTGCTTTTTTTCTTTTCGTTTTTATTTTTAAAACTTTCTTCAATTAGATTCATTTGAACCTCCTTAATTTATATAACCATACTTTTTATAAAATTCTTGTTTAAATGTTCCTAAATTATCATGCTCTATTTCTATTTTAACTTTTTCCATTAAATTAGTCAAGAACTTTAGATTATGAATTGATAATAATCTGACACCTAAAATCTCATTAGCCTTAATTAAATGTCTAATATAAGCTCTAGTATAATTTTTACAAGTATAACAATCACATTCTTCATCTAATGGTCTCCAATCTCTTTCATAAGTTGCATTCCTTACAACAACTTTCCCATTACATGTCATTGCTGTTCCATTTCTTGCAATTCTTGTAGGTAATACACAATCACACATATCAATTCCTGCCATTGCTGCTTCTATTAAATAATCTGGAGTTCCTACTCCCATTAAATATCTAGGTTTATCTTTTGGCATTAAAGGTGTTGTATATTTTAATATATCTAAAAATTTTTCTTTAGGCTCACCTACACTTATTCCACCTATAGCATATCCAGGTAAATCTAAATCTATTAAATCCTCTGCAGATTTTTCTCTTAAATCTTTATAAAATCCACCTTGGATAATTCCAAATAGTGCTTGTTTATCAACTGTTGTGTAAGCTTCTTTACATCTTTTCGCCCATCTAGTTGTCCTTTCCATAGATTGTTTTGTATATTCATATGTTGATGGATATGGACAACATTCATCAAATGCCATAATAATATCAGCACCTAAATCTTCTTCTATTTCCATTACTGATTCAGGTGAAAAGAAATGTTTACTTCCATCTAGATGTGATTTAAATTCAACACCTTCTTCATGTATTGTTCTTAATTCACCTAAACTAAATACTTGAAATCCTCCACTATCTGTTAAAATGGGCCTATCCCATTTCATAAAATTATGAAGTCCACCTGCTTCTTTTACAATTTTGTTTCCTGGTCTTAAATACAAATGATATGTATTTGATAAAATAATTTCTGCTTTTACTTCTTCTTTTAATTCTTCTGGTGTCATTGATTTTACTGTTGCTTGAGTACCTACTGGCATAAATACTGGTGTTTGTATATCTCCATGAGGAGTATGTATAACTCCCCTTCTTGCACCTGTTTGTTTACATTCATGTAATAATTCGTATGTTACTGCTGGCTTCATTTTTCTTTCTCTCTTTCTGTTATTATTATATTTTAATTAATTTTGTCGTATAATATACTTGTCAACACTAATATATATATTACTAATGATGATTTTTACTTTGTACCCAAAATCATCATTGCATCTCCAAAACTGAAAAATCTGTATTTTTCTTTTACTGCTTCTTCATATGCTTTCATAATGTAATCTTTACCTGCTAATGCTGATACTAGCATTAGCAAAGTAGATTGTGGTAAATGAAAATTAGTAATAAGACCATCAATACATTTAAATTTATATCCTGGATATATAAATATTTGTGTATCACTCTCTTGAGGGTCTACTATTCCTGTTTTTTCATCTGCAATAGTTTCTAATACTCTACATGATGTTGTTCCTACTGCGATAACTCTTCTACCCTCTTTTTTTGCATTGTTGATTTTGTCGCAATCTTCTTGTTTAATATAAAAGTGCTCTGAATGCATTTCATGTGCTTCTACTGTCTCTTCTTTAACTGGTCTGAAAGTTCCTATTCCTACATGTAGTGTTACATTTGCTATTTCTATTCCCTTTTCCTGTATCTTTTCTAACAATTCTGGTGTAAAGTGTAATCCTGCTGTTGGTGCTGCGGCTGACCCTTCATATTTTGCATATACTGTTTGATATCTATCTTTGTCTTTAAGTTTTTCGTGAATGTATGGTGGTAATGGCATCATTCCTATTTTGTCTAATATTTCATTAAAAATTCCATTGTAGTGAAATTTTACTTTTCTAGTTCCTCCTGGCATAATGTCTAATATATCTGCTTGTAATAATCCATCACCAAAAATAACTTTTGTTCCAACATGCAATTTGTTTCCTGGTCTTACAATAGATTCCCAAATGTCCCCTTCTATATTTTTTAATAATAAAAATTCTATATTTGCACCTGTTTCTTTTTTACCATATATTCTTGCTGGAATTACTTTTGTATTATTTCTTACTAAAACATCTCCTGGTTTTAAGTAATCTAATATATCTCTAAAAATTCTATGTTCAATACTTTGATTATTTTTATTTAACACCATTAATCTGGATTCATCTCTTTTTTCTAATGGAGTTTGTGCAATTAGTTCTTCTGGTAGTTCATAATTAAATTCTGATACTTTCACTTATGTTTCTTCTCCTTGTACAATATATTTTACTTTTCCTGTTAAATTTTTAAATAATTCTTTTATTTCCTCTATAATATTTTCAGGTTGCTTAAATTCGTCAATTTGATATGAATATTCAAAATTGCTTTCTTTGGCAGGTTTCAAAGTATAAACTTCTTGTGGCAAACCAATTTTTCCATTTGATGATGATATATTTTTGTTCATATAATCTGTATACCACTTTTTTTCTCCTACTAATGGTTGATTTTGATATCCATATTTTTGATAATCATGTAATTCTGGTCTTTCATATCCATATTCTTCTGCTGTTCTTTCTAGAGAATGAAGAAATTCATGTAACAAAACTTCTTCTGGAAATGTATTTATTCTACTATCATATTTATAAATATAACTTTTTGAACTATTAGGTAGCCTTATATTTGAAAATCCTATTCCATAATAATCCATAGAACCTAAGCCTATCCAATCATTTACTTGGATATCATTTTTATGTTCTTCATCTCCGAAGTCGTACCACAACAAATATGTGATCATAATCACTATTTTCAATTGTACTCTTAATTTGTGATTCTATATCTTCTGGTGCAACATAATACCCAAATTCTTCATCATAAGATAATTTTGAAATTGGAGTTTCTACTTGATAAACATCACATTTTGCTGTCATCTTTCCTTGGGATAGTTCTCTACATGAATTTTCAAATCTCTTGATTGTATCTGCTATATCTTTTTTATCAGTTTGAGTAACATCTAATTTAATTTGATTATTTCCTATATTTACATCTGTTGTTTCAAAAATAAAACACGCAAATTTCCATTCATTATTTGTATCTGCAATTCCCTCTTCTAATGTAAAGTCAGAAAACCAAGCTTCTCCTTGTGCCTCTCCTAAATATCCACCTAATCTAAATCCTATATTTACTATATCTCTGTTTTTTGAATTAAATATTAATTCTATTTTTTGCCAATCTTGTGTTCCAGAAATAGCTATACTTCTTTCATTTGTTCCTTCAATAGAAATTTGTGCTCCAACACCTGATTGTTCTTGCTTTGAATGTATATTTTTTGTTTTTACCATACATGTTACTTTATATGGTGTATTTTTTTCAACTTTTACTTTTTTATAAAACATAGAATCGTTATATTCTAATGATTCTATTTTATAGCTTGCTTTTTCTGAATACTTTTCATTTTTGTCTCTTATAAATTTTGATGTATATGGTTTTGTTTCACTTCTTACAAAATCATTAAAATTATTTTTTTGATAATATTGATATGAAAAATATAATATTATTAATAAAATAATTAATATTATAAATTCTACAATTTTATTAGATTTGCTTTTTTCTTTAATCATATGTTATACCCCAATCTCTGTTTTTTTACTTACTTATTATATATTATTCTTATAAATATATCAATAAGTTTCATATTTAAAATATGCAGTTTAGTATAATATACTTGATATATATGTATTTTTGTAGTATAATAAATTTATATTAACATAATGTAAAGGAGAGAGTTATATGACAACAAGAAAAATAATAATACAACATGGAAACACAAAGAAAGAGTTTAACTTGCCTGCAAAGATATACATTGAGTTTAAATCATTAATTGAGTATTATAAATATGATTTCTGCTTAAAAGATTATATCTTTGTATATAGCAACAGAATAATATTCGATATCATCGATTTATGCCTTTCTTCTTTTTCCACTCCGCAACCGGCAAAAGATTCATATAATGCATATATTTAGCAGTAATCTTTTGTTGCTAAAAGAGGGCTCCTAGGATAGGAACCCTCTTTTGCATTATTTGTTAATATTATGAGACAAATGAAGACTGTCCCCACTGTCTCACAATTGATTAATCTTCTTCATAAACTTTTGGCTCAATTAAGTCTTTCATTGTAAGATTTATTCTTCCTTGTTCATCTATATCAGTAACTTTTACAGTTACTTTATCTCCAACTTTAAGTACATCTTCTATATTTTTAATTCTTTCTTTTGATATTTTTGAAATGTGTAGTAATCCTTCTTTTCCTCCAAAACCTAAATCTACAAATGCTCCAAAGTTCATAATTCTTACTACTTCTCCATAATAAATTCCACCGACTTCTACTTCTCTTACTATATCTTCTACCATTTCTAATGCTTTATTAGCTTTTTCGCTGTCAGTTGAATAAATTAATACTTGTCCATCTTCTTCTATATCAATTTTTACTCCTGTTTCATCTATGATTTTATTTATCATTTTTCCACCAGGTCCAATTACATCTTTAATTTTATCTACTTTAATTTGTGTTGTTACAATTCTTGGTGCATATTTTGAAATTTCTTCTCTTGGTTTAGATATTACTGGCATCATAATATCATCTAAAATGTGTTTTCTTGCTTTTCTTGTTCTTTCAAATGCTTCTGCTATTATTTCGTATGTTAACCCATCACATTTAATATCTACTTGAATTGCTGTTATTCCTTTTTCAGTTCCTCCTACTTTAAAGTCCATATCTCCAAAGAAATCTTCTAATCCTTGGATATCTACTAACATTACATAGTCTTCGTCATTATCTGGATTTGTTACTAATCCTGTAGAAATACCTGCAACTGGTCTTTTTATTGGAACACCTGCATCCATTAAACTCAAAGTGCTTCCACATATACTTGCTTGTGATGTTGAACCATTTGAAGATAATACTTCAGATACAACTCTAATTGCATATGGGAATTCTTCTTTTGATGGTAATACTGGAACTAAAGCTTTTTCTGCTAATGCTCCATGTCCTATTTCTCTTCTTCCTGGTCCTCTTGATGGTCTTGCTTCTCCTACTGAATAACTTGGGAAATTATAGTGATGCATATATCTTTTTGATTCTTCTGTATCGATACCATCTAATACTTGTTCTTCACTTATCATTCCAAGTGTTGCAATAGACATTACTTGAGTTTGTCCTCTTGTAAATAATGCGCTTCCATGAGTTCTAGGAAGTAATCCTACCTCACATGATAATGGTCTTATTTCATCTAATGCTCTTCCATCTACTCTTTTATGCTCTACAAATATCATTTCTCTTACACATTTTTTCTCTAATTTATAGATTGCCTCTCCTATGTCAGATTTGTGTTCTTCAAATTCTTCTTCTCCAAATTTTTCTGTGTAAGCTTCCTCTATTTTTGCAGTTAATTCATCAATATTGTTATCTCTTGTTTCTTTGTCTGCCTCTTGAACTTTTTCTTTCATTTCTTCTTTGAAATTTGATTCTACAAACTCATATACATCATGGTCAACTTCGAATGATTGATATTCAAATTTTGGCTTTCCAATTTCATTTTGAATTTCTGTAATAAATTTACATATCTTTTTAATTTCTTCATGCGCTGTTTTTATTGCCTCTAACATTAAATCATCTGGAACTTCATTTGCTCCTGCTTCTATCATTGTTATTTTCTTTTCTGTTGCAGCTACTGTTAATGTTAAATCACTTTTTTCTCTTTGTTCTTCTGTTGGATTTATAATAATTTTACCATCAACTAATCCAACATTTACTGCTGCTGTTGGTCCGATTAAATGGAATATCTGATATTGCTAATGCAGCTGATGCACCAATCATTGCTGCTACTTCTGGTGAATTGTCTTGTTCTACACAAAGTACAGTTCCCACAACTACAACATCATTTCTAAAATCTTTTGGAAATAAAGGTCTTAATGGTCTATCAATTGCTCTTGATGTTAAAATTGCTTTATCTGATGGCTTTCCTTCTCTTTTTAAAAAACCTCCTGGTATTTTTCCTACTGAATATAATTTTTCTTCAAAATCTACTGATAATGGGAAAAAGTCTATTCCATCTCTTGGCTCTTTTGAAGCTGTAACATTTACTAACACACATGTGTCTCCATAACGAACTAGAACGCTTCCATTTGCTAGTCCTGCCATTTTTCCTGTTTCAATAATAAGTTTTCTACCTGCTAACTCTGTTTCATAAGTTTTAAACATAATTCATCTTCCTTTCTGGGATTTAAGGGACGTTCCTTGCAATCCCTTTAAAAAGGGAATAAGGAACACTCCTTGTATTTTTATTTAAGCAAGTTTAGATTGTAACCTCTATAATGTATTTATTATCTCTTCCTACTTAGTTTTACAATATTATATACTTGTCCTTGTGATATTATCATTATGTACTTTTTTATAATATTATCAAATTATAAATGCATTATACAAGCTACTGACCTAAATTCTTGCTTTTTAATTAACTATAAAATCGGATAAAAAGCCCGTGCTTAAATAGGCATAGGCTTTTTATTTTTATTTTCTTAATCCTAATTTTTCAACTATTTCTCTGTATCTATTAATATCTTTCTTTGCTAGGTAGTTTAATAGATTTCTTCTTTTTCCAACCATTTTTAAAAGTCCTCTTCTTGAATGATTGTCTTTTTTGTGAACTTTTAAATGTTCTG
>CANQWL010000030.1 GCA_947627555.1 uncultured Clostridia bacterium | reverse complement strand
TTAACAAAGCTTTTTCTTTTCATTTTTTCTCTCCTTTAAAATATGTACTTTACAATAAAATAGATATTTTATTTTTTATTTGTGTTTATTTTTTTCTTATTTTCTATTTTATTTAATAAAATTCTATCTTATTCGACTTACATATTCAAGGAATGTAGCCGTTTTTGTTAATAACTTTTTTACATAATATTTCTATTATTTTTAATTAAAATTTTAATTTTTTATTTATATTATAGCCCTTCACCACATACAGCTACGCCATGACAAAGATAATCGTACCATCCACTGTGGCTATAAGTTGGCTGGAAACAAAACAATGATTTATATCCTCGTATGAAATAAGGATAAGATACATTGCTAACCCAACCAGCTCGCGTTGCTCCATGCCAGAATGCACATCCAGGATTTGTAGATTCTGATCCTCCTAGTGCATCTCCAACTTTTGCTGTAGTACTATTTCCATAAACATCAAAATATCTTGAATCTACCCCACTAAAAATCTTCCCTTCCATACCTCCAGCAACAATTTCTTCATTATCAACAGCCTTTGTATTAGGAAACATATATATTCCCGTTATATTTCCTGTTGTTGTTCTTATCTCACTTTCTTGTATTTTTTTACTATTACCATAGCCTGATGCTGATAATATTGCTATTGCTCCATATTCTGTTGAGCGTATCATATGAACATCTATATTATTCGATGTTTTTGATGTTAAATCCTCATTTAATTCTTCATCTAGTCCCATTGCTTCCCCTGTCTTTTCCATGTTTCTAAAATTTGTCATCCAATATGTTACTGTAGCTCTCTTTGTGTTATGGGTGCTTACTGTTGCTTGTAATGCTGCATTTACCTCTGTAGTTTTACCTATTAAAATCATAGTTGTAAAAATAATAATTAAAGTTACTACTTTAACAAAGCTTTTTCTTTTCATTTTTTCTCTCCTTTAAAATATGTACTTTACAATAAAATAGATATTTTATTTTTTTCTTATTTTCTATTTTATTTAATAAAATTCTATCTTATTCGACTTACATATTCAAGGAATGTAGCCGTTTTTGTTAATAACTTTTTTACATAAAACTGTTAGTATTTTAAAGTTTAAATTACAACTTTTAACTTTTATATTTTTTATTTATTATTGATTATAAATAAAAAAAGTAACTAAGAAATATATATCTTAATTACTTTTTAATAAATTATAATTAATATTTATTTTTTTAATATACACCAAGTTCCAGTTGGTTCTGGTAAGTCTTTAAATACCATTTCTTCCTTTGTAATTGGATGAGTTATTGTAAGTTCATAAGCCCACAATGCAATCTGTTTTCCTCTTCCTCTTGTACCATATTTTTGGTCTCCAAAAATGCTATGTCCACTATTTGCAAGTTGCACTCTAATCTGGTGATGTCTTCCTGTATATAAATTTACCTTTACCAGACTTAAATCTTTTATTTCGTTATATTTTTCTACTTCATAATCTAACTTTGCTAATTTAGCATTTTTCTTTTCCTTGTTTACAACTTTACTTATATTATTTCTTTCATCTTTATATAAATAATCTTCTAAAATTCCGCTTCTTATTTTCAAATTTACCATCAACTACTGCTAGGTATTTCTTCTTAAATATCTTTTCTCTTACCTGATTACTTAATCTAGAAGCAGATTTAGAAGTTTTAGCAAATATCATTACTCCACCTACTGGTCTATCTAATCTATGAACTAATCCTAAATATACATTACCAGACTTGTTATACTTTTCTTTTATATACTGCTTTACAATTGTTAACATATCAATATCACCAGTTTTATCTGCCTGTGACGGAATATTAGGCTTTTTTTCTACAACAATAATATGATTATCTTCATAAATAACTTTTAAATCTTGCATTATTTTCTCCTCTTGTGACAAAGGGATTGTCCCTTTTTGGTTACACTCATATATAATTTTTTATTCACTTGTAAGTTATAAATTTATTTAATTATGAATGCTAGTGAAATTATATTACAAATTATTTAATTAACAAATGGGAGAATCTCAAACTTGATTTGAGAGGGGCCTATTTGTTAATTTTATAATTTGTTTATAATGTAGCGTAGCCGAGGAATTAAATAAATTTATAACTTGCAAATCAATTTTAATTATTAGTGTGACAAAAAGAGACGACACATTTGTCACATTATTTTTCCCATCTACCATAAATTCCGCATGGTAGCACTAATTTAGATTCTTCCATTGGTATTCCTATTTCTCCTGCTTCTAATTTTCCTTTGTATTTTTTGCCTACTGTTAGGTTTAAAATATTTTTTAGTACAGTACTTGATATTCCTGTTGTATATGAATTAATTAGGAAAAATAATGGATTGTCTGATAATACTTTTGTGCATAATTCTACTAAGTCGTATATGTTGTTTTCAAATTGCCATACTTCTCCTTTTGCTCCTCTTCCATATGATGGTGGGTCCATTATGATTGCATCATACTTGTTCCCTCTTCTAATTTCTCTGTTCACAAATTTTATTACATCATCTACTATAAATCTTACTGGTTTGTCTTGTAATTTTGATGCTTCAACATTTTCTTTTGCCCATGTTGTCATTCCTTTTGAGCTATCTACATGACATACTGATGCTCCTGCTGATAAGCATGCTACTGTTGCTCCCCCTGTATATGCAAATAAGTTTAATACTTTAATTTCTCTTTTTTCTGTCTTTATTTTATTAATCATCCAATCCCAATTTACGGCTTGTTCTGGAAATAGTCCTGTATGTTTAAAACCCATTGGCTTGATATTAAAAGTTAAGTTTTTATAGTGAATTTGCCATCTATCTGGTATTTTTTTATTAAATTCCCATGAGCCTCCTCCTGTTTTGCTTCTGTGATATGTTGCATTTATTTCTTTCCATTTATTTGGAAAACTTTTATCTTTCCATACAATTTGTGGGTCTGGTCTTGATAATATTACATTTCCCCATTTTTCTAGTTTTTGCCCATCTGCCATATCTAATATTTTATATTCTTTCCACTCATCTGCAAGTTTCATCATAACTTTTTTTATCTCCTATTTTTTATATTTTATCTATTTTTCCAATAAGTATCCTTGAATAGAATAGCTTTCTACTAATTTTGAATCTTCATCATAATTTAAATAGAAAGATTTTATAATAAGTTTTTTGCTATCTTCTATCTGTATTTCATTATGACTTTCAAAATAGTCATCTAATTCTTCTCCTCCTAAATCAAGATAAATATCAATATATTTCTCAAATTCCTTTTTTAGATTAACTTTTATAGTATCTTTTGAATCCATATACTCATATTCTAATTTAAGTTCGCTGAATGCTTTTTCCATGCTATTACTATCATAATTAGAAACACTAATTTGATATAAAGTTTTATATCCTTCTACCTCAACTTTTTGATTATTAGCATTTACGTTTATATATGTTGTGCCAGAATACCTAGTATTTTTATTTACTTTGTTGAAGCTTTTTATTTTATCAATATCTTCACTATTTAATATTTTATTAATATATTTTTTTCCATCTTCAGAATCTTTTAGATATGTGTATGCTCCATATATTCTTTCTTTTTCTTCATCTGTGTAGTCAGATTGATTTTTAAATGTTTTTAGTGCATGTGCTTGACTCATGTTTGAAATGCTGAACATATTAATACCTGGGATAATTAATGAAATAATAGCTATTGCATCAATTATTAATAGCAAAATTTCTAACTTTTCTCTTTTTAAAAGATATATTAAAATATACACAATTTCAAATAAAACTAATGCAACACATACATATCTTAATGGTGTAAATCCATTGTCTGCAATTCTAATTCCTATTGTATATATTTGTAAAAATACAAATGGAATAAACGCGATTGGTAATTTTGAACTTATTTTGTCCCAAATACTTTTATCTTGAAAATGTTGCATCATTGTCCAAATAGGCATTCCTATTATAAATAATGCTGATAAAATTCTGAATATTTGATTTTTTGGCATATCTCTTAAAATAAGTATTTTAAGAATATATACATATATAATAGCAAAAGATATTATAACTAATGTAGTTAAGACATATTTTATCAATCCTTTGAAAAATCCATTTACTTCTCCATCTACATCTACTAAACTATATATTAATTTTGGAATATAGTAAAATCCTAGTAAAAGGATTTCTAACCTAAGAACTAACGTGTATCCTATTTTTTCCCATATTAAATATACAAAAATCGCTGAAACAATTGATATTCCTATTGATAAAACTACATAAATAGCACTAGTTTTTGTCATATTAATAAATACCTTTAACAGATATTCTTTAAAATCCTTTTTTGATTTTTTAAAAATGGTGTATATTGATAAAATTCCTAGTGTTAGCACATAACAAAATGAAATTTTCCATATTAAATTTTCTATATTTTCTCTACTAAATTCCATATTATGCATTATAACTAATATAACTGAAATAATAGCAGATGCTATATATGATAAATTTCTTTTGGTATTATTTTTTTCAAATAATGCTTCTGCCAAAAAGCTTCCTGATACAAAATATAAAATAAAAAACATTATATTTTCTATCGTTTTTGGCTTTATAAAATTAGTGTCTAAAGTAATTGCAATAAAAATTGTACTTAACAAAATTGCAATCATTGTTATTGGAAATTTTTCAAAAATTCTTTTTAATAATTGTGGAATAGTTTTGAATTTTTCTTTGATTTGCATACTTTATCTCCTATTATAAAATTTTCTTTATTTTATCATATTTCTATATTATTGTAAATTTTAATTTGGAATAAAGTATATCTTAAAAAATTGATTTATTATAAATATTTTTAATTAGATAAAAATTATATTTATGAATTAATAAATTTGATTATAGGTGGTAATATAGGATATTTTGAACTCATATTGCCACCTCCAATGTTGTAATAAAAATATCTTTTGGTTTTTCTGGCTTTTCATTTTGCATATATAATTCAAGTGCTTCTCTTAAGTTTTTCATTGCTTCTTCTATTGTTTTTCCTTGTGATGTAACATTGTTATCAATACATTTTGCTACATACCAATCTTCTTCCTTTTGTATAATTACATTATATTTTATGCTCATTATATTTCTCCTTTCATTTTTCATATTATACTTCATTTTTTCCCTAATTTCAAATATTTTGTAGAATTTTCATAAAACTATAAATCATAGCAATATTTAAAGTAGAAAACATTACAAATGCAACAACTATAGTTGCTAATAATTTATGATTTTTAATCTTTTTGATTAGTTTGCTTGTCCAACTTTCCTCTGCTATTTCTAATCTGTTTAAATCTGTATTATAATTAACCTTGAAAAAAACATCTTTTGTATATTCCATAAAAAATCCCCCTTATCTTTTGTTTCTATATGTATATTCACTTAATTTAATTTTATTCCTAATTTTAATAAAAATCGTTCGCAAAATTTTACATTTTTCTATTTCTTCATAAAATTTTATTAAAGATTTACAATTCTTGAATTTTTTTATATTTCTGTTATAATATAAACAACTATTAATTGGGATTTTCCCGTTTTGCTTTTATTATGGAGGTGTATCCTTATGAAAAAAGCAGCTTTAGTAGTGTTGTTTGGGTATCTTTTGATAATTTTATATTATCTTAAGGTTACTAAACCAATTAAGGACAGCTTTCCCGCTGGACTTAAAGTTAATGCATCGATTCGAAAGAATAATAAAACTTTCGAACGATACAATGGCAAACACAGTTAAGACAAAGTCTTAACTGTATTTAATTATTTATTACATTTATATTATTTCATTCATTTTTTATTATTCTATTAATTTCTATTTAAGTTTTCTATTATCCTTTTTGCTAATTCTTCTGTAATTCCTTTTACATTCATCAATTCTTCTATAGTTGCTTTTTTAATTTGCTCTAAGCTTCCAAACTTTTTTAATAATGCTTGTTTCTTAACTTTTCCAATTCCATCAATATCATCTAATTCTGATTTTGTAATTTGTTTATCTCTTACTTTTCTATGATATGTAATTGCAGTATCATGAACTGTATCTTGAAATCTGGTAATTAAGTTCATTAGATTTTCTGATATTTCTAACTCTTTCCTATTTTCATCCATTAATGCTCTTGTTTGGTGCTTATCATTTTTTACCATTCCAAATACAGGGATATTTAATTTATATTTTTCAATTGCATTTTTAGTTGCCCTTATTTGTGTAATTCCACCATCTGAAAAAATCACATCAGGTAATTTTCCAAATCCTCCATTTGGATTTTCAATAGAATGTTTTAGTCTTCTTGTAATTACCTCTTCCATACATTTTGGATCATCTTGTGAGTAAACTGTTTTTATTTTAAATCTTCTTGATAAATTCTTTTTTATAATTCCATCTTGCATAACACACATTGCTGCTACCATATATTCTCCTGAAATATTAGAAATGTCATATGTTTCAATTTTTCTTGGCATTTTTTCTAATTGTAGCACTTCTTTTAATTCTAGTAACACTTCACTTTTATCTTTTTCTCTATTTTCTAATGTAACTTTACTATTCATTTCTGCCATTTCCACAAAACGTAGCTTTTCTCCTTTTTTTGGAGTCTTGATTTCCACTTTTCTTCCTAAAATTGTGGATAACCATTCTTCAATTGCTTTTTTATCATCAATTTCTTCTCTTATCATAATTTTATTTGGAATGTTTGGATTGTCTAAATAATATTGCTTTATAAATCCAGATAAGATTTCTTTATCTTCCATATCTTTTAATTCGCTATAAAAATAATGCTCTCTTCCTATCATTTTGCTGCCACGTACAAAAAATATTTCTATGCATACTTGTAATTCAGATTTTGCAATTCCAATTACATCAATGCTATTTTCTGAAATATTAGATACCTTTTGTTTAGCTGATACTCTATCAATTGCTTGTATTCTATCTCGTATTTCTGCCGCTTTTTCGAAATTCATTTTTTCTGACTCTTCTTGCATTTGTGTTTCTAGTTCTTTTAATAGTTTGTCTGTTTTTCCTTCTAGCAAGTCCATAATTTCATGAATTTGTTTCATGTATTCTTCTTTTTTTACATATCCCATACATGGTGCTAAACATCTTTTTATGTGGTAATTTAAACATGGTCTTGTTCTTTCTTTTATTGTCCTACATTGATGAATCTTATATTTTTGTTTTATAAAATCTAGCATTTCTTTTGCACTACCTGGGTTTGCATATGGTCCAAAATATTTTGAGCCATCATTTATTAGTCTTCTTGTGATATAAACACCTGGAAATTCTGATTTTAAGTCTACTTTGATATAAGGGTATGTTTTGTCATCTTTTAATAAAACATTAAATTTAGGTCTATTTTTTTTGATTAAATTACACTCTAAAATTAATGCTTCTGCTTCATTATCTACAACAATATATTCAAAATGGTCGATTAAACTTACCATTTTTTCAATTCTTGCTGTTTTATTAGTTTTTCTGAAATATTGTCTTACTCTATTTTTTAAAGAAATTGCTTTTCCTACATAAATAATGTTGTCATCTTTGTCTCGCATAATGTATACACCTGGTTTATTAGGCAATTTCTTTAGTTCTTCTTCTATAATAAACATTTTCTCACCTTTAGAATTTTCAATAATGTTATTATAAATTTTAGCATATTTTTTGTAATAAGTAAAATTTTGTTTATTTACTCAAAAATTATCTCCTTAATATTTTCTAAATTATCCATCATAGCATGATAGCCATATTGATAGCAGTCATCTAGCTTATCTACTTCTAAAAGGCCTGTTTTATCTGTTTGAATTGTTAAAATAAAATCGCTTTTTTGAAGACTTTCTTCGGATATTTTATTCCCCATTATATCAATTGTTCTCATTGCAATATCCATCATATTACTTTCATCATCAATATCATCTGCTTTAAAATTAATTGCAATTACTTTGTCTGCTCCCTGCTTTTTCACCTCTTCTACTGGTACATTATCTAATACTCCACCATCTAAAAATTTGTGTTTTTTGAAATCACATGGAGAAAAAATACAAGGAAAACTGCTACTTGCTCTTACTGCTTTTCCTATTGAAATATCTGTTATATAACGGCTCTTTTTTTTAGTTCCAATTGGAATTTGATTTGTAAAAATATATTTTTTCGAATCTACAACATCTACTGCTGGTATTACTAATGGCATTTTTGTAATGTCACTTATTTTTTTTACTCCTTTTCTTAATGCTAGATTTTGATATGCGTTTTCAATATTTTCTCCATTTTTAAACCCATTTATAGAAACTTTTTTATTAAACATAAAATCTCCTATTCCGGTTATAATGGGACCTGACTCAATTTCACTTAACTCACCAGCATATCTTTTAAACAATATGTAGATATAATAAGGTGAATAACCCATTGCATATAATGATGCTACTATTGCACCTGAGCTTGTTCCTCCAATAATATCTACTTTGATATTATTATCTTCTAATGCTTTTAAAGCTCCTGCATGTGCAATTCCTCTAATACCACCACCTGATAATGCTACTCCAAGTTTCAAATAAAAACACCTTCTTTTTTATTTATAATAGTATTTACTTCTTTATATGAATTTAATCAAAAAAAGTGCCAAGGTTGCCAAGGTTGCCAATGGTTCCGGGTTTAAATGGCAATTAAATTTGCCATTTAAACCCGGAACCATTGGCAACCTTTGGCATATATTCCTTAGTCGTCTGTATAATAAAATTCTCCAAATCCATATGTTAATTTATAATATTTTCCTATAAATGATGGTTCTATCTGATCTTTTAATTCATATGTGGGTTCTAGAACTTCCTTTCCTTGTGAGTTAATAACTCCCCATTTACCATCTAATTTTACTGCTGCAAAACCATATTCATTAAATTCTGTTACTTTTTCATATTTACAATCTACAACTACATTTCCATTTTTATCTGCAAATCCCCATTGTTCATTTTCTTTTTTTGAAAATAATTGATTATTTGGATAAACTTCTGTATTGGCTAATTCTTTTCCTTCTTTATCAAAATATTTTGTTTGTTCTTCATTATATATTTTTATATAATTATCTTTTGCCTCTACTAATGCATTTTCTATATCACATATTTGGTTCATTTCATTAGAATATAATTGAGTTGTGTTTTCTTGTGTTAAAGTTGTTTGAATTATTTGTGTATTTTCTATTTTTTGTATAGAATCATATTTTATTTCTATTTTTACATTTTCTTTATCATCAATTACCCCTAATTTTGAATTTTCATTGCTTACGATAAAATAGTTATCATATAAATATTCTATGTAATTGTATTTTTCTTCTATAATTTGTTTTCCATCTTTTCCAATAACACCATATCCATTTTGTTTACTACTATTGATTCTTATTTTGTATTTTTCATTTTGCGTCTCTAATATTGATATATCTGTATCTATATTTACTTGATTTCCTTGAGCACTATATACTGTAGTTCCTTGATTGTTTTGAGCATATAAATAAATTCCTGTAATATCAATCTGTTGATATTCCACAGGTATTATCATTTTACCATTTAGGTCTGCAACACCATATTTTTTGCTTTTTTCAATTGAAAAAAGTTTATTTGTTTCATCATAATGAATAGATTGATATTCATTTTTTATTAACTCTTTTCCATTTTTTGTTACACCATATTGACCATTTTTAGCGCATATGATATAAACATTCTCATTATCTTCTATATGTGTTACTCTAGATAATTCATTATATTCTACTTCTTCAATCTTTTCTCCATCATAATTAATATATCCATATCTATATCCTTCTTCTGTAGTATTTGAAACAATGTATCCAGCATATTTATATTGATTGTCTTCTGTGTAATATCCATCTACTGAAATTTGGTCATATTCAATATTTACTTTTTTGTTTCCCTTAATATTAATTACACCACATTTTCCATTTTGCTTTACAATCAATTCTCCCTCTTTATAAGGTAAACTATCTATTTCATCATAAATTGCCTTTGTTATTTTTTTTCCTTCAAAATTAATTAATCCATACTTTCCGTTTTCTTCATATTTTAATACACTTTTTTCATACATTAAATCACTTGCAATATTCTTTAGTCTAATTGCTTCTACTTTTTGATATTGTGTTAAAATTGCTTCCTTTTTATCATTTAATATTTTGATATTTTCTCCTGTATAGCATACAAATACAGCTTTTTCTGGGTTAGGTATTTTTATATCATCATATTGAGTTTCTATAATTATATCCCCTTTTTTGTTTATAACGCCATATTTATCATCTTGTTCTAGTACAAAATAATTATATTCATTTACTTTTTCTATTTCATATTGTTTGCTTCTGTTTTTTATTAGTTGATAAATACCTATTGCAAATACACAAATTACTATTATTGCTATTATTGTTATACGAATTCTAAATGTTTTCTTCATTTTTAGTTCCATTCCTTTCATTAACAAATCTTTTTTTATAATTGTTATGTTGACTGTGTTTTATTCTACTAAAAATAACTATCAATAATTAATATTATTTTTATATATTTTCATCATCTTTTATTATTTCTTTTTCGTTGTTCTTACAAGCTTTTACTTTTAAAATTCTTTTATCTTCGTATTCTTCTATCTTATAAGTTACTTCTTGCGTTTCAATAATTGGTGTTTCTTCATCTTCAGGAATTCTTCCTAATTTTTCTTGCAAAAATCCTGATATTGTATCATAATCTCCTTCTGGTATTTTAGCATCTAATACTTTATTAACATCATTTATTGTCATACTTCCACTTAAAATATATGTGTTCTTATCTAATTGCTCAAATTCTTTTTCTTCCTCATCATATTCATCATAAATGTCACCTACTAATTCTTCTAAAATGTCTTCCATTGTTACAATTCCTTCTGTTCCACCATATTCATCTACAATAATTGCCATTTGAATTTTATTTTTTTGTAACTCTTTAAAAACTTCGTTTATTAATCTATTTTGAGATACAAAATATGCTTCTTTCATAATATTTTTAACTTTAAATGTTTTCTTATTAATATTTTTTAATACATCTTTTACATATAAAATTCCTTTAATTTCATCTATTGTTTCATCATATACAGGTATTCTACTATAGCGATATTCTTCTTTTGAAAGTTCAGTAATTAATAATTCCGGAGTTGTACTTATATCAATTGCAAAAATATCTTTTCTATGTGTCATAATTTCAGATACAGTAATGTCATTAAATTCAAATACATTGTTAATTAATTCTTTTTCTTCCTCTTCAATAGTTCCTTTTTCTTCACCTTGATCAACTAACATTTTAATTTCTTCTTCTGTTACTGATTCTTCTTCGTTTTCTTTTACGCCAAATAGTTTAGATACTGCATTTGTTACAATTGTCAATAATTTAACAAATGGTGCTGTTATAATAGATAGTCCTCTAATAATTCGAATTGTTCCAAATGCTATTTTTTCATAGTTTTTCATTGCTAGTCTCTTTGGCACTAATTCCCCAAAAACTAGTGTAAAAAAAGATAATATAATTGTAATAACAACTATTGATATGCTCTTCCATACACCTAAACTTATCATTGGAATTATTTTATATAATATAGGTGCTAATCTTTCTGCAAATGTTTCTGATGCAAATGCACTTGATAAAAAACCTGCTAATGTAATTCCTATTTGTATTGTAGCTAGAAATTTGCTTGGTTCTTTTAACATTTTCCTTATTTGTTTTGCTTTTTTGTTACCCTCTTTTGCTTGTTTTTCTATTTTTGCATCATTTAATGTTATAAATGCAATTTCACTTGCTGCAAAAAATGCATTTAAAAATATTAGAATTAATAAAATTAAGATTTGCCAAAACATTTAGTATTTACTCCTTTTTTTCTTTTATTATATTGTTCTCATTATATCGTTTTTTTATTTTTTTTTCAATTAATTTTATAAATTTGTGCTAAAAGGGGAATATTTTTTACAATATTGAAAAATTATTAAGTAACATTACAAAAAAATCTCTCATACATAACAATAATATGTGTGAGAGATTTTTATTTATATATTTTACATTCCTGTAACTGGTAATTTTTTTGTTTGTGTTATACTTTCTTTTTCAATTTTTGTTTGTTTTTCTTTATTTGGATTTACAACTTCTTGTGTTACTTCTAATTCTTTTTTAGATGTTTCAATGATTGGCTTATCTTCTTTATTATTGTTAACTGTAATTGTTACTTGTTGGTTTAATGATATATCTATTTTTATAAGTTCATCATAGCTTAAATATCCATCTGTTGGATTAGTTTCTTTTAAATAATAAGTTCCTGGTACAATATTATTTATTTCTATTTTTCCTTCTTTATTTGTTTTTAATCCTTGATATGCTATATTTTTATTTTCATCTAGAAGCTCAAATTCAACACCTTCTAATTTATCTTTTGTTTTTTCATCTTGTTTAATTATTGTAATTTTTGTTTCATTTTTAAAATATTCATCTTGAATATTTCCTGTACCATCTTCATATGCTGCACATGTCAATGCATAATCTTGTAGCCCGCCATTAGGAGCTGTTCCATATAATATTGGTTTTGTTTCAATTTTTGTTTCTACTTTTAATGCAATTTTTCCTGCTTCTTTCATGTTTTTAAGTGGAACTAAAATTTTGAATTTCTCATTTGGGCTAAATTCTGTTTTTTCTTTATTTTTTTCATCTGTTAGTTTTATTCCACCTAAATCTCCTCCATTTTCTTTTGTTAAAGTAATTTTATAATTTTTGATGTTAGCTCCTGCTGTTACTTCATATGTTTTTGATAGATAGTTCTTTTCTATGCTATCTTGTTTCCATTCTGTAAAGTTTTTATTAATTTTTATTGTACTGGAAATTTTAGTTTCTGTTGAATTTTGTGCATTACTAATTATTTTGCTCATTGCATTTAAAGTTCTTTGACCTGCTACTCCAATTGCAGCATAATCAGATAATTTATTACCATGAATATAACAATAAATTGCTTGTTTTGTTGCTGTAAATGCTTCTTCCTTGTTTGCTACTCCTAATTCTTGAATAGATTTATATGGATATCCGTTAATAACCATTCTCCATAACCCTACATCTTTAATTGAGTCTTGAACAGAAACAGTGTATCCATTAGTGTCAGCACCTACTTTTGTTTTATCCATACAGTAAGCTGGATAATGCGCTCCATCTTTTATGTATTCAACATAATTTGCTTTTACTACTACACCTTTATATGTTAATAATTCACCACAATCACCTATAGAATGTATATATGCACTATTAATATCACTAGCATCAACAGAATTTAAAAAACTTATTGTATTAAATAATAATATTAAAAATACTAATAGTACTTTCTTTAAAATATTTTTTTTCAAATTGTTTCTCCCTTCTTTTATCTGTAAATTTTTATTTGTTTTCTATTACTTATTTTTTGATATTTGCTATCCTTATATTTTCATTTGTTTTCTTCTCCTTGGATACATCTTCTGTATTCTTTTTGATTTTCTACACATGTTATTAATGTAATTCTGTTTTCTTTTGTATTCTCTAAGTTGGTCCAATCTGTATCTTTGATAATATAATGCTTTGTAACACTATATTCTTTTATAAAGTTTTCATATCGATAAATAATCTTATCTCCTTCTTTCAGTTTTTTTAGATCTGCAAAATAATTTTTTTCATAACCTCTATTATGTGCTGCGAGTCCAATATTGCCATTTGTTTTTTGTGTTTCTTCAAAATGTCCTATATATTTGTCCATTACTTCTTTTGTTGTTCCTTCAGCAATTTCTGCTTTTAAGTTTATACTTGGTATTTCTATATACCAGTTAGTTTTATTTTCTTCTGTATTTTTCACTTGCATTAAATCTTGATTTAAAATATTTTGATTTAAATTATTTTGATTTAAATTATTTTTTGGGGTTGTTTCTGTATTTTGATTACTTATTGAAAATCCTGCTTTTAATGATGCTTTATGTGTGAATAAATCTAAATTTGAATGAATTTGGATAATTAGAAAAAAAATACAAATTGATATAAAAAAACTAATAATATTTATATAGATTCTACTAAATCTAAATCTAAATCTAAATTTATATTTAAATATACATATATCATCTCCTTTTTATGTATTGTTCTTATTATTTATGGGATAAATAAGACTATATTTTTTCGAAAAAATAAAAAAGAATAAAATTTTTAATAATTGAAATCAATTTCTTTTATTATAATAATACATTTTTTTCCATTTGTAAAGCATTTTTCATCGCAAAATTCGACAAACTTTAAAATAGGTTGCCAAGGGTTCGGGGTTGCCGAGGTTGCCAAGGGTTGCCAATGGTTCCGGGTTTAAATGGCAATAGAAATTG
>CANQWL010000029.1 GCA_947627555.1 uncultured Clostridia bacterium | reverse complement strand
ATAGAAGATGAAATAAGTGCAACTACACCATCAGATGGCACAGGTTCAAGTAATAATTATTCAATGACAGAACATGTAGTTGGAACTTGGATAAATGGTGAAACTCTTTATGAAAAGACAATAAATGTTGGAACATTAACTAATGGATGGAAATCGGTAAATCATTCAATAGATAACCTTGATAAAATAATAAATGGAACAGGAATTTTATTTAATTCTAATAGTAATGATTATTATGTTGTTCCTTATCTTTCTGACAATCCTAATTATTATGTTGCTTTAAATTTAAATGGAAATTCAGTATCTATTTATGCTGGTCCTACAATTTATTCATTAATTACTGATTCATATATTACAATACAATATACCAAAATAACTGACTAATTACAAAATATAATTAATTAAACCTTATAATCATATTTTTAATAATTATTCAATATATTAAAAATGGTGATAACTCTGAAAAGAACAAAAAAATTTTTAATAAACGGAATAATTTTAACATTAACTACACTATTTATGAAAAGTGTAAGTCTAGTATTTAATATCTATATTGCTAAAAGAGTTGGTTCAGAAGCAATTGGTGTATTTGGTCTTGTTATGTCTGTATATATGTTTGCAATTACATTTGCTACCTCTGGTCTTAGTTTAGCATGCACTTATATTGTGTCTGAAAGATTTGCTATAAAAGATTATTCTTGTGGGATAAAAACAGTTAGAACATGTATATTATTTAGTATATTACTAGGATTAAGTGCTATGCTTATTAGCATTATATTTTCAACACCTATATGTAATATTTGGTTAAAAGGTCAAATTAATACAATTCCAATTTATTGTATGGCAGCCCGGATTACCTCTAATTGCAGTTTCTTCTGTTATTGGAGGTTTTTTCAATGCGATTGGAAAAGCTTTTAAAAATTCAATATCACAAATTGTAGAATTCCTTGTAAAAGTGATAGTAACAATTTTATTATTAAAATTCTTTTTAAAAAATGATGTTAGTACTATTTGTACTTTACTAATTTTATCTGATGTAATTTCTGAAATAGCATCTTTTGTTCTTAATATAATTTTTTATTATATAGAAAGAAGAAAAATTATATTTTCTAAAAATTGCTCATCTGACTGGAAAAAAGAAATTTTAAAAATTTCTTTTCCAGTAGCAATTACCTCATATATTCGTTCAGGTCTTTCCTCTTTTAAACAATTTTTAATACCATTAAGTCTTGAAAAGTCTGGTATATCATATTCTTTGGCTCTTTCTAATTATGGAATAATTAATGGAATGGTAATGCCTATATTACTATTTTGTAGTGTATTTATTAATTCTTTTGCTTCTTTGCTTGTACCTGAATTTTCAAGATTATTAGCAGGAAAAAACTATAACCGTATAAAAACAGTATGTGAAAAAATATTTAAAAATGCATTTCTTTTTTCTATTTGTATTGGAAGTATATTATGGTTTTTTTCTTCAGAAATTAGTTATATGGTTTATCAAGATTTAAGTTGTGCAAATTGGATTAAACTATTGTCTCCACTAGTCTTTTTTATGTATATAGATACTATTATTGATAATTTATTGAAAGGAATTAATAAGTCTTTTCAAGTTATGTGTTGTAATATTTTAGACTTAATTTCTACAATTACAATTCTTTACTTTATAGTTCCTATATTGGGAATGAAGGGATATATTTTTAGCATATATGCTAGTGAATTATTAAATTTTTCTATTAGTATTTTTCAATTAAGAAAATCTATCCCTTTCCATTTGTCTTTTAAAAAGTATATATTTTTACCTGTTTTTGCAAGTATTGTTAGTTATTTTGCTACTTGTTTATTTAATTTTTCCTTTGAAAATTTTATATGGTATGTAATTGCTAAATTGATATTATTTTTTGTTGTATATTTGCTTGTTATTATATTTTGCAAAACTTTCTATACACAAAGCAAAAATTCTTACAACATAATAAAAACAACATGATTTTATATGTTCTTTTTCTTATCTAAACCTCATATAGTTTAATAAAAAGAATCATTATTTTTATGGGAGGATTATCATGCAAAAAAATAAAATTTTAATATCATTATCACTTATTTTGATTTTTTTTACTATTTATTGCATACCTTGTATTGCAATTGACAATGACTCTATCTATGTATGGTCTAGTAGTTCAAATATAAATGAAACATCTGCAAACATTATTAACAATTCAACTACTAATAATTCTAAAAATACTAATGTCTCAAATGCTAATCTTGTAAGCACATCAACTACTAATGATGAAGCCAAAAATAATTCTTTAAATTTGGAGTCAGAATCAGCAATTCTAATTGAACAAACAACAGGGCAAGTTTTATATTCTCATAATGAGCATGAGCAATTAAGGCCTGCTTCTGTAACTAAAGTGATGAGTATCTTACTTATTATGGAAGCTTTAGATAGTGGAAAAATTTCTTTAACTGACAATGTTCCATGTAGTGAAAATGCTGCTTCTATGGGTGGCTCACAAATATGGTTAGACCCTAGAGAAAGCTTAACAGTAGATGAAATGTTAAAAGCAATTTGTGTAGCTTCAGCTAATGATTGTGTCGTAGCAATGGCAGAGTATATTGGCGGCTCTGAAGAAGCTTTTGTGCAAATGATGAATGACAAGGCAAAAGAACTAGGTATGAATGATACATGTTTTAAAAATTGTCATGGTTTAGATGAAGATGGTCATGTAACCTCAAGTTATGATATTTCATTAATGTCAAAAGAATTATTAAATAATCATCCATCCATTACAAATTACACAACTATTTGGACTGATTCTCTTCGTGATGGTAAATCTGAGCTTTCCAACACAAACAAATTAATTAAAACCTATAAAGGTGCAACTGGATTAAAAACTGGTTCTACTGGCCTTGCTTTATATAATTTATCTGCTAGTGCAACTCGTGATAATTTATCTTTAATTGCTGTTATTATGAAAGCTCCTTCTACAAAAGTAAGGTTTATGGAAGCTCAAAAATTATTAGATTATGGTTTCAATACATTTTCTTTTAAAGAGTTTGGTAAAAAAGGAGATGTTGTTAAAAATATCTTAGTAAATAAAGGTATTATTTCAAATGTTGATGCTGTTTATGAACAAAATGCAGGTACATTGATAGAAAAAGGAAATGACAAAAATATTGAACAAAACTTAACATTAGAAGAAAATATTTCAGCTCCTATTTCTGCTGGTCAAAAGTTAGGTGAAGTTACTTTCACTTTAAATCGGTAAACCTTTGTCTACCATTAATATCATAGCTAAAGATAGTGTTGAAAAAATCAATTTGTTTACTATGTCAAAACACATTATTTATAAATGGGTAGATTTATTGAGAAGCTAAAATTATAGAATGTATGAAATAATTTTGATATATAAAAAGTAGATATTATATGAAATGTCCCTCCTTATTAAGCTTATTTTGTCTAATAATTTGGGTTCATTTCATATAATATCTACTTTTTTATTAAAATCTTTGAAATATTATGTTGACTTTATTCATCTTCCATTGTTTCATCATATTCAAATTCATAAGCTGTATCCTCAAAATCTTTTGGCTGTTTTACTTTTTCTACTTCTTTTTCAATTTTTTTCTCAATTGCTTTTTTATCTTCTTCTTCTTTTTTCATGCTTTTATTATGCTTATTTTGCATTTCATTTAATATCCTTTGTGTTTCTTCTTTTTTATTTTGCATACAACGATTCATCATATTATTTGTTTTTTCAATTATATCTGGAACATAATCTAGTAATTTATCTAATGAAGATGCATGATTAACTGGCATTAGTTTTACATTATTTTCTTGAATTACTAAAAATGCAATTGGATTAATTGTAACTCCTGCTCCTGATCCTCCACCAAATGGCAAACGATATTGAACTTGTTCTTCTTTATCTCTTTTTGTGTATTCATCAACTGTTTCTCCTTTAAACTCACTACCTCCTGCTGCAAATCCAAAAGATACTTTTGATATTGGTATAATAACAATATTATTTGATGTTTCTATTGGTTCACCAATAATTGTATTTACATCTATCATGTCTTGAATACTATTCATAGCTGTAATCATAAGACCTTCTATTGGATGTTCGCTCATATTTACCCACTCCTTTTTTATTACTTAATCTATATATGATACTTATAATATGTATCATTCTTATTTCAAATATACCTGAAAGTTCTATATTTATTAAATTTTGATTAATATATATTGGATCTATATAAAATATTAAATTTTCAAAATTATTTATTTTTTTCCTAAGTGAAATAGCTAAAAATGTACTAATAGCTGGAACTATAATAGCTGTCAACATAGCATTTTCTGTTCCTAGTTCAATTTTTAAATTAATATAATCAATATTCATATTTAATTTTCTCATTGTTTGTAATACTTTTTTGTCTAATTTATTTTTGTTTTGAATTAATTTTAGATTAATATCTTTTATTTTATTTTTTAAGTTTAATTTCTCTAGCTTTGTTTTTGTTATATTTACATTTATAATAGGTACTTTTTTAAATATACACAGCTTTATTACTATTTTATATTCTTTGTTAATATGTCTTTTTGTCTGGGATGAAAATTTAAAATTAATAATTTCAATCCTTATTCTAGATAAAATAATAAGAATAAAAATTGATATCAAAATAAAAAGAAAAACCAATACTATCGCCTCCTTTTAGATGATATAATATTAGTTTTTCCATATTTTTTTCTTTTAAACAATCTTTTTTTCTATACTACTTTTTTTGCTTTTTCTACTTTAATATCTCCAAATAATTCTTCTTGCTCTGTTTCAACTTTATTTCTTCTTGATAATTCTAATAAGCCAGAAAAAGCTGTTACTATTTCTTGTTTATTATGTTTTTTTATCGAAAATAACTGATTAAATACAAATCTTTTTTGTTTAATTAAAACTCTAAACATTTCTTTTACCTTACTGGCTACTGTATAATTTTCTACAATTGCAATTTTTTCAATATTTTTAGCATTCTGATTTAATCTTACACTACTTCTTTCTATCAAGTTTTTATATATTGAAGGAATAAGTTCTTTTTCATATTGTATTTCTAACTTTTGTTTTGGTAATTTTATATCTTCTTGCATCTTAAAGTATCTATTAGAAAATATAAGATAATTTTCTCGTAATGTTTTACTAATTTCTTTGTATTTTTTATATTCTATAATTCTACGAATTAGCTCTTCTTCTGTAATTTCTTCTTCATCTTCTTCTTTTTTAGGAAGAAGATTTTTAGATTTTAAATATAAAAGAGTTGAAGCCATAACAAGAAATTCACTTGCTATTTCTAAATTTAAATTTTCATTTTGCTTTATGTATTCCATATATTGATCTGTTATTTCACTTAAATTAATATCATAAATATCCATTTTGTTTTTATCTATTAAATGACATAGCAAGTCTAGTGGTCCTTCAAAATTATCTATTTTTATTGGATATTGTTCTGTTTCTAATGTTAATATTGGCATGTTTTTTCTCCTTGTTTTATTATATTTAATAGTAAATTAATTTTTATAAAAACTTTCTATAAGATATCTAACGCTAGCTCAATGTTTTCTATTTTATAACCTTTTTTTAGTAAATATTGTTTTATTTCTTCTTGCTCCATAGAACTTGATTTTTTATATATAATATTCTCTGCTGATTTTATCTCATATTGTTCTAATTCTTCCTTATTTTCGTATATATAGTCTTCTATATCTGATTTGTTTAACCCTTTTGCTATAAGTTTATATTTTATTTCTTTAATGCATAAATTTTTTAAAGCAATAAAATTGTTTATTGTCTTTTCTATATATTCTTTATCATTTATATAGTTTGCTTCTTTTAAATATTCTATAATGTCTTCTAGTAAGTTATTATCCATTATTTTATTAAATTTGTTTCTTATTTCATATTCGCTTCTTTTTTTGTATAGTATATATCTTAATACTTTTGTTTTTTCTTTATCAAATTCTTCTATTGTATACATTCTTTTTTCCTTATAAATATATTTAATTATTCATCATCTTCATCATCAATTTTAGGTAATTCTTCGCCTAAGCTTTGTTCAAAAGCTTTCGCAAAATTGTCTCTTACTTTTTTCTCTACTTCTTCTAAAATATCAGGATTTTCTTGTAGATATTTTTTAACATTTTCTCTTCCTTGACCTATTTTTTCGCCATTGTAACTAAACCATGAACCTGCTTTTTCTATAATATCTAAATTAACGGCCATGTCTAAAACGTTTCCTACTTTAGAAATTCCCTCTCCATACATAATGTCAAATTCTGCCTCTCTAAATGGTGGTGCTACTTTATTTTTTATTACTTTAACTCTTGCTCTACTTCCTGTTATTTCTCCATCTTGTTTGATATTTTCTATTTTTCTAATATCCATTCTAACAGATGCATAGAATTTAAGTGCTCTACCTCCTGTTGTTGTTTCTGGGTTTCCAAACATTATTCCTATTTTTTCTCTTAATTGATTGATAAAAATTAAAACTGTCTTTGTTTTGTTTAGTGCCCCTGCTAATTTTCTTAATGCTTGTGACATTAATCTTGCTTGTAATCCCATATGAGAATCTCCCATATCTCCATCTATTTCTGCTTTTGGTACTAATGCTGCAACAGAGTCAACAACAATAACATCTAATGCCCCACTTCTTACTAAACTTTCTGTGATTTCCAATGCTTGTTCCCCTGTATCAGGTTGAGAAACAATTAGGTTATCTATATCTACTCCTAGTTTTTTTGCATAAATAGGGTCTAATGCATGTTCAGCATCTATAAAAGCTGCTTCTCCACCAGTTTTTTGTGCTTCTGCTATAACATGTAATGCTAGTGTCGTTTTTCCAGAAGATTCTGGTCCATATATTTCAATAATTCTTCCTCGTGGTACTCCTCCAATTCCTAATGCTATATCTAAACTTAAAGCTCCTGTTGGTATTGCTTCTACCTCCATTGCTTTAAATTCTCCTAGTTTCATAACAGAACCTTTTCCAAATTGTTTTTCTATTTGGCTCATTGCCATTTCTAGTGCTTTCTTTTTTTCTGTGTTTTCTCCCATGTTTTTTTCCTCCCTTAAATTTAATGTGTTTTTTACCTTTGGTATACTGTATCAACTATCTGTATATTTTGAAATCTATTCATAAATTTCTTATTAACATTTAGTTGAACTTTTGTTTGATGAATCTATTATATACCAAATTTTTGTTTTGTCAAGCTTTTTTTATAATAAATTATTTATACCATCCTTCTACTCCATAAAATGAGCTATACCAATTAGGTGTAAGATCTCCTACTAATCCAGAATTATAAGCTACCATATATTTATTAGAATATAAACTTATATATGGAATATCAGATTTATAAATTTCTAATAATCTTTGGTATTTTTCTTTTAATACATTTTCATCTGTTGTATTTTTCACTTCATTCATAATATTTGTAACTTCTTCGTTTGTGTAATTAGAAAGGTTGTTTTGTCCAAAAAATGTTTCTAAACTTGGTGTTAGTGAAAGAGTAATATTGCATAATGCTATATCATAATTTCTTGTATTTATACTAGCTGTGTATTGTTGGTCTGATGCTTGAACAATGTTTATTCTAATACCTTGATTTTCTAATTGTGATTTTATATTTTGTGCTACTGCAACTTTTGAAGCATCACTAGCTTTTACTAATAAATTCAATACCATTCTTTCTGTTTTTCCATTTTCGGTTTTTTGCCAATATTGGGAACGATAGTTCCAACCATTTTCTACTAAAATTTGCTTCGCTTGTTCTAGATTGTATCCTGAACTTACATCTTGTCCTTGAACTAACCAATTTCCGTAATCTAAGGGAAAACTACTTGTAAAATATTTATTGTTAAACACACTAGATACAATATTTTCTTTATCAATTGAATATGCAATTGCTTTTCTTACTTCTTGTTTTCCTAAAAAATAGTTTCCTGTATTAATTGCTAAAAATGTATGATTTCTACCTTTTATTTCTTTTGGATTATATCCAATTGTTCCAATATAGTCTTGTACATTTTCATTATCTGTTGCAATTAAATCTAAATTTCCTATTTTAAAGCTATTATACATTTCTCCAACTGAAGAATATAAATTTATCGTTATTTTTTCTATTGACAGATTTGTATTTTTATTCCACCAATACATATTTTTTTCTAATGTAAGATAAGAAGATTCTGCTTGCGTTATTCTATATTTTCCCGTTCCTGTGGGAGCATTATTTTTTTCAGTATTTGCAAAGTCTTCTGCTTCGTAATATTCACTTGATAGTATTGGAAATGTTAAATAATACTCAAAGAATGGTATCTCTCTATCTAAATTAATTCTTATTGTATAATCATCTACTATATCAACTCCTATAACATATTGTACATTATACGAATAGACTGATTGTATCTCTTTTAATTTGTCAATAGTAAATCTTACATCTTCTGCTGTAAATCTTTGACCTTCTGACCACTTTACATTTTCTCTTAATTTAATTAAGTAAGAATTATCACTTTGTTTTGCCCATTCTACTGCTAAACATGGCTCTGCTTTATAGTCTGATGTTAAATTTACTAATGGCTCATAAATTAGTTTTGCAATATCTTGTACATTTTTATTGTTACTTAATATTGGGTTTATTGTGTCCATTTGTGATATTCCTAATTTTATCTCTCTTACTTTTTCTTCTTCTATACTAATTGTTTGCTGTTCTAATATTTTTTCTTGTTCATCTTTTTTTATTTTATATATTGAAAATATTAAAATTATTATTATAAAAAATATAAAAATATATTTAATCCAATTAGATTTCATACTTCACCTCTACTTCTGCTATCATATATTAATTTGTATAAAATTTCAAGCTTTTATAAAATTAATTTTGCTATTTTTTATTTGTAGTTATTATTCAAATTTAATTTGTTTTTAATGTAATTATTTGTAATAACATTTTTATAAACAAAAACAGACTACTTATGCAGTCTGCCCCATTTTATTATTATTTTATTAAATTCTTGACTCTACTGTTAATTTGATACCAGTTCTATCTTCACCTTCTATTTCTACCTCTGCAAATGATGGTATACAAATTAAGTCTACCCCTGCTGGTGCTACAAAGCCTCTTGCTATTGCCACAGCTTTTACAGCTTGATTTAATGCTCCTGCTCCTATTGCTTGCATTTCTGCCTTATTTGATTCTTTTACTAATCCAGCTATTGCTCCCGCTACTGAATTAGGATTTGATTTTGATGAAATTTTTAAAATTTCCATTTTCTTTTGCCTCCTATAAATTTTATTTTTGTTGCAACTTTTACAATTTTTATTTTACAATATTTGGAAATTGATGTAAAGTATTTTATAAAAATTTTTATAAGTTTTCATCGCAATAAAATTCTATTTTCGACAAATGAGATTTAATATTTCGTATTGTTCTTACTGATATATAGCTATTTCATTAAATGTAGTTAAAGTTTAATTATATAAAATCTATAATCTTATTCTTGTTATATTTTTTGCTTTATTTGTTTCATCATCTATATCTAAAATAATTCCATTTAATATACATTTACCTGTTGCAATTTTATATCTTTCTGGTAATGTAGTTTCAAATCTTTTAATTGAAGCTTGTATATCCATTCCAATAACTGAGTTTTTTGGTCCTGTCATTCCAATATCTGTAATATATGCTGTTCCTTTATCTAGAATAGTTTCATCAGCTGTTTGAACATGAGTATGTGTTCCATATATTGCTGTTACTTTTCCATTCAAGAAATGTCCCATTGCAATTTTTTCTGCTGTTGCTTCTGCATGAAAATCTACAATAATTATATCTACCTGATTTTGTATTTTTTCTATAATATCTTTTGCTATAATAAATGGATTTTCTGAAAGTACATTAATATCAACTCTTCCAATTAAATTAATAACTGCTATTTTCTTGTTTTTACAATTATAAATATTATATCCCTTTCCTACAATTCCTTTAGGATAGTTTGCAGGTCTTATTAATTTTGGGTGATCTATAAACTTAAAAATATCCTTTTTTCCCCAAGTATGATTTCCCATTGTAATAACATCTACATTTTGTGCTAGAATATCTTTAAAATTTTTTTCTGTAATTCCCATTCCCTCTGCTGAATTTTCTCCATTTACTATTACAAAATCTATTTTTTCTTTTTCCTTTATTTGTGGTAATTTATTTTTTAATTCATTAATTCCTGCTGCTCCAATTAAGTCCCCAATAGCTAAAATTTTCAAATTAATTCCTTCTTTCTGTTTTTTTATATCTTACTATATTTTATTTATTTAGGCAAGTTTTTTAAAATTTTAATTTTGGTTGTCTAACACAGGGATTAATATCATTAATTTTGAAGATATTACTTGAATGGAAAGAAAAATAGAACTTGTTTATGTAAGAAAATGAGGAATGTTCATGGGCAATCAATTATTTAATATTTTTCATAAATACTTTGATTTCCTTACATTAGTAAAGAAATTTTAAAAGCATTTTATGGCACCCTTCCACTAACGTGAACTCTTTCCATAAAATGCTTAAAAAATTTCTAAACTAATTCCAGTTGCACAAATTATTTATTCAAAATGTTAAATAATTGATTGAGCCTAAGTGAAAGAGGCGCATTTTCTTACATTACAAGTTCTTTTTGAATGCAATGAACAAAATATCTTCAAAATTAATTATATTGATTCCTGTTTGACTTAAAAAATGAAACTAGAAATGGAAAAGCCTTAACTTTTTTACATATTAAAAAGCGAATCCAATATTTAAATTTTATTAAATATTTTGAATTCGCTTTTCTATTTACTTATTTTTAGTTTACTTTTGCTTATTTTGCGTAATCAGCTACTCTTGTTTCTCTAATTACATTTACTTTAATTTGACCTGGATAGTCCATTTCATTTTCAACTTTTTTAGCAACATCTCTTGCTAAAATTGTCATTTGGTCATCTGAAATTTTATCTGGTTTTACAATAATTCTAACTTCACGACCTGCTTGAATTGCAAATGATTTTTCAACTCCATCAAAAGAATCTGCAATTTCTTCAAGATTTTGTAATCTTTTGATATATGCTTCTAATGTCTCTCTTCTTGCTCCTGGTCTTGATGCAGAAATTGCATCAGCAGCTTGTATTAATACTGCTTCTAATGTTTGTGGTTCTACATCTCCATGATGTGCTTCAACTGCATTAATAACTAATGGATTTTCTTTATATTTTTTAAGCACCTCTACACCTATTTCAACATGTGTTCCTTCCATATCATGGTCTAGTGCTTTTCCAATATCATGTAATAATCCTGCTCTTCTTGCTAGTTTTGGATCTAATCCAAGTTCTTCTGCCATAATTCTAGCTAAATTAGAAACTTCAATTGAATGATTTAAAACATTTTGTCCATAACTTGTCCTATATTTTAGTTTTCCTAACAATTTTACTAAATCTGGATGAAGTCCAATTACTCCACTTTCAAGTACAGCTCTTTCTCCTTCTTCTTTTATTGTATTGTCAACTTCTTCTTTTGCTTTTTCTACCATTTCTTCAATTTTAGAAGGATGAATTCTACCATCATCAATTAATTTTTCTAGTGCAATTTTGGCAACTTCTCTTCTTAATGGGTCAAATCCTGATAAAACTACTGCTTCTGGTGTATCATCAATAATTAAGTCAACTCCTGTTAGTGTTTCTAATGCTTTAATATTTCTTCCTTCTCTACCGATAATTCTTCCTTTCATTTCATCATTTGGAAGAGATACAATTGAAACAGTGGTTTCTTGTGAGTGGTCTGCTGCACATTTTTGTACTGCATATGCTAATAATTCTTTCGCATTTTTTATTGCATCTTCTTTTGCTTTTTGCTCTTTTTCTCTAATAATAGATGCCTTTTCAGCTGTTAATTCTTTGTCTAGTTCAGATAATAATCTTTCTTTTGCTTCTTCTCTTGTTAAAGAAGCAATTTTTTGAAGTTCTTCTATTTCTTGTTCATGTAGTTTTTCAATTTCTTCTTTTTGTTTTTCAATATCTTGTAACTCTCTTTCTAAATCTTGCTCTTTTTTCTCAAAATTTTCTGAACGTTTTTCTAAATTTTCTTCTTTTTGAATTAATCTTGCTTCTTGTTTTTGTATTTCGCCTCTTCTTTCTTTAATCTCTTGATCTAACTCTTTTCTATTGCTCATTATTTCTTCTTTCGCTTTAAAAATCTCTTCTTTTCTTAGATTTTCTGCTTCTATTTTTGCTAAATCAACTAATCTTTTTGCTTCGTTTTCTGCTCCTTGAATTTTAGATTCTGCAACTTTTTTTCTATAAGCCATACCTATTGGTACTCCAATTGCAAATGAGATTAAGACAGCGGCGATAATGATTAAAATGTTCATAATCATACACCTCTTTCTTATTTTATTTTCAATGTTCGAATAAAATATATATATGTATTTATTTCATATATTTTTTCCTACCTATTATATTTTAACTTTATTATTGTAAACTGTCAAGTGATTTAGGATATTTTGTAACTAAAAATGACTAAGGGAACGTGCCCCTTAGTCAACTTCAACATCAATATTTAAGCTTTCGCCATTAATATTTGTTTGTGTGTATTCTTTTCTTTCTTGATTATAAATTATTTTTACTGCTAGTGTGTCATGTTTGATTAATTCTTCATTTTCTTTAATTACTTTTTCTAACATTTCATTTCCTGCTACATATAAATTGATTTTATCTAGAACTTCAAATCCTTTGTCTTTTCTCATATTTTGTACTTTTGATAGAACTTCACGCACATATCCTTCTTCTTTTAATTCTTGTGTTATATGTGTATCTAATACAACTCCTATTTCTCCTTCTCCACTAAATGCAAATCCTTCTTTTCCTTGCATTGTTACAAGTAAGTTTTCTGAATTTAGTCCTATTTGCACGTCATCAATTTCAATATATTCTACTCCTCCATTTTTTACTGTATTTGCTAAATCCATTTGATTTTTCTTTACTATTTCTTCTTTGATTTTTGGAATTAATTTTCCATATTCTTTTCCTAATACAGGTAAGTTTGGTTTAATTTCAAAGTTTACATATTCAGACATTTCTGCTCCAAGTTCAACTCTTTTTACATTCAATTCTTCTTTTACAATGTCTTCATAGTATTTTGGTAATGTATCTATTGAAATTAACATTTCAGATAGTGGTTGCCTATTTTTGATATTTGCAGAATTTCTTGCACTTCTTCCTAGTTTTACTATTTTATAAGCTAATCCCATTTCTTGTTCTAGTTGTTTATCAATTGCTGTTTCATCTACTTCTGGCCATAAACATAAATGTACACTTTCAGGCGCTGTTTTGTCTAATCCTACTACTATGTTTTGATAAATTTCATCTGTCATAAATGGTACAAATGGTGCTGCTACTTTTATTAGAGTTGTTAATACTTTGTATAATGTTACATATGCTCCAATTTTTTCATCTGTTAGTTCAGTTAACCAAAATCTTTCTCTATTTCTACGTACGTACCAATTTGATAATTCATCTGTAAAACTTTCAATTTGTAATGCAGCTGATGTAATATCATAACTTTCTAATTTTTCATCTACTTCTTTTACTAATGTATTTAATTTCGAAATAATCCATCTATCCATTACATTTGTAAGTTTAAAGTTTTGATATTTTAATGGATTGAATTGATCAATTTCTGCATATAACACATAGAATGAATATACATTCCATAATGTACTTAAAAATCCTCTTTGTGTTTCTTGCACATTGTTTAGTCCCAATCTTGTTGGAAGCCATGGTGCTGATACTGTATAGAAATGCCATCTTGTTGCATCTGCTCCTACTTGGTCTAACAATAGCATAGGATCTACACCATTTCCTTTTGACTTAGACATTTTTTGTCCTTTTTCATCTAGTACATGACCTAATACTATACAATTTTCAAATGGTGTTCTTCCAAATAAAGCTGTTCCTATTGCTGTTAGTGTATAGAACCATCCTCTTGTTTGGTCAATTGCTTCTGAAATAAATCCTGCTGGGAAATTATTATCAAACATTTCTTTATTTTCAAATGGATAATGCCATTGTGCAAAAGGCATTGATCCTGAATCAAACCAACAGTCTATTACTTCTTTTGCTCTATTCATTTTCTTTCCACATTTTGGACATTTTAAATGTACGTTATCTATATATGGTTTATGAAGTTCTATATCATCTGGAACCTCTATTCCTTTTTCTTTTAGTTCTTCAATAGACCCTATACATTCTTGATGACCACAATTTTCATCTTCACATGTCCATACTGGAAGTGGTGTTCCCCAATATCTATCTCTTGAAATTCCCCAATCAATTACGTTTTCTAAGAATTTTCCAAATCTTCCTGTTCTAATTGTATCTGGATACCAATTTACTTTATTGTTGTTTGCTACTAACTCATCTCTTAACTTGCTCATTGCAACAAACCAGCTTTCTTTTGGATAATAAAGAAGTGGTGTGTCACATCTCCAACAATGTGGATATGAATGTAAGTGTTTTTCTTTACTAAATAATTTGTTTTCATTTGCTAACCATTTGCAGATATCTTCATTACAATCTCTTACAAATCTTCCTGCCCAAGGTTCTACTTCAGATACAAATTTTCCTGATTTGTCTACTAAATTTATAAATGTAATTCCATTTTGTTTTGATACAAAACTATCATCTTCACCATATGCTGGTGCAATATGAACAATTCCAGTACCATCATCTAAATTTACATAGTCTCCATGGATTACTTCGAAAGCTTTTCCTTCTACTTCTCCCCATGGCATTAATCTTTCATATTTTGTTCCTAAAAGCTCTTTTCCTTTGAAAGTTTTTATAATTTCATATTCTTTATCTTTTAAAACTTTTTCAATTAAATCTTTTGCTAAAATATATGTTTCATAATTTGCTTCTTCATCTTCTTTTGCAATATTTACTTTTACTTCAGCATATTCATAAGATTTGTTAACACAAAGTGCTAAATTTGAAGGTAAGGTCCATGGTGTTGTTGTCCATGCTAAAATATATTTATCTTCTCCAACTATTTTAAATTTTGCAATACAAGTTAAGTCTTTAACATCTTTGTAACCTTGTGCTACTTCATGTGAAGATAAAGCTGTTCCACATCTTGGACAATATGGCATAACTTTATGTCCTTCATATAAAAGACCTTTTT
>CANQWL010000028.1 GCA_947627555.1 uncultured Clostridia bacterium | reverse complement strand
GAACCTCAGCCTTCCAAGCTGATGACGTGGGTTCGATTCCCACTACCTGCTCCAGTTTGAATGTTCTTATAGGATTTTATAATTTTGTAAGAACTTTTTTTATTATTCTAATAATTTACTTAAATATTTTACAGCTATACTTTTTACTATATTTTTTGATATATCTGAATTACACAGATTTTTTATATAAAGTTACCCCGTATAACTGATATTCTCTTGTTTTAAATATAAGAACTTCTAATAATAATTTTAGGGGTCGAGAACGCTTTGGGTCTAACTTTTCAGTAAGGATTACAAATTTATCTATAACAATTATTCTTTTCTTTCTGCCATATTTTTAAAAATTAGTAAAAATTTTTTCAAAGGCAGAAAATACAGCTTTGCCATAATAAAAAGATTTTGACTTGTCAACACCCAGTTTTTGTACAAGTGTAAGTTTTTGGTCGCATAGGATTATTTCCATATGAATATTATTAGTTTCTACATAATCACAATATAAATTTAGAAAATAAGCTATTCATACTGCTTTGCTGGCTACCGTATACTGTCCAAAAATACCGAAAATTTGATTTCTTATGTAAAATATAGTATAATATATATATATAAATTTTTTATATAATGATTCCTGTATTCACTAATTAGTGGAGGAAATATCCTCTTACTTTTTGGTTTTACATATATAACAAGAAAACAACAATAAAAGAAATTGGAGGGCATGATTATGTTAAAAAAATTTGCTTTATGGTTCATCTGCTTTGTTTTAAGTTTCTTAGTATCTGACAAGCTTGGCTTGACTACACAAGGAAAGGCATTTCTTTACATCAGACTCAGTGTTAGTATCCTTATTATTTTAGCCTTTATTGTAATTCTCATAATTGGAGGTTTGATTAGTGGGAGTGCAGCAGAGGCGAATGGAATATCTTTTCTCGTAGTGTTAGCTGCAGCTGTTGCATTGGCAATTACACTATTTGCAACTTGGGGAGCTACAAAACTCTTTGGCATAGATTTCTTTGTTGCATATCAGATTATGACATTTGGTCAGTGCTTATGTACAGATAGTAAGAAAAAAGACGACTAGCAAAGCGAAAAAAAGAAAAATATTTCTTTTCCTCGAAAGAGGTTTCTTTTTTTTGAAAATTATGAGATAAAATAAAAGAGGTTAGATTATAAAAATATAATACTAATTACTTGTAGCCCTACAAAAATTTGGAGGGCACTATGTCCTCCAAATCACGTAATTTCATGTAAAAATAAAAAAAGATAAGGAGTACAAAATATGAAAATTACAGAATTACAGGCTTATAAGAGACTCGAGGAAATGTTCGAGCGGAAAGGTTATTCACAGGGCATCAAAGATGTTATGCCGATTTATAGATGGGATAATGTTAGATGCATTCCTGACAATTTAATACCTGGTCACTATGTAAATGCCAGAAAGTATGGAAAAATTAAATTAAGAGATATTCCTGAAAAATATCTTGTTTCAAAAATCATTATAAGAGATATCTTCGTGAAAAGAATTCTACTCCTAAACCCAAGAATGATGTAACTGAGTTATCCGGTATGATGACCTTAGCAGGAGCATTGTTAGGTATGAAAAATGATTCTGCAATTGACTTTGGAAATGATATTATGAATATGGTAACAAACCGTCAGTCTATGCTTCCCATTTACTATGAGGATGAAGTACCTTTTGAATATTCTAAAAAGTATGATAAGGAAGAATATCTGCTTGAAATCTATAAAAAGTTAGGTATTAAGATATTACAGGAAGCAGACAACTTTTTTTACAGCGTTATTCTTCCTGAGAGCATTTCTATCGTTCAAGATGATGATAATTATGGTTACTGTATAAAAGATTCTAACGGAGAGACTCTTATTCATTATTATGATATAGGAACTTTCTACCATAGAACAGTTGCAGTTGATAAAGTCTATATAATTCTGTAGGATTTTCAAAAATGAAACACGAGCTCGGCTATTGTTGAACTCGTGTTTTTCTTTTGAAAATATATAATTGATTTAATATAACTATTGTAATTTATAAAAATTATGATATACTTTAGTAAATTGATTGATATTTGTATCAATCATCCAAGAGAGAAAAAATTGTAGATAATTGAAATTTTTAAAATAAAATATACTAACAGTAATAGATAAATTATAATATAACAGAAAAAATATATTCCATTAACAAAAGCTTAAACATATTATAAACCTATAAAAAAAGAATCTAACACAGAATATGATGGAGGAAACTAAAGATGGAAGATAATTATTCAAAGGCATATAAAGAAGTTATAGAAATATTAAAATATGTACCAGAAGAAAGTGTAAATAAAATACCACAAACAATGCTTGATACATTTAAAACAAAAATGGATAAAGAATACAATTTTATTGTTGATATAAATAAAGCTTTTGAGGAACAGGAATTATTAGAAGAAACTAAAGCTATATTTGCTAATATATTTAGAGATTATTGGGCTACACCATATCAAAAAGAAAGAATTGAAGCAAAAGAAAAATATGATAGACAAAAAATTGAAGAAGAAAAGAAGGAAAAATATAATTCTGATGATATATTTAACAAAATAAATAAAGTAGATATTAAAGAAATAAAAGAAGAAAGTAATAATAATTTACCTATTGAAGTGAAAAAAGAAAAATTTTACGAAAAAATTATTAGTTTTTTCAAAAAAGTATTTCATATCAGTTAGGAGATTAATAGAAGATGGATAATATTGAAGAATTTGAAAGAAAAAAAAGAAATTTGTTAAAGAATCGAGAAAATGCATTACAACGAGTTAAAACAGCAAAAGAAAAGTATAAAAAAATAGAAATGGATGATACTATAGACAAAAAAGAATTAAGATTAGAAATAGCTAAAAAAACAATCCAATCAAGAGAATATGCTTTAGAGCAAATAGATAATAAATTAGAATTTTTAAGACCATCAAGTCAAGAAGATATAGATTATAGACTAAAACAATATGATGAATTTTCTAAACAAGTAAAAGCAGAAATTCCAGATGATTTACATTTGTGTTTTCATGGATGTTCGATTTATGCAGCTAAACATATTATTGAAGATGGAGAGATATCATCTTCGGTTGATAGAATTGGTGCAGAAACTAGTTATGATGTATCAGATCAAGTATCTGTTACTACAAAAAATACAATAGAAACGACAGTGCAAGGCTATACTGGATTAATAGGAAATTATAATCTTCCTGCAGGTTGCATATTTGTTATATTACCAAAAGATGAAAATGAAATAAAAACAAGTAAAACTAGTATGCTCATAGGTAATATTTCATTTAAAGAAAATCCAGAAAGACTTTATTCAATTATAACAACACCAGAGAATATTGAAAGAGTAAGTGAATGGGCAGAAAAGAATAATATTGATTTATCTAAAATCCATGATTTTGAGGGCTTTATAAAAGAGATAAAAAAACAAAAAATACAATTTTCGGAACAAGAGATAGGAAAAGCCACAGTGAATATACCAACAATTGAAAAGAATACAGCTCAACTTAGACAAGAAAGAGATGAACATCAAATAATGCAAGAAGAAAAAAAGAATTTTAAAGAAATAGAATAATAAAATAACAATCCACGGGTTCTACTCGTGGATTGTTATTTTGTTTTTTTATTTTAGTTACAAAGAATAAGGTAAGATGATTACTATAATCAAAAAAGATAGCTTATGTAAAAATATTTAAAGAATATCCATTAAACATTTTACGAAAAATTTACAACAATATTACGAAATGTTTAATAATATTACAAAATGTTTAAAAATATTACATTTTATAAAAAATATTGAATTTTATAATGTATAAAGCTATAATTTAAAATGAAAGAAAGGAGAAATAAGAAAGTGAGAAAACAAGTAAAAAAAATTATTGTACTAGCAATTATTTGGATTTTATTAATTATGTCAATAATAATTAATAAAACATATGCAGATGATCAAGATTTAAAAATAGCAATAGAAACTGATAAAAGTTCATATTTAATTAATGATGATATTGAAATAAAAATAAAACTAAATAAAAAAGTTATGACAGCTTCTTTTTATTGCAACTATGATAGCTCAATATTAGATTATAAAGAAGTAAAAACAGGTAATTTATCAGTTAAAAATTATCCAGATGATAATATAGTAAGAGCAATATATGCTGATATGACAGGAACAGGAATAGATGAATTTGTATTAGTATTCAAGTTGAAAACAGAAATAAGCAATAGTACATTAGTCAATATAACAAATGCAACAATGACTGTATCAGAAGATAGTAAATCTTATTATAATGATCAAATTCAGGGAATACAAAATAATGCAGAAATAAAAATGCAAGAAGAAGTAAAAAATGAAAATGAAAATAATACTGGGGCAGGAGATAATACTCAAGCAGGAGGTAATACCCAGGCAGGAGGTAATACCCAGGCAGGAGGTAATACTGGGGCAGGAGGTAATACCCAGGCAGGAGGTAATACCCAGGCAGGTGGAAACACTGGAGCAGGAGGTAATACTGCAACAAAAAATAATAATACTATAAATAATACAGGAAAAGAAGATAATACATCAAATAATATCAAAAATACAACAATAGCTACTAAAAGTATACCTAAAGCAGGAAATGGTAATAGTAAAATTTTATATCTTGAAATAATGTTGGTTTTAACAACAATATATTTTGGATATAATGCAATAAAATTAGAAAAATATTTTAAATAGGAGAAAGAAAATGAAAAAAATAATTAAAAATATTATAAGTATAATACTAATTGCAATAATTATAAATACAATACTTTATCCAATTTCTATTGGAGCTTCAAGCCAATCTTTTGTATGCAACGTATATGTAACTGCTGAAGATGAAGAAGGTAATAAAATTTCAAATGTAAAACTTAAAGAAATAAATCAAGAAGATGAAATAGAAACAGGACAAACTAATAAACGATGGCTTAATTTAAAAATATATCCACACGATTATACAGATAATCAAAGATTTGACATAAGTGTGTTAGAAGTACCAGAAGGATATGTTTTACCAACAGGTAATTTACAATTTTATTTATCAAGAGATACAAGTGATACAATTATCTTTAATCAAACTCAAAATGATAATTCATTAGATTTTAGATACACAATAGAAAATATTTCAGACATATATGATATTCGTTTAAATCTAGTTGTAATATTAAAAAAGGAACCAATTAATGTAGATCTCGATTGTAATGTAGATATTCAAAATGTAGCAAATATAGAAAATACAGTACAAATTGTATCAAATGCTTCTTCTGCTAATCCAAGTATAGAAGCAAATAAAATGGTACAATACTTACAATCTAAAGGAATAACAATACAACAAATTAAAGATATTTCAGGAAATTCAATAGATTTAGATGATACAAAATTAATAGGAACTGGAACATCATTAATTTCAGATAATGGGACAACATATTCTGCAATTGTATATGGAGATACAACAGGAGATGGAAGAATAGATGCAGCAGATATAAGTGTAATAATAAATTATTTTCTTGGAACAAATGAAGATTTAGCAGAAATAAGTAATATTGCAGGAGATATACAAAAAGACGGAATGTTAAATGCAGCAGATATTTCAATAATGATAAATAGCTTTTTAGGAAATTTACAGGGAGATATATTAAAAACAGATAATGTTTAAATTAAAAATATTATAGATATATATTAATATAAATGAAAAGGATAAAATATATGAAAAATAAATTAATAAAAATAACAAAAATATCAATATTGTTAATTTTACTAATGTCAACAAAATTAAATGCTGCAAATTTAAATTTGTCAACAGACTTACAAGAAACAAAAGAAAATGATGAAATTATTGTAAAAGTAGAAACAGATAAAAATATAGAAACTGCAACATTTTGTTTAAAATATGATAATTCAAAATTAGAATTTATAGAAAAATTATCAGAAAAAGTATATATAAAAGATTATCCAGAAGAAGGAATTCTAAAAGTAGTATATTTAGATACTGATCTTATAGGAGAAAAATCAGTGAATTTTAAATTTAAAGTAAAATCAACAAAACAGCAAGAAGACAAAACAGAAATAGAAATAAATGATTTAACTATGAAATTTGTAGAAGATGTAAATATATATACAGATGAAAATTTAGAACAAAGCACATTTAATACTTCAATTAATATAAAAAGGAAAATATTAATTACACCTGGAATTATGTATGGTCTAGTAATAATTGTAATTTTATTAGTATTATTAATAATTATAAGAAAAGTGATAAAAAAAGAAAAAAGAATATAATAAAAAATATGTATAAATAATTAATAAAGGAACGAGATTGTAATTTTTTCTCGTTTCTTATTTTTTAACAATATATTCAAATCTAAAATGATAAACTACTTGTAAATTTTTGCATTTTAGTGTAAAATACCAATATAATGTAAATAATAAAATAGGAGGATTGAGAAAATCAATGAGATTCGTAGATAGCGAAGAATCGAAAAAAGAATATAAAGATTTTTTAGAACAACATGAAAGATGTAATTTTCAACAATCATTAGAATGGGCAGAAGTAAAAAAGCCAAATTGGAAACCAGAAGTAATTTTAGCAGAAGATAAAGATGGAAATATTATAGGTTCACTATGTGTATGGATTAGAAAAATGCCCATTTTTGGAAATATAATGTATTCATCAAGAGGGCCAGTATGCGACATTCATGATATTGCAGTAATGAAACAACTAACAGATGGAGCTAAAGAACTTGCAAAAAAATATAAAGCAATAGTTTTAAGAATGGAACCAGACATTTTAAGTGATGATGAAAATTTTAGAGACATAGTAACAAGCTTAGGATACAGAATTAAAGATGATGCCAAAGACTTTAAAGATGAAATTCAACCAAGATACGTATTTAGGTTAGATATTAAAGATAAAACAGAAGAAGAAGTAATGGCAGGATTTAAACAAAAATGGAGATACAATATTAGACTAGCAGGGAAAAAAGGTGTTACAGTAAAGGAAGGAACAAGAGAAGATTTAAAAGACTTTCATAAAATTATGATAGAAACAGGAGCAAGAGATGGATTTATTATTCGTCCATTAGAATATTTTGAAAAAATGTATGATTGCCTAGGACCAGAACATATGAAAGTATTAATGGCATATTATGAAGACAAGCCAATATCAGGAGTAATACCAATATTTTATGGAAATAAAACATGGTATTTATATGGAGCAAGTAGTAATGAACATAGAAATCTAATGCCAAATTATTTATTACAATGGGAAATGATAAAAATGGCAATTAAAAGAAAAGATGATATATATGACTTTAGAGGAGTGTCAGGAGTAGTTGATGAAAATCATCCTCAATATGGATTATATAGATTTAAGCAAGGGTTTGGTGCAACATTTACAGAATTTATAGGAGAAGTTTACTTACCATTTAAACCATTAACCTATAAACTATATCGTTTTTCAGAAAAAATGTTTAGAACAATTAGACAATTAAAAATGAAACTAAAAAAATAATAATTTTACACTTTTTTGTTATTTATTTAAATGTTAGAAACAAATAAATTATAGTAATTTAAAAATATAAAATAAAAAGAGGAGAAAAGATTGAATACTTTAGTAATCAATAAAAGTGATTTAAAGCATAATATTGAACAAATAAAAAAATATGCAGAAAAAAGCGGAAAAGATGATAATGGAAATTCACTAAAAATTATAGCAGTAGTAAAAGGAAATGGTTATGGGTTAGGAATTGTAGAATATACAAAGATTTTAATTGATAACGGAATATCATTTTTTGCAGTAGCTACAATAGATGAAGCATTAAAATTAAGAAAAGCAGGAATCAAAGAAGATATATTAATGTTATCATCTACAGCTATAAAAGAAGATTTAGAAAAATTAATAGAAAATAAAATTATTATAACAATAGGTTCAAAAGAATCAGCAGAAATTGCTAATGAAATAGGAAAAGAGAAAAATAAAAAAATACGAGCACATCTAAAAATAGACACAGGATTTGGAAGATATGGCTTCATATATCAAAAAAGAGATGAAATGATTGAAATTCTAAAAAGTATTGAAAATATTAAAATAGAAGGAACATTTTCGCACTTTTCACTTAGCTTTTATGATGATAAATATACCAAAAAACAATTTGACAGATTTATTGATGTAATTGAAGTATTAAAAATGAATGAAATTGAAACAGGAATGTTACACATTTGCAATTCATCAGCTTTTTTAAAATTTCCTAATATGCATCTAAATGCAGTAAGAATAGGGTCTGCATTTTTAGGAAGATTATCTTTCAAAAATCATATTGGATTAAAAAAAATAGCCCATTTAGAATCTCAAGTAGCAGAAATTAAAGAATTGCCAAAAGGTTTTAATATAGGGTATTCTAATACTTACAAAACAAAAAAAGATACAAAAATAGCTATTATTCCATGTGGATATATGAATGGAATAAATTTGTCAAATGATAGAGATATGTTTAGAATAGTTGATAAATTAAGATATATTTCAAGAGAAATAAAAGACTTTTTAAAGAAAAAAGCAATCTATGTAAAAATAGGAGAAAATACTTGTAAAGTTTTAGGTAGAATTGGAACTTATCATATTGTTTGTGATATAACAAATAAAAACATAAATATTGGAGATAGAGTTATTATTCAAGTAAATCCAAAATTTGTAGACTCTAGCATAAGGAGGGAATATAAAGCATGAGTGAAGAAAAAGAAGAAATAAAACAAGATGAGCAACAAAATGATAAACAAAAACAAGATGAACAACAAAATAATAAACAATTAAAAGATGAAAAATTAAAATTAGGATTTTTTAAAAAAGTATGGTATTCCATAACAAAAATAGAAAAATATCCTGATATGGCAGCAGAAGGATTAGGAAAATCAATTAGTTATTTAGCAAAAATAGTTTTAATACTTGCAATTGTACTTTGTTTAGGAATGATGTATCAAACTTATCAATTAATACAAGAAGGAGTAACATATTTACAAAATGAATTTCCAGAATTTTCTTATCAAGATGGAAAATTAGACATAAATTCTGAAGACACAATTATTATTTCAGATAAAGATTCAGTTTTAGGAAAAACAATTATTGATACAAAAACAGAAGATGAAAAAGAAATTAATAAATATATAAATGAAATTGAAGATGTAGGAAATGGAATAATAATTTTAAAAGATAAAGTAATTTTAAAAAATCAATCAGTAACAGGAACGATTAACTATAATTATAATGAAATATTTGGGCAAATGGGAATTACACAATTTAATAAGCAAGATGTTATAAGTTATGCTAATAGTTATCAAATATTAAATTTATATATAAGTGTATTTCTAACAATATTAGTATATAGTTTTGTTATGTATTTCTTAACTACTATTTCAAATGTAGTATTTTTAAGTGTATTTGGATATTTCGCAACATGGATTGCAAAAATTAAAATGAGATATGTAGCAATTTTTAATATGTCAATTTATGCACTTACATTATCTATTATATTAAATACGATATATGTAGCTATTAATGTTTTTGTAGAATACAATATAGAATATTTCCAAGTAATGTATGTAGCAGTTGCAGCTATTTATTTAGTAGCAGCGATATTCTTATTAAAGACAGAATTTATTAAAAAACAAGAAGAACTAATGAAAATAGTTGAGGCACAAGAAATTGTAAGGAAACAATTAGAAGAACAAGAGAAAGAAAAAGAAGAAAAAGAAAAAGAGCAAAATAAAGAAACTGGGAAAAAAGAAAATAAAGAAGACACTAAAAAAGATAAAACAGAAGGAAAAGAAAATAAAGAAAAAAATGATGATGATAATCAGGGAGAAGAACCCGAAGGATTAAATGCATAAAATATAGGAAGGAGAAAAAACATAATGAATCAAAAAGAGAAGGAAAATAAAAAGAACAAAAATAATTTAATTATATCAATAGTAATATTACTTATTTTATTAGCTGTCACTGTAGGATTAGGCTTTTATTACATGAATAATAAACAGAATAAAGATGAGAAAACATTAGCATATACAGACTTAATTAAAGAAATGTCATCTGGAAATATTGAAAAAGTAGAAATGACAACAGGAAGTACTACAGTAAAAGTAAAAGTAAAAAATGTAGAAGAAGAAAAAACATCAATAGTACCAAATACGGAAAGTTTTATTACATTAGTTCAAACAAAAGTAGCAGAGGGAAATGAAATTGAGTTAATTCAAAAACCCAAAAGTATTATTACACAAATATCTAGTGTAATTATTACATTCTTACCAACAGCATTAATGATAATTTTAATAATAATGATTATTAAAATGCAAGGGTTAGGAGAAAAAGGAAAAATATATGATGACACAGAAAGAAAAACAAAAATTAAATTTGATGATGTGGCAGGATTAGATGAAGAAAAAGAAGAATTAATTGAAATTGTAGATTTTCTAAAAAGACCAGAGAAATTTGCAAAAATGGGAGCAAAAGTTCCAAGAGGAGTTTTATTATATGGAAAACCAGGAACAGGAAAAACATTAATTGCAAAGGCAATTGCTGGTGAAGCAGATGTCCCATTCATTTCTATGAGTGGTTCTGAATTTATAGAAATGTTTGCAGGTCTTGGAGCATCTAGAGTCAGAAAACTATTTGAAAAAGCTAGAAAAATAGCACCATGTATTGTTTTTATTGATGAAATAGATGCAATTGGAGCAAGAAGATCATCTAATAGTGGAGCCGAGACAGAAAACAATCAAACTTTAAATCAATTATTAGTAGAAATGGATGGATTTAGCTCAGAAGAAACAATTATTGTGCTTGCTGCAACAAACAGACCAGAAATGTTAGACAAAGCATTATTAAGACCAGGAAGATTTGATAGACAAATTACAATACCAACTCCAGATTTAAAAGGAAGACTAGAAATATTAAAAATACATGCTAAAGAAAAAAGATTAGCAGAAGATGTAAATTTAGAAAGCATTGCAGAAGATACAGCAGGTTACACAGGAGCAGAATTAGCAAATATTTTAAATGAAGCGGCAATTATCGCAACAAAAAGACAACATGAAGATATTGAAAATGAAGATGTAGAAGAAGCAGTTAAAAAAGTAACAGTAGGTTTAGAAAAACGAGCAAGAGTGATATCAGAAAAAGACAAAAAGTTAACAGCATATCATGAAGCAGGACATGCTGTTGTAAGTAGATATCTACCAACACAAACAGATGTAAAAGAAGTATCAATTATCCCAAGAGGTGTTGCAGGTGGATATACAATGTACAAATCTGATGAAGACAAATATTATATTTCAAAAACAGAAATGCAAGAAAAATTAATTGCATTATTAGGCGGACGAGCAGCGGAAAAATTAGTATTAGATGATATTTCAACAGGAGCAAGTAATGACATAGAAGTAGCAACAAAAATTGCAAGGGATATGGTAACAAAATATGGAATGAGTGATACTCTAGGACCAATTGATTTCCAAGGAAAAGAACCATATGAAATGCAAATGTTTGGTGAAAATATTGGAGATAAAATAGGAGAGGAAGTAAAACAATTAATAGACACAGCTTATCGAGATGCACAAGAGTTATTAAAACAACACAAAGACAAACTAGATGCAATAGCACAAGCATTATTAGAAAAAGAAAAAATTAATGAACAAGATTTTAAAAGATTTTTTAGTTAATTTAACAAGTGTGACAAGGGGCGTCCTTTGTCACACTTATATTTTTTAATATAATAAAAAGACTTTATAATTATATTTTTTCATAACTTTGTGTGTCGCAACTTTCATAATAGAAAAAACTAGTATGTAAGTTGCTTCAATCGCACTCATTTCGTTCGTTTGGTCGCTTACGCAGTTATTCAAAATATAATTATAAAGCCTTTTTTATAATTTAAAATAGTAATAGAATGTGTAACAAAAAGGGGATGACCCCTTGCCACACATTATAAAAATAGTTATAATATAAAAGATAAAGTGTCAAAAAGTCTAATATCTTATGATACTACCTATTGTAAAATTACAAAAAAGAAGGTGTAAATATGCAAATAAAAGAAGCAATGAAAAAAGGAACTATAATGTTAAAGACAAATGAAATTGAAAATCCAAATCTAAAATCAAGGTTACTTATGCAATACATACTAAACAAATCAAGGCAATACTTACTAGTGCATGATAATGAGCAGTTAGATAAGATACAAGAATCACAGTATTTTAATAATATCGAAAAATTAATAACTGGGACACCATTGCAGCATATTACACATAGTCAAGAGTTTATGAAAATGAATTTTTATGTAGATGAAAATGTACTAATTCCTAGACCAGATACAGAAATATTAGTAGAGGAAAGTGTAAAAATAGCAAAAAAGATAGGTGCAAAAAAAATATTAGATTTATGCACAGGTAGTGGAGTAATTGCAATATCTATTGCAAAATATATCGAAAAAAGTGAAATTACTGCAATAGACATCAGTGCAGAGGCATTAAGAGTTGCAAAGTTAAATGCAAAAAATAATGAAGTAGAAAATAAAATAACTTTTATAAAGTCAGATTTATTTGATAATATAAAGAAAGAAAAATATGACATGATAGTATCAAATCCACCTTATATAAAAAAAGATATAATTCGTACTTTAAATAAAGAAGTACAAAAAGAACCTAATATTGCTTTAGATGGTGGTTATGATGGATTAGACTTTTATCGAAAAATTATAAAACAAGGATTTGAATATTTAAAATATAATGGATATTTATGTTTAGAAATAGGATATGACCAAAAAGAAGATGTGCTTGAATTATTAAACAAGCAAGAACAATATGCAAATATAATATCAAAAACAGATTTAAGTGGAAATGATAGAGTAATTATGGCACAACTAAAATAGAAAAATAAGGAGGAAAAAGATGTCTTTTTCATCAGATATTAAACAAGAGTTGAATAATTTAAAAAATTTATCTAATAAAGAATTAGTAAAATATGAATTAATAGGATATCTTGTTTCAGGTAATATAGATATAAAGAAAAATGACATAGAATATACAACAGAAAGCGATTATAATATTAATAGATTTTCAAAATTATTATCTAATTTAAATATTAATCATGACATTGATGTAAATGGAAGAATATTTATTATAAAAGTAAAAAAGAAAAATATAAAAGATTTTGTTGTAATAAATGAAAATGAAATTTTGATGAAAGAAGAAATCAAATTCGAAAATAATCAAGAAAAACTAAAAGCAATTATAAGAGGAATGTTTCTTGGTTCAGGTTCTATTAATAATCCTGAAAATAAATATCATTTAGAAATTATTTTCTCTAACTATCAAACTTTAGAAATAGCAGTTTATTTATTAGAAAAATTAGATATAAAAGTAAAAAAAATGAATGTAAAAAATAAATACTATATTTATTTAAAAGAAGGAGAAGAAATTTCAAAAATGTTAGCTCTAATAGGGGCAAATAAAGCAGTTATGAAATTTGAAGAAATTCGCATACAAAAAGAAATGAGAGGAAAAGTAAATAGATTAGTAAATTGTGAAACAGCTAATCTAAATAAAACAATTAATGCTTCAGTAGAGCAAATTGCTGCAATTCATAAGCTAAAAGAAAATGGAAAATTTAATAAATTAAACGATAATTTAAAAGAAATTGCTGAATTAAGATTAGAAAATCCAGATGTATCATTAATAGAATTAGGAAAAATGCTAAAAAAACCTGTAGGCAAGTCAGGAGTAAACTATCGTTTAAAAAAAATAATAGAGCTAGCAGAAGATTGAGACAATAGGGACAGTCTTTATTTGTCTCATCTTTTTGTCGATTTTTGTCAAAAATTAAATTAAGAGTACCCAGTTTAGAAGGTGATAATAGTTGAATAAAGAAGAAATAGGTATATATATTCACATTCCATTTTGTAAACAAAAATGTTATTATTGCGATTTTGTATCCTATGCAAATAAAGAACAAAAAATAAGGGAATATATTGATTGTATAATAAAAGAGATACATTCTTATGAAATAAAAGATTATAATGTTACTACAATTTATATAGGAGGGGGAACACCTTCTTTTATTGATGAATGTTATATAAAAGAAATAATGGAAACTTTAAAAGATAAATTAATATGCAATAAAACTAAATGGAAAGATATAGAAATTACAATAGAAATAAACCCAGGTACTATAACTTTACAAAAGTTAAAATGCTATATAGAAGCGGGAATTAATAGAATTAGTATAGGTTTGCAAAGCATAAATGATAAACTACTAAAACAAATAGGAAGAATTCATACATATGATGAATTCCTTGATGCATATAAAATGGCAAGAAAAGTAGGTTTTAAAAATATTAATATAGATTTTATTTTAGGTCTTCCAAATCAAACGATACAAGACTTGAAAGACACAATTGAAAAAGCAGTTAAATTAAATCCAGAGCATATAAGTGTATATTCTTTAATTGTAGAAGAAAATACGAAAATAGAAAAATTAATTAATGAAGGAAAATTGAAATTACCTGAAGAAGAATTAGAAAGACAAATGTATTGGTATGTGAAAAATAAATTAGAATTGAATGGGTACAATCATTATGAAATATCTAATTTTGCAAAAAAAGGTAAAGAATCAAGACACAATACAAATTGTTGGGAACAAAAACAATACATAGGAATAGGTGCAGCAGCACATTCATATTTAAATAATGAAAGATATTCTAATATAGAAAATTTAGAAAGTTATATAAAAAATATTGAATTAGGAAATATAGAAAAAAATAAAATAGTTCATGAAATTCAAAACATTGAAGATGCTAAAAAAGAATATATGATATTAGGACTTAGAAAAATAGAAGGAATAAGTATAAACAGATTTAAAGAAAAGTTTGGAGAAAACCCAATTTATGTATTTAGAAAAGAACTAGAAAAATTAGTAACAGATGGGTTAATAGAGATTGATTTAGATAAAATAAAGCTTACTAATAAGGGATTAGATTTAGCAAATTTAGCATTTGAAGAATTTGTGTAAAAGAGAAATTTTCTTCTTTTAAAAATAAATAATATCAATAGAAGAAACGTAGTGTCCTAGAACAATAGCCACAAAACTCTCTATATGTAATATGGGAGCAACTTTATATATTTTTGCAATAATTTGTTCTGTTTGCTTGTTTTTTATTTAAAAATATTATATATTGGTAAATATAGGAAATGATAAAAAGCAGATGTGGTTTTGCCACCAATTTTTACGAATCTTCGTAGGAGAGGTGGTGATGTTTAT